>JAQTMA010000217.1 GCA_028714615.1 Anaerolineaceae bacterium | reverse complement strand
ATCATCCTACTGGTGGTTGCCCGCCTGTGGTCGTCCGTCTGGCGGGATATCACCCGCAAGGAGGGCAACCGCCGGGAGCACGATCCTGACACGATCCACAACGTTCTGGTCATCGGCGGCGCCGGGTACATTGGGTCAGCCTTGCTGCCGCGCTTGCTCGAAAAGGGATATCACGTGCGCCTGCTGGATATGTTACTCTATGGCACCGACCCGATTGCCCCCTGGTTGGATCATCCTCACCTGGAGATCATTCAGGCTGACTTCCGCCAGATCGACCGCGTAGTTGAAGCCATGCATGATATTAGCGCCGTCATCCACCTGGGGGGCATCGTTGGCGACCCGGCTTGCGAGCTAGATGAAGAGCTGACCATCGAAATCAACGTCATGGCTTCGCGGATGATCGCTGAGGTTGCTAAAGGCAGCGGAGTACAACATTTTATCTTTGCATCTACGTGCTCGGTGTACGGGGCAAGCGACCAGATGCTCGACGAACGGTCACAGCTCAATCCGGTCTCGCTTTACGCACGCAGTAAAATCGCCTCTGAACACGTCCTTCTCAAAATGGCCGATGAGCGTTTTGCACCGGTCATCCTGCGCTTCGGCACCATTTATGGTCTCTCAGGTCGCACCCGTTTTGACCTTGTGATCAACCTGCTGACCGCCAAAGCCTGCGTGGATAACGAGATCACCGTTTTTGGAGGCGACCAGTGGCGGCCCTTCTTGCACGTCGATGATGCCGCTCGCGCCATGCTGCAGGTACTGGAAGCTCCCCTGGGGTTGGTTCGCACACAGATCTTCAACGTGGGTTCGAACGAACAGAACTACACCATCAACGAAGTGGCCGAGATGATCCATCACCACGTAGCCACCGCCCAGGTGACCCACATGGGCAACGACAGCGACCGCCGCAATTATTGGGTGAATTTCAACAAGATCCGCAAGGCGCTCGATTTCACCCCAGCCTGGACGGTTGACCAGGGCATCGACCAGGTGATTGAAGCCCTCAACACCGGCCGGGTGACGGATTATCGCGATGCTCGCTACAGCAACGTGTTGTTCTTGCGCCAGGAAGGCAAAGATCGCTTGACTCGCCAGGAGAACCGTTGGGCTTACCAACTTCTGAATGAGACCACCACCGGCGACACGGTGCTGGTGGATTTATGATAACGAAGATAGTTTGGGTTGTATAATTCCCATATGGAAAACAACCTCGATCCAATTGCTAAGTCCTTTTGGGACTTGGAAGTTTCTTCGTTAAGGTGGGATCAGCATCGCGACCTTGTAGTGAGGCGCATCCTCCAAAATGGAGATTATGAATCTCTGCGATGGCTGCGTTCGAAAATGGGGGATGTAAGCCTCCGGGAGTGGATCGTATCCCATAAGGCCGGTGGATTGAATCCTCGCCAAATACGTTACTTGGCATTAGTGCTCGGTATTGAATCTTCATTGGCAGATCAGTGGGTGAAGACAGCCAGACAGACAATCTGGGAGCTACGGAGATAGCCGTGCATTATCACACTGAAGGGTTAACTTCTCCTCAGCTTCAAGTCCTGAGAAATGTAGGCGCATGGGTAAGTCCGATTCAATATTACCTTGCTGGCGGAACTGCAATTTCGATCTATTTTGGACATCGCCGATCGGTGGATTTGGATTGGTTCACATCCACTCCCTTGACTGATCCTTTGCAATTTGCACAACTATTGCGAGACGAAGGTATTCACTTTACTACTACTGGCACAGAACGCGGTACGCTCTATGGAACGATTGAGGATATCCGCGTTAGCTTTTTAGAATACCGTTACAGACTCCAACAGCCGCTTAACTTTTGGGATGAAGGCCATTGTTACCTGGCATCATTAGATGATCTGGCTTGTATGAAACTCGCGGCTATCGCCCAACGAGGTTATCGGAAAGATTTTATCGATACGTTTGTTTTGGTTCAAAAGTATAAACCTCTTAAGGAACTGATAGGGTTGTACCAGGAGAAATATGAGAGCGGGAATATTGCTCCGGTCTTAATGGGGTTGGTCTACTTCGATGATGCTGATGACGAGCCAGATCCACCATTGTGGTCAGTTGATTGGGGCGAAGTAAAATTTCAAATCGCAGATTGGGTTCGAAGAATCTGAGCAATTTCCTCTCCCACTTATTTTATCCAGAGAGCCAGTTCGGCGGGTTTACCAGTGTGGATGGTACGCTAGCGTTCTACACGCGCGTCAATGCCTTGATATCGCCGGATTCTGTAATCGTTGATTTCGGTTGCGGACGCGGTGCATACGGAGAAGATCCAGTCGCTTTCCGACGGGATATGCGCATTATACGAGGAAAAGCCGCCAAGGTAATTGGGTTGGACGTCAGTTCGGCAGGGAGCGATAATCCCTACCTGGACGAGTTTCACCTTTTGGCGAACGATTGCTGGCCGGTCGAGGCTGGAAGCGTCGGTATGGTGCTCTGCGATAACGTCCTCGAACACCTGTCCGATCCGGAGCTATTTTTCGGCGAAGCTCAGCGGGTCTTGAAGCCGGGTGGAAACCTATGCATCCGTACCCCCAACGCATGGAACTATATCTCCCTGATCTCCCGGCTGGTACCCGGGCGGGCGCATGCCAACCTGCTCAGCCGCATTAAAAAAGGCCTGCCGGCGGAAGATGTCTTTCCAACGTTGTACCGTTGTAACTCCCTGCCTGCCGTGAAGCGCATGTTGGCACGTCACGGCTTCCAAGGAGTAGTCTGCGGCTACGAGGCTGAGCCATCGTATCTGTCCTTCTCACCCATCGCCTACGCTTTGGGAGTATTCCACCAGAAATTCGCACCGGGTTTCTGGCGTGCGTCCATTTTCGCCTTTGCGGAGAAAGTATAACTACAACCAGCTATGCCGGGGCAGCCGTTATAGCCTGTCTTGAGTTCCCTTTCGCGGAGTAGCCATACGGTTTTGCAAATCCACGCCATCCAAGATTTTTTTAAGCTCTCTTTCCTCGGGATAACCCTGGATGATTGGGCCTACACGCTGCTGGCCTTTCTGGGCGTCCTCGTCCTGTTGACCGCCGCTCGCCAGGTCTTCTTGAACCGTCTGTCGAAAAGTGCCCGCGTCACCCAATCCCCGACCGGCAGCTTGATTCTCGACCTACTTCAAAATATCCACCCATATTTTGTGTTTGCCGTTGCCATATACGCCGGCTCCTTTTTTCTCAATCTAGAAATCAGTATCGCCAGCCTGGTGCGTATCCTGGTGATTACCCTGGTGCTTCTCCAGGCAGGGGTCTGGGGCGGTCGCCTGATCGCAATTATCACCACGCGCACGATTGCCACTCGCCAGATGACCGATCGGGACAACACCGCAGCCATCAACTTGATGGGCTTATTGGCGCGCGTCATCCTCTGGATCATGGTGCTTCTGCTCATCTTGGGCAACATCCCCAACTTTAATGTCAGCACCCTGGTCGCCAGCCTGGGGGTCACCGGTATCGCCGTAGCGTTTGCGCTCCAACGCATCCTCGGAGACCTGTTTGCTTCCTTTTCCATCGCACTCGACAAGCCTTTCACGGTTGGTGATTACATCGTCGTCGGCGATAACCAGGGCACCGTCGAGAACATCGGCCTGAAGAGCACCCGTATCAGAAGTCTATCCGGCGAACAGATCATCATCTCCAATTCCGATCTGCTCGCCAGCCGTATCCAAAATTTTAAGCGCATGCAAGAACGCCGCATCGCGTTTTCGTTGAAGATATCCGTCAAAACCCCCTACGAAAAACTGGTTGGAATTCCTGAGCTGCTGAAAGGTATCATCGAAGCTCAACCTCTGGTACGGTTTGGCCGCGCACATTTCTCCGAGATCGGCGATAATTTCTTGAAATACGAAATTGTGTACTACCTGCTCTCTCCGGAATATTCTATCTATATGGACGCTCAAGAGGGCATCAACCTGGAGATCATGCAGGTATTCGACAAGGAGCAGGTACAGCTCGCTTTCCAGTGATCGCCCACGGCCAATGTGGGGGAGACGGTATGTTCCAGAATCTCAAAATCCGGGTCCACAGCCTAGGTCAAGGCATCTATGCCTGGTTGTTCACCTGGACGCATGGACGCATCTCCATCCCGGTCAGCGCAGTCCAACGTTTTGGACAGACCTCAGGCACAGTTGTCGCCTCCAGCCTGGCCTTTTATGCCGTATTCTCATTGTTTCCATTGTTGGGAGTGCTGGTCTCTCTGGCCAGTTATTTCGTGCCTGAAAACCGCATCCATGCCCTGTTGCTAGAAGCTCTGGTAGCAATCATCCCCGTTTCCGCGGATCTAATTTCTCGGAATGTTGACCGTTTCATTGAATTGCGCGGTACCATCAGCCTGGTAGGGACGCTGGAACTGATTTGGTCAGCTTCCAGTGCCTTCACCATCCTGCTCCGTCAAATCGACCTGGCCTGGGAGCATAGCCGGGCGCGATCATCCTTCCACCGGCGTATTATCGCGGTAGGCATGCTTGCGGTCATCATCCTCTCTTTTGCCGTCCTGTGGATCTTGACCGGGTTGGTCGATCTTGTAGTGACGTTGAAAGTGCCGGTCGTGACGGACCCCCATGTTTATAATTCGGTAGTCTGGAAAGTCTTTCCCCTGGCCGCTTCCACCTTAATCGGTTTTCTCATTTTCTTTATGCTGTATCGTTGGGTACCCAATCATCCTGTAAACTCGGGAGAAGCCGCCTGGGGAGCGTTCGTGGTCACGGTGCTTTGGTCACTTACCAGCCTGCTGTTCAAATGGTATGTAAGCAGTAGGCTGGCCAGTTACAATCTGTTATACGGCTCGCTGACTGCCCTGACCGTGTTGATGCTCTGGTTTTATCTCAACAGCCTGATCTTGTTGTTTGGCGCGCACCTGTGCGCTAGTATCTCTGGCTGGAGATTGATCCACGCAGAAGATATAGGAGACTAAGAAGGATTACTTTACCCGAAGAAAAATTGAAAGGGCGGACACACTCGTCCGCCCTAATCTGTGATGCCGGCTTTACAAAGGTTGTAAACAAACGGGAGTTAATCGGTGCAGGGGGATCGGTGATTATGAGGAAGGGGATAGATCCCCGCTCGCGCCTGTAAACGCAGTCCCCAGGATACCATGCGGAGTCCCAGTCGAGCTGAGAATGGTATGCGCTGCCGGATAGCCGCCGCTCTGGATTGCTCGGCTTCATGGACCATCCGGCGCTGTTTCGCGGCTGCGAGGGCATCCCGTTGATAGTCCAGGATCAAGTCATACAGGTAATAATCATTGGGTTGTTGCATAGCATTTGCCTTTCTGTCCATGCGATGATGGACTCCTTTCTTTCAGAACGCATGTTCGAATACCATCCCTATTCTACAATCAATCCCTGACACCTTCTGTCAGGATTTAGGAGTATGATAATGTCAGATTCATTTGAGATCTGGAGAGGTCTATTTTGCGCGCTGACCGGTTGCTATCCATTGTGCTGATCTTACAATCCCAGGGGGGTAGGACCGCCGAAGAGCTTGCTGTTCAACTGGAAGTATCAGAACGGACGATCTACCGCGATATCGAAGCGCTGTCTTATGCCGGTATTCCGATCTATACCCACCCCGGAGTGAGCGGTGGAATTTTTTTGGATGAAGGATACCGCGGCTCGATGACCACCCTGACCAATGCTGAGGCTCAAGCCATCGTCTTGACCAGCGGAGCAGCCCCGTTACAAGACCTGGGCCTGGAAAAAGCAGCCTCCGGGATGCTGCTCAAGCTGTTGGCAGCTTTACCGGCAGCCCAGCGCGATGCCGCCGAGCGCCTGCGCCGGTGCATCTTCATCGATCCGGCCGGATGGTTCCATTCCAACGAATCCGTACCATTTCTTCCCGTACTGCACAAAGTAGTGTGGGAAGATCGGGTCATCGAGCTGAGTTACCAGCGCCCCGATGGCGCTCTCACTCAGCGCGAATTACATCCTTATGCGTTAATTGCAAAAGCCAATGTGTGGTACCTGGTGGGAAAACAGGCGGATGGGGAAATGCGCACCTTCCGTGTCTCACGCATCCAGAACGTCAGAGTACAGGAAACCTGCTTTCAACGCCCGGAAGACTTCGACCTGACCACATATTGGCATGCGCAATGTGCCCTGTTCGAGAAGCAGATGCTCGAAGGTGAGGTCCCTTGCGAAGTACTGGTGCGGGTCCATCCAGACGGGTTGCGCTCCCTGGTCAGCGACCTGACCGGGCAATATGAGCGTCAATCCTCCCCCGGCCAACAGGAATGGCCAACCCTGCGTATCAAATTTGATTCGAGGGAAGCAGCTCAGTCGCGGATGCAGGCTTTTGGTAACCGGGTAGAAGTATTAGAACCTGATTGGCTGCGCCAGCGCCTCCTGGAGGAGGCGCTGGCGGTGGCGAACCGGTATGGGGGATGAATTCCGTGATATAGGGTGGGGTTAGCCGGGTCTGCATCCGCCGTTGGCCAGTATTCCGCCATAAGTTCATACATGCGCCGGCCATTCAGGTATGCGCCGATCGCCGCCTGCTGATCGTTGACGAATTTGTGCAGTTCTTCATCGATGATGACCCAGTCAAGCTTGTGCTGCGGCGTTTCCACAAAGCCGTCCAAAGACACCATCATCGAATAGATCAGCTTTCTTTGAGACTGTGAGGGGTTGTTCATTTTCTCTCCGGCTGTCATGACCCCGCCTTCCCTTCTTGATCAGGCTGGTAATAAATCAAAACGTTGCCATTCCGGAAGGTTTTCGTATCGAGAAGTGTCAGGCTGATTTGATTTGTGATATCCCTGAATAGTGGTATGCCTTTACCCAGGACCACCGGAGCCACCATCAGCCGGTATTGATCGATTAATCTGGCTCTTGTCAAGCTGGAAGCCAGATTGCCGCTCCCGAAGATGAAAACATCTTTCCCGGGTTCCCCTTTGAGCCTGGATACTTCTCCGGCGGCATCCGTTTTTACCAGCCGGGTATTGTCCCAGTCAGCCTGGT
>JAQTMA010000216.1 GCA_028714615.1 Anaerolineaceae bacterium | reverse complement strand
AATGGGATCTCGAAACCGGGGTTTGCCTATTCGTGCTCACCGGGCATACCGAAGTGATTGATGTATTAGCGGTGTCGCCGGATGGTCGGATGGCAGTAAGCACGGGCAACGATCATACCTTGCATTGGTGGGACCTGGAGAAAGGCGCCGAGCTTATTAGGATTGACCGCATCCCACACAAGATCAGCGCCTTGTCTTTTTCTCCCGATGGCCACACCCTGTTCAGCGGGGAAGAAGATGGGTCGATCGGCATTTGGGATGCCAGGAATGGGAAACTATTGCGCAGGATGCGCGCCCATAATCTGCCCGTGACGTCCATTGCTGTCAGCCGGAACGGTGTACACCTGGTTTCCGGGAGCAGCGACCGGCTCCTCAAGATCTGGCGCCTGGACTGGACATATACCCTCCCTGCTCGGGTGAGTCCGGATGCTACCCTGCTGACGTATCTGGATGCGTTCATCCAATTACATCGGCCATATACCAACGGGGGTATCGCCCGCATGGGAAAATCCAGTTGGAACCAGGGCGACTACGATCAATTGGTGCAGGATCTCTCTTTCCGTGGGTACGGGGGAGTGGACGAGGAAGAATTGATTGGGTTGCTCAGGCAGAGGGCTCGTTAGGGTCAGGTTGAGGCAGGCTGGCGGTGGCGTCATTTGCCATGACAGCCAATTTCTCAAACATTGCATCCACCCCTTCTCCGGTTAAGGCGCTGGTGCGCACATACTCTGCGTGAATAACTGCAGCCAATTGTAATCCAACCCGGTCGGTCGTTTCAGTAACAAGGTCACATTTGTTTCCAACCACCAGAAATGGCTGCTTCGGAAGCATCTGGATAATTTCTTTAAACCAGCGGGCCAGGCTCTTCAGTGTGTCTGGCACGTCCAGGTCATAAACCAGGGCGGTCGCCAGGCTGCCGCGGTAGAAACTTGTCCGAATGGACTCGAAACGCTGCTGTCCGGCCAGATCCCAGATGGACAGCTTCACAGGGCCACCGGGCAACTCTACTACCTTGCCTTGAAAATCAACCCCAATGGTCATTTGGTGTGAGGATTCGAAGCGTCCTTCACAGTATCGTCGAACCAGGGAGGTTTTCCCGACATTGTCATCCCCGGCGATCAAGACTTTGCGGATTGGGTAAGCGCTCATCGTATGCCTCGCATCTCAAAGAATCGTACCTAATTGTAATTCCAGAATCCCTCCGTTTGCAGGTTGGATTGTTCTTTGATACAATCTTGAGCGGAAAAATGGCAACCTTACAAACGAGCTCGTCTGCAGAATTCACATTACCCGAGCGCCAACCGACAGACAGGCGCAGCCCGGTACGCTGGGTCGCTTCACACGCCTGGCGATATTGGCCGATCATCTTGATCGCCATGTTCGGTGCGTTCACCAATGCGGCTCTGGCAGCCTACCTGCAGGTACAGATCGGCAATGCTATCAATTTGATCATTGCCCCGGTCCCGCAAATTCAACGTTTACTCCAATTGGCGCTTCTGGTCGGTATCTCCCAGGTAGCGCGGGGAGTACTTCAATTAGGACGCAATTTCGGTTTCGAGCTGCTCGCGCAACGGGTGGAGCGGGATGTGCGCGATGAGCTGTATGCCTGTCTGCTCGGCAAGAGTATGACCTTTCACAATCTCCAGCCGGTGGGAGACACCATGGCGCGGGCCACTAACGATGTCCGCGAGGTCAATTACTTGTTCAGCCCGGGCATCAACCAGGTTGTAGGGTCCCTGAACTTCTTGATCATGCCCCTGATCCTCGCTCCGGCTTACCATCCATCCCTCTTGTTGGCTCCGGTGATCTTTACCATTCTGTTTGCCATCACTTTACGGATTTACATGCGATCGCTTGCCCCGATCACCGACGAGGTGCGTTCTTCCTTCGGTATCTTGAATACGCGGCTGGCCGAAGCGTTGGATGGGATCGAGACTGTCAAAGGCGCCTCGCAGGAGCACAGCGAAGTGGATCGTTTCCTGGCAAATGCTCAGCGCTTCCGCAATGCGGCGGTACGCCAGGGTGATCTGGAGGCTCGTTTCCTACCGTATCTGGTATTGGCGTCGACCTACGCGTTTGGCTTGTTCCACGCACTGGTTCTCTTTCATATGGGGTTGCTCAACGTTGGCCAGGTGGTGGGCTACTTTGGCCTGTTGCTCATGTTGGATTTCCCAACCTGGACCTCCATCTGGGCTTATTCACGCATCGCCCTGGGTCTGGCTGGCGCCCGGCGCATTCTCGAATTGATGTCCCGTGAAGACAACCTCGATCAGAACACTAGCGGGTATTCCGGCTCGATGCGCGGTGAAGTCGAGTTCCGCAACGTTTCATTTGCCTATCAGACGGATCCAGTTGTACAGAACATAACCTTCAAAGTAAAACCCGGGCAAACTGTGGCAATTGTTGGACAGACCGGCTTTGGGAAAACCACCCTGGCGCGTCTGATCAATCGGACCTATGATGTAACCAGCGGGCAGGTGCTGGTGGATGGCGTGGATGTACGTGCGTGGAATCTGGAGACATTACGGCGCGGCATTTCCATCATCGAACAGGATATATTCCTGTTTTCACGCTCGATTGCCGACAATATTGCCTTCGGAAAACCGGGTGCTACCTCAAAAGAGATCGAAGCCGCCAGCCAGGCTGCCCAGGCGCATGAGTTTGTCACCTCTTTTAAGGATGGCTATGATACCGTCATCGGTGAACGCGGGGTCACTCTGTCGGGAGGGCAGCGCCAACGCCTGGCTCTAGCTCGCGCCTTTTTGACCGACCCGCGCATCCTGATCCTGGATGATTCCACCAGTGCAATCGATAGCGCTACCGAGGACAAGATCCAGCGCGCCATTTATCGGGCTGCCCGCGGCCGGACTACGTTTGTCATCACCCACCGCCTCTCCCAGATTCGCTGGGCGGATCTTATCCTGGTCATGCGTAAAGGCAAATTGGCCGCCGTCGGTACCCACGAAGAACTGATGCACACGTCCGAGTCATACCGCAGGATATTTTCGGAATTATAACGATTTATGGGCTTTTTCACCGGACTTAACGCTGAAAAATACGACCGCCAGTATCCAGACCAGGTTCTGGTGAAGCGCATTATCCAATACTTTGCACCTCAAAAGACGCGAATTATCGCCGTTGCTACGCTTGTAATGGTCGTATCGGCAGCCGGCGCGATGATGCCAATCATCGTCTCGCGGGGAGTTGATCTGTTGGGGACCAAGCCCTCGCTGGGCGCCATCGCGTTGATCGCCGGCGCGGTATTGTTAGCCGGGCTGGTCTCCTGGACGGCCAACTGGGGCAGCCGGCGCTTGATCGCACGCGCCATCGCAGAAGTGGTCATGACCCTGGCTTCCGTAGCTTTCCGGGCAGCTACCGGCCACGATTTATCTTTTTACGACGAGTTCTCATCAGGGCGGGTCCAATCGCGCATCACCACCGACACACGCGATTTTGGCGATCTGGTGTCTCTGGTGACGGATGTAATCACCCAATTCGTTGAAGCGCTGATCCTTTCGGTGGTGATGGTTCGGATCGATTGGCGTCTCTCCTTGTACGTTTTCGCCCTGATCCCTATTGTCTTCGGCCTGGGTATCAGCTACCGCCGCCTGGCGCGCCGGGTGACCACCAGGGGCATGCAGGCTATGGCGAATGTCAATTCCACGATCAAAGAGACGGTGAGCGGCATCGCCGTTGCAAAAAACTTCCGCCAGGAAGCCAGTATTTATCGCGATTTCGATAAAGCCAACCAGACTTCCTACCAGGTCAACTGGCGGCGAGGACTGACTCTTACGATCGTCTTCCCGACGTTAAACGCGCTGGGTGGGATCGCGACGGCTGTCATGATCTATGCAGGCGGCATCTCGGTTACCCAAGGGCTAGTCACTGCAGGCGCCTGGTACCTTTTCTTACTCAGCCTGGACCGCTTTCTTTTCCCAATCATGAACCTGTCGTCCTTCTGGACGCAGATTCAGAACGGGCTATCCGCCGCTGAGCGGGTTTTCGCTTTGATCGACGCTGATCCGGCCGTCATCCAGGTGGATAACCTTCCCGTCCCCAAGCTGCGTGGCCAGGTTGATTTCGATCAAGTCCAATTCCATTACAAGGATACCGAACCGGTGCTGGCCGATTTTGACCTGCACATCCAGGCGGGAGAAACGGTCGCCCTGGTCGGGCATACCGGTGCGGGGAAATCTTCCGTCGCAAAGCTCATCGCCCGCTTCTACGAGTACCAGGGTGGCAAGATTTTGATTGATGACCAGGACATCCGTGGCTTTGACCTGGCGGCGTACCGCAGACACCTGGGGATCGTCTCGCAAATCCCTTTCCTTTTCTCCGGGACGGTCATCGAGAATATTCGCTACGCGTGCCCTGGCGCGACGGTAACCGAGATCGAAAAGATCGCCAAACAGATTGGCGATGGCGAGTGGATCGAAACTTTGCCCGAAGGCTTACGAACTGAGGTGGGGGAACGGGGTGCGCGCCTCTCTATGGGGCAGCGCCAGTTGGTTTCCTTGATGCGCGTGTTGGTGCAGCACCCGGCTATCTTCATCCTGGACGAAGCCACAGCCAGCATCGACCCGTTCACGGAATGGCAGATCCAGCAGGCGCTCAACCTGATCCTGAAAAGCGCGACCAGCATCTTGATTGCCCATCGTTTAACTACGGTCAAATCGGCGGACCGCATCATCGTAATGGCCAATGGGCGAATTATCGAAGAGGGGAATCACGATGGTCTGTTAGCGCAAGGTGGGCATTACGCCGAGCTATACACCACGTATTTCAGGCACCAAAGCCTGGCTTATATCGTTGAAGCTCGATCGTTGGCCGAACGGGGAGATTGAAGATTGTTGTTCCGGCTGAGATCTTTATTTGTGGATCAATCTCACAGAATCCATGGCTAGCGTTGAACCATCCGCCGCGCTGATGTCAAGAATTTGCAGGCGGAAGGCGCTCCCACCGGGCACTTTGGTGAGGTCGAGTGCTGTCGCGAATACAGCCGGAGCACCCGCCTCATGAGCGATCAGTTGGAAAGACCCCTCGGCAAGTAAGGTGTTTTTTTCATCATAAAGGCGATAAGCCAGCGTGTTCTCGAAAGGCGAAATGGTTTCGCTGCCCTTCACCTGGACCGCATCACCGGCCTGGGTACCATCCGCCGGGCTATCGATATGAATAGTGCGTTCCTTCCCGTCGGGTGTCTTGGTTGTGACCTGATCGACCAGCAGACCAGCCGGGCTCAACCGGAAAGTCTGGGCAACCGGAACGGATGGGCAGCATAACGGATCGTTAGGGGCGTGGCTAACCATATCGATCATAATCCGCTCATCCTGTATCGTGAGTGCGTCGATCTTTACCCGGTCGCCGAGCTGAGTAGAAGCAGCCTGGATGGGATTCCCATTCTGATTGAGCACAACAATCAGGGACTCAAATCGTCCGGTTCCACCCGTGTTCTCCGCCAGCACGAGAGCTGCATCTGCAACTCCGTCACCATTTAAATCACCTTCTGCAATCAGGCTAGCTATCCCGACTTCCAAGTAGTCGGGACCTGAGCCGGATTGGTATTTTCCACCGGAAAGCCTAACAGTTTTCTGGGTGACTGGCAGCGTGAACTCCATATTCTGGATGCGATCGGCTTCAAGGGGCGCAATGGAAACGGTCGGTGAGAGGGTCACGGACGGGCCAGAGGTGGGGGTGACGCCAGAGGATAGAACAGGTAAATAGAGTTGGGTAGGCGCTGAGGATAAGGTCGATTGCATCTTATTCCCAGGTGTGACCTGCACCTGGGTACCCTGAAACGCACAGGCAGACAACCCGAGAGTGATTAAAAGACCGGTGAATACCCTTGTTTTCATGAGCATGAGTCCTCCACCCTATGGATGATATCTGTCCCGATTTGGTTCCCGGAATCACTCGGTTATGTGGCTCACTAGGTGAAGGTCGGCTGGGTTAATCAAGGAAAATTGCCCGCCCGGAAAACCCTTGTGAAAACTGGTCAATAGGAATGCGAGCGTGAATGCGCATAGCTGTAGTGCGGCCGGATGGGTTATGTAAATAGACTGCCACCGGCTGGTTTTCTATTAAATCACAGCCGGTGACGACACCCATATGACCATTGTTGTGTGTGACCGGTCGGTCGGTTCCCAGCTCATAGGAAATCGAGACGATAATCGGTTTTTCCTGTCGAAGCACACCGACCATTTGGGTCGGGTTGGTTTGAACGGAGCGGGCAGGGAATCCGGCGCTAGTGAGCAAGTCAGCCAGGGCGCTGTGCTTCCAACCCGACTCATGCAAGCTTCCATCTGGTTCGCGCCTCAGCAGATACCCTTCGCGTTCCAATCCAAGCTCCACCCAGTTCATCATCGAGCGGAGCGGTCCACCCAAAGCTTCGACAACCATCTTGACGCAAGCAATCCCACAGGCGCGCGGAGCCCAATAGCGATACAGAGCGGCATCTTCAGTCCCGAAAGTATTCCAGGCTGGATCCCAGGTTGGGTCACAACCCGCGTCAAATATCGGGCTTATCCACTCCGGGCTGGCGATCTGCGCAAAAAATGGTACGTCGTACGGCAATACAACAGATTCCGTCGTTCTAAATTCGATGGGCACATGCTTATTGTACCCGAAGCAAGCTTTATCCGTTTACGTTTGGAGAATGCTCCCTTGCCGTTGCCCAATTCGCGAAGCTAACCTCTCCGCCTGGCCGATGGCGCCCAAACCTACCAGCAGGTGTACAACCCGAACCACCCAGTGGGCTTGCCCGGGTAATAGCCCTCCTTGGGTCACACCGAGGACTACCACCAGGATGCCCCATAAAAATGCGACCAACGGTAGCCCTGTAGGAACACCCAAACGCCAGGCGACAAGGGCCAAAACCCACAGACTCACGACGAGAAGGGTGCCAACCAACATGTGCACCGGGACCAGGGTCACCCCGATGCCTAACCAGATCAACACTCCGAGGGCGATTTGGACCA
>JAQTMA010000215.1 GCA_028714615.1 Anaerolineaceae bacterium | reverse complement strand
CTGACCACCCTCCGGGCGCCTGGCGCGAGAGCCTGATCCGACGATGGTACAATTGTCACCATGCACCGATCCTTTACCATCAAATTCCTCAGCGGGGCTGTCAGCGCCATCCTGCTGTTCTTCCTCATTTACCAGATCCCCACCGTCCAGGCCCACCTGGCCTGGCGAATCGATTTTGCCACCACCTACGTACGCGGTGTACTGTATCCGGCCGGACCGATGCCAACCCCGCGTGCTTTTGCCACGCTCACCCCCGCGCCGACCCAAACCGCCGTCCTCACGCAACCCATTACGACGCAGCAGGCCCGTCCCAGCCCAACGTTGCCGCCCACTGTCACCCCGGCGCCTCCCCCGGCCGAGGTTATCCTGACTCCACCCAAGTGGGAAAAGCAGGGCATTAATAGCTGCGGCCCAACCACACTCTCAATGTATCTGCATTTCTACGGCTGGGAAGGCGATCAGACCACCATCGAGAAGCTGGTTAAGCCCAAGCCCGAGGACCGCAACGTGAACGTGGAAGAGTTGGCCTATTTCGCCCACACCCAGGCCGGTTGGCTCAGAATGGAATACCGCGTGGGTATGACCCTGGATACCCTAAAACGCTTCATGGCTGCCGGAATCCCGGTGATGATCGAAGAGACCTTCAAGATGGCAGAAGGTTACTGGCCGAACGACGACCGGTGGGCCGGGCATTACCTGCTGATCACCGGCTACAATGACGCCCAGGGTATCTTCATCACCCAGGATTCATTTGCCGGAGCAGATCACCCGGTGGCTTATCAGGAAGTAGACGACAACTGGAAAGCTTTCAACCGGGTGCTACTCCTGCTCTATCCGCCCGAGCAGGAAGAGACGGTCAAGTCCATCCTGGGCTCCGATTGGGATCTGGACACCAACCGGGCTAACGCCCTCAAAACCGCTCAGGCTGAGGCTGCGGCCAATCCCCAGGATGCGTTCGCGTGGTTCAACGTGGGCACCAACCAGGTGTATTTCGAACACTACACCGAAGCTGCCGTCGCCTATGACACCGCCCGCACGATCGGCCTGCCCCAACGCATGCTGCGCTACCAGTTCGGACCTTTCTTGGCTTACTTCCATTCCGGGCGCACCGATGACCTGATGGCCCTGGTCGACTATGCGCTGCAGCGCACTGCTAATTCCGAAGAGGCATTGCTGTGGCAAGGGTGGGGCCGTTACCGCCAGGGTGACAAGGCCGGCGCCGAAGCTGACTTCAAAAAAGCCCTTGAGGCAAACTATACCTATCAAGATGCAAAATACGCGCTAGATTATTTACTCAAAAACTGACCCCACAGATTTCACAGATTACACAGATTTTAACAGACATTTATCCGCTAAGTGTGAAATGTTCCCAAATTAGCGGATATTTTTTATCCTTGATTAACTATCTGCGAAATCCGTGAAATCCGTGGTTAAAGCCCTTATGGAAACAGCTTCGGGAAGACCTCGGGGGCGTAACGCGCCACCATTTCTGAGGTGATCCCGTTCTCCTTGCAGATGGCCCCATATAGGTCCGCGCTGGGACGCTTGCGCCGAATTTGCGTCTGCGTATCCAGCTCCCACAGGCCGAAACGCTGCGACCAACCGCGCTCCCACTCAAAATTATCCACCAGTGTCCAATGGAAATACCCCTTGATCGGCCAGTTGAAGTTGACCGCTCGCCACACCTGGTGCAGATGCTGGACGAGGTAGCGTGGGCGGATGTGGTCGTCCGCGCAGTCCAGCCCGTTCTCGGTGATCAACAAGGGCACTCCAAACTTACGCCCGAACTGCAAAGCCTCGAACATACCTTCCGGATCGTTCGAGATAAAGGCGCTGTCGCTCAAATCGGCGCCCTGGGGGAAAAAGTTGCGCCCGAACAGCGTGCGTGGTGAAGTCAGCGTAAACGCCACGTGGTCGCGTGTATAATAGTTCACCCCCAAAAAGTCCTGGGTGTGGGCGGCCTCAGGAACGGAAACGCGCTTATACACATAGTCCAGCACACCCGTTTGAAGCGCCTTAGGAAAGAATTCATTGAAAATACGGTGCTGCAGACCTGAGACCCAGTGGTCCATTGGCAGCCACGACCGCGCCGGGATAAATCCGCGGTAGTTCAACGCGATGCCCACCCGCGCTGTACGCTGCACCGCGTGGATTGCCGCATAAGCGGCGGCATGCCCGCGCACCAGGTTTTCATAGACCAGAAAAGCCGGTGCGAGCCCTTTGTGTGCGGTCGGAAAATCATCGCTGAGATAACCTGAGTACACAATCACGTTGGGTTCGTTAATTGTCACCCAGAGGGAGACATATTCCTTGAGTGCTTCCACCACCTTACCCACAAACGTCGCAAATAATTTGGGCATGTCGGCGCATTCCCAGCCGCAGCGCTCTTCCAACCAGAGCGGATTGGTGAAGTGGTGCAGGGTGACCATGGGAGTCATCCCACGCTCCAGCAGCCCGCGCACGATCTCGCGGTAGTAATCCAGGGCGTGCTCGTCCCAGCGATCAGGTGCGGGTTGGATACGGCTCCACTCTACCGATAGGCGATGCGCGTTTTGCCCTAACTCCGCCGCCCTGTCGAAATCCTCTTTCCAGCGTCCCCCCCACCAATCGCAGGCCAATCCGGCCTTGTCTCCAGTTTTGATATGTCCGGATTGCTCCCAGGCATACCAGTTGTTGTTGGTATTATTTCCTTCCACCTGGTGGGAAGCGGTAGCCGTGCCCCATAAAAATCCGGTAGGAAAATGATAAGCAGCAGATGGCATGACGAACTCCAAGGATGAAGGATGGTTAAGTATATACCATCCGGTTGCAAAGAACCTTAATATTTTTTGGGCACGGATTACACGGATCACCCCGGAAAAAGCTTTGTTGACGCTCTTATCCGGGGTGATCCGTGTAATCCGTGCCCAAAATTCCTAGCTGTGCTTCAGCGACACCACCGTCGGGACTCGGTCGAACATCCAAAAACCTACCGGCAGCCCAATCACCGTCAGAGAAATGGCGTACGCAGCTTCCATCCAAAGCGCGCTCAGCCACCAACCGATTACAATGAAATACAGAGCGCGCACCAGCATATCCGTCTCGGGTACGGCGATCTCTCGCTGCACGAGCATTCCATCGCCGCGAGCGCTAACGGCTACCCGGTGCGCCTCGTCGCGTAAAGCGATCACCCGCGGCAGCTTGTTCAGCATCATCACGCCTAAAGGGATGCCAACGATGGTGACCATCAGGAACCAGGCCACCGCAATCCAGAGTTGTCCCAACCACCAGCCTACCAGGGCAAACCACAGCAACTGGATCAGGCAGCCGGGGTTATCGCGTTTATCTACTACGGTTGTGTACATGTTCATCCTCTCAAATCGATTGTTTCATAATAGATGTACGCGCAATTTCCTGAAGAGTTGCATGGAATAATCGAACCGCGAAGGACACGAAGAAATCCAAGGAGGCAAATGGATGGAATGGGTTCACGAGGCCACCGATTACGCCACCTTCTACTGGTTGTGTGATGTATTCATCGATCCCGTCTACCGGAACCAGGGACTGGGCAAGTTCCTCATCGGCTGCGTGGTGCAAGCCCCCGAGCTGCAGGGTTATTCGCGACTTCCACGATTTTTGTCAACCAGTTCGCGTCGAGATACAGATGGAAGTGGGTGGAGGGGTGATGAACCGAAATGATGGCGGACTCCTCGGCTCGGGATGATTCCCAATTGCTAACCTTGACAAGGTTTGAAACCTTGTCAAGGTTCATCTTGACGGAGCGCGACTATATGAGGAGCTGCCATCAACTTTTCCGCAGTCCAGCGCGATTCGGCCTCATCGCGCAGGGGATGGGGCTGTAAACATTATTAGCGATGTTAGTCATTGTCCTCCGGGCATCCTTGCCCGGGGGACACCCAATGAATAACTACAACCCTCATCCCCATGCCCCTACCCGGACGACTTCTTAATTCCCAGGAAAATCCCGATCGAATCCGGCTCCACTTCGCTATGTTCGAAGGGCAGAATCTGCGCCTGGAATCCCTCCTGCTGCATCGCCGCCAGCCACTCCACCCGGCTGAAAAGGCCGCAGGTGTGCCGGTCGGTCAGAGCTCGAACCGAGCCATCTGCCTCACGCAATAGATAGGCATAATCGATCAGATAAGTACTGTCTGACGGGTCAGGGTCCCATTTCCATTCCAGGTAACGCATCGAGCGATCGCTGCCGTCATGCCCCCCGCATTCCGTCGTGGGTTTGAACGTTTCGCGGGTATCGTCGGGAACCAGCAGCACCACCCCGCTGGGCTGGCAGTGCACGAACGCCGTCTGTACCGCCAGGCGCAGGTCATCCAGGCTGGTCATGTACGAGATGGCGTCGTGAATGAAAACCACATCGAATAGTCGCTCCAACCGCACCGTACGCATATCCCCCTGGAGGTGTTCGAGGTCCGGGTTCAAGCCCCGGCTGAGCTCTAGCATCTCCGGCGAGAGGTCCACCAGGGTCATTGCGAAATGCTTCTTTAAGTGCGAAGCGTTATTCCCCCCACCACTGCCCAGTTCCAGCATCGTGGTGGCGTTCGGAACGAATTGTTGCAGCACTTTTCGATAAATCTCAGCCTCTTCAGCATACTCTTCAGGCGCCGTCAACAAATGGAACCAGGATGCAATTTCTCCATACATACGGTTATGAATCACGCAGCCTCCTATGGATTTGGAAAAATAACCCCTTCAAGCGATTTACAAGACTAATTTTATCCGTATAATCATAATTGATAGCAACATATTGCAGAGATGCTTTTCTTTACTCGACCGGCTGAAAACGATCATAGATCGTTTCACCCGGGTGGATGGGAGCCTATACTGGGGGGTAGCAAACGAAAGGGCTAAATCGCCCTACCAAAAAACAACAAATTCAATTATGGCGGTGGACAGTTGCTCGCCGATTGGCTTTGGAAGCAACGGCGGGTCAATTATCAGACATTTCACTCATATTAGGTCATGAATCAAATCTGGAAGTATTGCCTTATCGGTATTTTCGTGCTAGGTATCATCCTGGCAGCTTTTCAACCCCTTTCTGGGGTGACCGGCGCTGCCCTAGCTGCTGGAACGCCGGTTTCCGCTCAAACGTTGTCCATGCGGCTCTTCTTACCGGCAGTGTTGAAACCCGGCGGGGTTGGGAATCCGGGGCCCAGTGCTACAGCGACAGCGACGGTCGCCGCCAGCGCTAGCCCTACCCCTACCCTTACGCCGACTGCCTCACCAACCTTCACGCCAACTGCCACACTCACACCGACGGCTACAGCCACAGCCACTCCTACCCGGACTCCCACTCCCACCCGAACCCCCACCCCCACAAGAACGCCGACGACGACACAGACGCCCAATAAAAATGACCCGGTGCTCATCGGCGCCGGCGATATCGCCCGGTGCGGCGCTGGTGGGAGCGCTCAGACCGCAGCGATCCTGGCCAAGAATCCTGGCACAGTTTTTACCCTGGGAGATAATGCTTATGAAAGCGGGGCCTTGATAGAATACCAGACCTGTTACGATCCCAATTGGGGTGCATTCAAGCCAGTGATCCGGCCGGCCCCCGGCAACCACGATTACCTGACTGCAGGAGCAGCGGGGTATTTCAGCTACTACGGCGCTGCGGCAGGCAATCCGACCCAGGGATATTACAGCTATGACCTGGGCGCCTGGCATATCATTGTTTTAAACAGCGATTGCAGCGATGCAGGCGGGTGCGGCAGCAGCTCACCTCAGGGGAAGTGGCTCAAAGCTGATCTGTCTGCTCATCCAACCCTTTGCAGCCTGGCTTACTGGCACCATCCCTACTACAGTTCAGGGGAATGGGGGAATAACGCTTTTATGCGCCCGCTGGTGCAGATGCTGTACGACGCCGGGGTGGAAGTCATGCTGTCAGGCCACGACCACGACTACGAGCGCTTCGCTCCCCAGAACCTGGATGGTGTGGTGGATCCTACCCAGGGCATCGTCCAGTTTGTGGCCGGCACCGGAGGAAGCAACGACACTCCCTGGACCATCATCCAACCCAATAGCCTGGTACGCCAGAACACCGAATTTGGCGTGCTGAAATTCACCCTGCATCCGACCAGTTACGATTGGCAGTTCATCCCGGTCAGCGGCAGCTTCACAGACTCAGGAACAGCCAGTTGCCACTGAATGCCGACTGCCCATATATTCCTGGGAAATCCAGTCAGGCCAGGACCCGCTTGATGGTACCGGTCAGTTGCTCCGTACAACCGGTAAGTTCACGATGAACGTTCCGGTTGGACAGATAAACTGCCTGGTTGTACCAAGATTCTGCAAGCTTGTATCGCCCGTATCCTTACCCTGGAGGCTGATGGTATAGGACAAATCACAAGTCGCTGATTTGGCGGTAGATCGGTACAACTAGATACTGATCCGGTACCTTGGATCACCGGGAGCCATTAGAATTTCAATTTAGACTGTTGTGGGTCCTTTTGAGCGACCCGTTCAGCCTTCTTGAATGCTCCCGAGGACGGAGGTAGCAACGGTTCGTGGCCGTTCAGCAGGTGCGCAATCTCGACGATTTGGATGCGAGGGTATTCTTTATCCCACAGTTGCGAGTGATATACACCGGCCCCTTGTGCTTGCTCGATCATTTCTGTCGTGGGGGGTTCGAGGGTAATCAGCAATCCCAGCGGCGCCTTCTCCCCATCAAGCAGCGCCAGCAAAGCGCGAAGATTCTCGGGATTTACCGGGCTCCTGACTTGAATGAGCACCTGCTTGGGCGCATGGCTGGCGTCATCCACAAACACCTTAATGGCATCGATCCCCTCACCCGAGTCCGTAATCCCACCCCGATATTCCTTATGACTGCCCCCCGGCACGGCCTCTACGAGGGAACACGCCCACCATAGGAACTGCAGGCGATCAGCATGGGCTAAACGCCGCGCCGCCTCGATGTCGCTCGGCTCCCCCACGATATCGAATTCGCACCCCGGGAACATATCGCGCATGCGGAACTT
>JAQTMA010000214.1:1751-7049 GCA_028714615.1 Anaerolineaceae bacterium | reverse complement strand
ACTCGTCTAGTTTGCTCATTCAGAATACCTCGGGCAGTAAGTTGGTGCCTAATATTTTACCCGATGGGGTGTGGTATTTGCGGTATAATGCCACAATATGCCCTCGTAGCTCAATGGACAGAGCGCCTGACTTCGGATCAGATGGTTGCGCGTTCGACTCGCGCCGGGGGCATCTGAACTTTTTGGGTTTTCCCTAGTGATCAACGCTGATCAGGCTGTTCGGGGGGTAAGTCGATATCGACCAGAATCACCTTTACGGATACAGCCGGGAAATGTCTCTTCAATCGTTCAATGTCGTAGATCAACTGTTCCCCATAGGAAACTCCGGATGACATTTCCGATTGTAAAGCATGGCAAGGCACAATCTCTACCCCCACATCTGCATGGTTTTCGTTGAAAAAATATTGGAACTTCGCCATGTCATAAAACATAAATGCATATTTCCCAAACTGCACTTCGACTAAGACTTTTTCTTTGGCAAAATCTACTTGTTTATACGCTCCTGGAATGACAATGTGGGTGTTTGGTACTGTAATGGTATAGTGGTCCCGGATTTCTCGAAAGCCCTTCTCCCTAAATTTTCCCAAGAATTGAACATTCATATCAGTCGGGGAAAATAACATCTTTCCCATCATGTTTTTTTCCTTGCTCTCCTTAGATCGGTGGGGCACAACATTGGCTATAACGTCAAAAATCTCTTGATTAATTTGTGGGTATCGAACCTGGAGAATTTCGGAGCCACCTAAATGGGAATACTCATGGACGATTCTCATTATCGCCTTCTTTGGTGATGTAGTCGGCATGACTTTCAAGAAGAACAGGTTGGATGGGTGAACCAATTTTGACGAGCTGTGGAGGGACTGCAGAACCCGGATTCTCCGGATCGTACACATCCCGGTTCCTTGGCCGAATTTGTAAAAGCCCTTGTTCGGCTAAATCAACCCTGTTTTTGGTAATTTGATTATATTCTGGCACGAGTTCCGAGCCCATCGCTTTTCGGTTATGAATAAGGGACGCGATTGCGGTAGTACCCGATCCCAGGTATGGATCAAACACCCAATCGTTTTCATTCGATAGGGAGAGTACCAAACGTTCAACCAGTTCGACTGGAAATTGAGCCGGATGTTCGGTTTTTTCGATATGGTTTGATTTGACGTTTGGAATATCCCAAACATCTTCGGGATTTTTCCCCAAGGGATTCCCTGATAGCTCACCTTTATGCGGTCCTTTAAAGTGTTTCTTGTTGGGGTACTTCTGGGGTACACGTACCGCATCCAGATTAAATACGTATTCATCACTTTTGGTAAACCATAAAATGACCTCGTATCGACCAGAAAAACGCTTGGAAGCATGGAGGCCGTGTCCAAAGGTCCAGACAATCCGATTTCGAAGGCGTAAGCCCAGATCGGCAAAAATTGGATAGAGAAGAATATCTAACGGAATTATCTCACCGTTATCAACATAATTACCAACCTGCCAACAGATAGACCCTTGCGATTTAAGTGTTCTGACGCATTGCCTAATTACCTCTTTTTGTCCATCCAGGTAGTGTTGGATTTTCTGTTTACTTTCGTAAGGTTTGCCGAGATTATAAGGAGGAGACGTTACCACCAACTGCACTGAATTGTTAGGAATGGTTGGCAATAACGTTAAACAATCTCCCTCATATAGGACAAAATCTGCTTTAGGATTATATGTAGAAGATATCTTTACCCCATTCGTCATAAATCCCTCCGAAGAATAATTGATCCATCAATTCTATCATGTACGGGTGTGGTAAATTAATTCATAGCTCTGATCAATAAACATTTGAATTACGGGTTCCAGGGCTTTTCTGCCCCGGGTTCCGAAAGCTCACCCGACTGTTAATCATAGTCTGCTCCAGGGAGTCGTCTTATCTACTCGCTGGTTCAAGCGCAATAGCAATCTGGTGATTATGCTATTCCTCTCCGCCCAAATACCAAGATAGGACACATCATACGCCTGCGCTGGTTTAGATGATCTCCAATTCGTTCAGCCCAGGCAACGTGGGGAAAGGTGCATGCGGCTCAGTCTGGTACCAAATTGCTGTCGAGGCAATATCATCCTGGCGGGCATGATAGCGACGAAGCCCATCCAGCGGCGCCCGCCAGCCCAGATCCTGGATGGTCACTCGCAGGTCATTCTGAAAGCGGATGGGATCCATTACGTGCCAGCGATACAGCCCAAAGCGCTGCTGGCTCTGAGAAAGTCCATCTGGCTGAATCACCTGCGGCATGCCAGCAAAGGGAGTGGAGTATAACCCGTAATGTCCCGGAGGCATTTCAAAACCCCAGGCTCCGCCAAAGTAATCCTCCGTGCCTGTTCCGCAAATAGTAGGCCACTCCCGGTCCCCGTCCAGGTAAAACTTGATTTCGCCCTCACCCCACCAGCCATTGTGATGCACTCCCCAAGCCAGATAGGTACCCACATAATGCCCCTGCCCGCGAACACCGTCCAGCAGGGTGTGCACCTGACCGGGTTGCACTGGTTGGCTGCGCCGCCATTGGGCGTGCAGATAGGCGCATTCCTCAGGCACCTCCGTCAAGGTATAGGTGATCTGCCAGAAGAAATCCCGCACCACCTCCGACGAGAGATTCTCCACCGTGATGCGGGCGTGCTTCAGGAAAGGCATTTCCCAGTAGCAATTGAAGCCACCCGCCGGATTAACTGCCACCGGCAAGGAATTGACGTTGCAGCGCACTCCCCACCCGTTACAGAAAAAATCCCCCAGCGGTACTTCGATAGAAGGAGTTTCTTCTGCATCCCAATAAAAGCGTAAAACCAACTGGCGCCAGGCATGTGGATCAATTGTCATCCAGATGTGCTGGATCGCGCCAGGACCTTGGATGTCGGCCAGGACGGTGGTAGAGCGGCTGGCCAGAGATACACAAGGGGAGAGCTTCCACCCCCGCCCCAATTCGCGCGCAGCATCCGCTCCGCTTCCCTCCGTGGCCATGCCCCCCTGGCCCTTGGCGCCTGTAGGATTTTCGGCGCTGATCGAGCGGGTCTGCGCATTGGAGAGTTGCGAAAGCGATCCAAGGTTCATACCCAGGCCGTTGAATGTATGGTTCATGCGTCCCTCCCATTATTATTTATTGTGGCTCGTCGCGACCCATTCGTGGCGCTGCGATTCGTTTTTCACTCGGCAGCATATTCCAGAAATGGGCCAGGAGATCCCGGATATTGTACGCCGGGGTTCAGCTCATCACGATGCTTGCTAGTTGGTGCATTTCCTCTTTCATCTTGCTGTACAAACCGCGATATACCGCATAGACCTGTTGGTAACGCTCGGCTGCGCCTGGCACAGGCGCCAGGCCGCCTTTCGTACGCACCCAGCGTTCCGATACGGCGGATACACCGGCGCCATCCTGATCTGCAGCGCTGGCCAACAAGGCAGCACCATAGGCAGGGCCTTCTTCCACTTCCAAATTGACCACTTCGCAACCGAAGATATCCGCCTGCATCTGGCGCCACAGCGGGCTTTTTCCACCACCCCCGATCGCGCGTACTTGCTGGATGGGCACCTCCAACCCGCGCATGATCTCCAATCCATCTCGCAGAGAAAAAACTACCCCCTCCATGACTGCCCGGATGAGATGCGCCATCGTGTGACGACTCGTCAACCCTACAAACGCACCAGACGCCAGGGGATCGAGGTGGGGGGTTCTTTCGCCTGTCAGGTATGGCAGGAAGACGAGCCCATCGCTACCAGGATCGACTTTGGATGCCTGGGCGGTCAGCATACCGTAATCGATCCGTGCAGTTCCCCCACCCAATTCGCTGCTAACGGCCTGATAGCTATCCCGCAACCAACGGAAAGAGTTACCAGCGGAGAGAGTCACAGCCATGAGATGATACTTGCCAGGCACCGCATGACAAAATGTATGCAGCCTGCCCTGTGGATCCAAAGTGATTGCATCGCTATGGGCAAATAATACGCCGCTAGTACCGATGCTGCTGCTCACCAGGCCTTGACGTACGATACCCGTTCCTACCGCAGCCGCCGCATTATCTCCGCCACCTGCGACCACAGGGGTATCTGCCGGCAGTCCGACCAGTTCGGCGATTTCCGGTAACAACCTCCCAGTCACCTGCGACCCTTCGTAGACCCGCGGCAACCAATTCAGAGGAATTTCTAGCGCTTGGAGTAATTCGTTGCTCCAATCGCGTTTGCGCAAATCCATCAGGAGCGTCCCGGCCGCATCGGAACAGTCGGACGCGAATTCTCCTGTTAGTTTTAGACGGATGTAATCCTTCGGGAGCAGAACCTTATCCAATTGGGTATATGATTCGGGTTCATTGTTCCGTAACCAGAGAATTTTTGGCGCCTGGAAACCGGTTAACGCCGGGTTCCCGGTGATTTCAATCAGGCGCTGGTAGCCAACCGTATCCGTGATTTGCTGGCATTCTGCCGCGGTGCGTTGATCATTCCAAAGTATTGCCCGGCGGACCACCTGTTGGCGTCGATCCAGAAATACCGCACCGTGCATCTGACCTGTCAGGCCGATAGCGCGGGTATCCTTGGTTGCATTCCCCGCCTGATCGACCAATTGGCGGAGCACCTGCACTGTTCCCCGCCACCAATCTTCTGGGTCCTGTTCACTCCATAATGGAAATGGTGAGTATAAGGGATATTCAGCCATTGCCGTCGACAAGATATTGCCCTGCTCATTAATGAGCAGGGCTTTTATGCCTGTCGTACCGATATCCAAGCCGATGAAATTGTCCATTGTCTTCGCCATTGATGCCTACCACTTTTATTTCTAGCAGCCATTCCCAGATTTGGTGATCAGGTGTAAGTTTCCCCGGTTTTTCTGTTTTTGGCAAGGGTATGGACTAGAATGCTTGAACTAAATGGCAGCATCATACAGGCGCGGATATCCCGCTGAAGGTCAGCGGATGACCAGTGGCAGAGAGAGTTTGTAATTTGCAAACACGTAAACATTGAAGGCGGTATTGGGCAGCAAGTTCGTTCCGTCCTGGCTGAAGATCCCCCATTTTTTATCCACACCGAAGTAGCGCACACCGATTGGATAGTTCGCATTCACGCCTCCAACGTTTCCAGGATTGTAAACCGGCGTAACAAGAATAATTGCATTGGGATTACCGTTCGTCAGAGCATTGTCGATGGTTGTATTCGGCCACAATACAGGACCCGTCTTATGAACAAAGACCCCGACTCCCGCACCTACCAGGGAGGAAACGAACACGTTGAATGAGGCGCCGACCGGCATCGCCGAACCGTCTTCGTTATAAATCCTCCATTGGCTACCGTCG
>JAQTMA010000214.1:0-1651 GCA_028714615.1 Anaerolineaceae bacterium | reverse complement strand
GTAACGAAAACAATCGCATTCGGGTTTCCATTCGTTAGGGGATTGTCGATATAGGTGTGGTCGTTCGCCCGGTTACCTGCCGTAGTGGTGTGAACAAAAACGCCCGCGCCTGCCGAAAGAACGAAGACATTGAACGAGGCGCCGACCGGCATATCCGTACCGTCCTGGTTAAAAATCCCCCACATGTTGGCGTTTTCAGCGAGATATCCTACGCCGATGGGGTGATTATCTGTCACACATGCGCCGCAAACACCCCCAGGATCATAATTCAGTGTGACGAAGACAATGGCGTTCGGTTGACCATTGGTAAGCGGGTTATTCATGTATGTGACTTTGCCAACATTATTACTGGGGGTCGTATGAACAAAGACATTCGTGTCCGAATTTGGGATGATCACATTAAACGCCGCGCCGGCCGGAATTTGAGTACCATCCTGGTTAAAGATCATCCACTTACCGCCAGCATACTTGACACCGGTGGGATGGCCATTATTCACTCCACCCACACCGCCGGGAGTGAAGTTTGGCGTGATGAAG
Source organism: Anaerolineaceae bacterium (assembly GCA_028714615.1). The sequence goes on along the minus strand of JAQTMA010000214.1, from coordinate 1,114 downwards.
ATGTGCGCTCCCGGCATGCCATTCGTCAATGGATGATCGATGGTTGTTGTATCCCAGGCAGTATTTGCCGCTGTCGCGACGTGGACAAACTGGACCCCCAGCGAGCTCGCCGGTGGAAGGTTTAGTGTGGGGATATCGAGCGGTAATGGGTGAGATGCATGCAGCGGTTCGCGGTTCTGCAAGTCGGCGCTGGGTAGTGTGCTGGAACTTGCATGGACGACCCCCGTGTTTCCGGCGAAACCGACGATGACTGCTAAACTTGCAACAAATCGAACGAATTTCGTTAGCATTATGGATTTCTCCTCCGGCTAAATTATCGATAGCAATGTGGTTTTTCGTGGGCAATCAATAACCTGTAGACTCAGTTTGTTTTGCCCTTCTCGGTCAAGGCAGATGACTTAGGACAAGCTCGGCCAATGGCTTTTCTTTTGCTTGGGAGGCCTCCAGGGATAGGTAATCCCCCGAGACGCCCCTCACGCCGAAGCTATACACGAGATCGCCCTTGCGCACGAGGAGTAAGATATATTTCGTTGCAGCGTTGTAAACCGCCTCATCGCCTAATCCCGGAACATCGATTGCGTTTTGGCCGGCTCTTGTCCGGACGTCTTGCATGTAACTGACGCTATTAATTAAGCCGCCAAACTTACGCAGAGTATTTGCCTCGAGAATCAGTGTCTTGGTTTGGTATACACACAGAACACCGTCGTGTAATGGATCCCTGACTTCTAAAACAGCTTCTCCAAGGATATTGCTCACATCGTCTTTTGAAAGCACGGTGCAGTTATTTGTAGAACTTGTGGAAGGTGATTTTAGAGTTGCCATTGCAAGCGGGGTGGCCGCCGGTGCAATACCCGTGGGCGTGCTTTGATTACTCGTGGCAAGTGACGCAACCACCGGTGTGGATACCGGTGCGCTAACTGCCGGGGCGCCCGAGTTTGCGTTTGGTATTACGGCTGGCGCGCACGCCGCGAACAGGCTTGCGCCGAAAAGAATGATCATGGATTGGATCGTCCCTAGTTTCTTCACCTTTTTCTCCTTCAGGTTTGTTTATTGAATTTGTTGGATCAAGCGGTGGAACCGCCAGAAGATTCGTATCGTCATCACTCACCGAAAC
>JAQTMA010000213.1 GCA_028714615.1 Anaerolineaceae bacterium | reverse complement strand
GCTTCCAGGGCGGTATTGATTAATTCGGCGGTCCACACCAGAGCGATGGTCAAGATTATCACAGCCCAGTCCCGATATGCCACCTCCAACCAGGCAGCGAAGAGCAATGCCAGTATAGAAGCCAGAGCGTGAATCCATGCATTGCGCTGGGTGCGCAATACATACCCCCAGCCGGCGAAGGCGTAGCGGAATGCAAGCATGCGGGACCGAAAAAAAGAAATCACCCCGAGCTTCTTTCTCGAAGCGGATAATTAACCAGGGACATCCTTGATCGGATTGCCTAGGTGTTCTAGAATAATCGCCTGGATGCCCCACATCCGTTTTCTCTCTTCTTCTGTAGCGTGGTCGTAACCTAAGAGGTGCAGTACCCCGTGGACAATCAGTAGCTCAATTTCAGCATTAATCGGGTGGCCGGATTCATGAGCCTGAGATTCGGCGCGTGGATAGGAAATGATAATATCCCCCAGGTATCGTTCTCCAGTAGATGGGTCAATCTCATCAGATGGAAAAGATAATACATCCGTCGGTGCGTCGATCCCCAAAAATTCATGGTTGAGTTGTTGCAAAACAGCATCACTACTGATGACAATACTCATATCTACCCGAGGATTAATGGCTTGTTGTTCCAGGGATATTTGAGCTATACGCCGGAGATGTACCAGGTCAACCAGGTTTTCGTAAGCTTCGTCAACCTGGATGTTCATTGCTGCGGTTCGACAGGCGGCGCCAATGTTGGTGTTGGAGGACGATCCCCTTCGGGCAGTTCGGCAGGAGTACCGCGAGGATTGGGTAAAGAGGGATTGGTTTCTGGGTAAAGGATACGCGGGTGGTGGATTCCTTTGAGTGTCGAAGCGAATGATTCCATTACAATCCTGAGATCTTTCAGGGTCAGTTGAGTATCATCGAGCTGACCTTCTTGCTGACAGCGCTCGAAAACAGAGCGGAGCACATCCATCAACTCGTCGTCATCCTTGGGTAATTGCGCTCGAGCGCGCGCCTCACAATTATCAGCTAACATGATCAGGGCTGTTTCACGCGATCTCGGCCTGGGGCCGGGGTAACGGAAACCTTCTCGATTGATCAATTCCGGATGTTCCTGGGCATTTTCCATCGCTCGATGGTATTGATATTTTGTAATCATCGTGCCATGATGCTCAGCGACAAAATCGCGTATGCGCGGCGGCAGGTGAAACTTTCGCGCAAGAGAAAGACCGCTTTCGACATGTTGGATGATGGTTTTCGCGCTATTGATCGGATCAAGCTCATCGTGAGGATTCAAATTCCCCGGGACCTGGTTTTCGATAAAGTACAAGGGATTCATGGCTTTTCCAGCGTCATGATAGAGCGCCCCAACCCGTGTCAGTAATCCGTCAGCGCCAATATCCTCTGCTGCTTGTTCAGCCAGGTTGGCAACTTGAAGGCTGTGTTGGTAAGTCCCTGGAGCATTCCGTAAAATGAACTGCAAGAGCGGATGGTCCGGACGCGAGAGTTCTAGCAATTGCAGTGCGGTGGTGAGCCCTAATACCTGGGAGAATAAGAATTGGATGATTAACGCCAGACTGGCTGATGCTAATCCATTGAGAAATGCGGACCCGATCAGTGTGGCCAACCCGATCCAATCTGTGATGGAATCGGAGAGACGGTAGGCAACAATTGCCGTCGAGCCCGCGGCTCCGATCATAATCCCCGCCCAAAAGAAGTTGCCAATTCGGTGAGCTCGGCCCAATGCTAAAACGCCACAAAGACTACTCAGGGTGTAAAAGAGGGTCAGATCCAGTGTGTTGGGGAGGCCATAAGCCGACAATACACTGAGCACAAGTGAGAGCACCAAACCGAGTTCCATATTGTATAGCGCGGCAATGGTTAATCCAAAGGCGGGCAGTGGGTATAAATAAGGAATGATGGTCCGGTTGGGGATGACAAATCGGGCACCGACCAGGAAAACGAGAAATACACCAGAAATCATCAGCAGACTGCGCATGTCTTCGAGCACTGCAGGGCGCCGGCGATTGAAATAAAGGCCTAAAAAGGTGCACACCAAGAGTACCAACATGCCTGCTGCAACCAGATCGAGATTGTGGTTTTTGGGTTGAACAAGGCCGAATAGATCTAGCACCTCATGGATGGTGGGCGTGATGATTTGCCCGGTCTGGACGATGGTTTCACCTGCCATGAAAGAACGATTAATTGGGGTCACCCCCTCGCTCATTTTCAGCCGAGCCGCCTCTGTTTGGTCAGCGTCGAACAAGCTATTCGGGATAATAAACCCGGTAACCAATTCCGAAACGATAACTGCCTGATCTTGCGGCAATGAGAGGCTGATCAGGGTAGGCGTGCTTCGCCGGGCATTCTCCAGCCCATCGTCACGGATGACCTGGCGCATTATCTGTTCGAGGACACTCAAAGCCTCTTGCTGAATGGCCTGCCAGCGGACGTCGCTGAGTCGTAATAGCTGTGCTGCAGTATCGGACGACAGGTGAATATCGGCAAGCTGGCGTAAATCTCCTAGTTTCTCATCCTGGCTGGCATGGATGTCACTGCGGGTTGTTGTGATAAATGCAAAAGACACCCGCATCCGTTCGATCTGGTGGCGGGCAATTCCTGGGTCTACGGGAAGGTAAACTGGATCTACCGCTCGGGCAGCCGCCTGACGGGCTTGCTCCGTGAGTACACGGCTCTCAAACGTAATAGCTCGTGGGGCGCGAATATCCTGTGCAGAAACATCACCTATGTCGAGGGGAAATGAAGCGGGGCGCAAGGCAATGGGTGCAACCAGGCAAACATATGCCAGGCAACCAGCCAGAATCAATAATCCGAAGCGGTAGATTGCTCTACGCGACAGGAATAGTCCAAAAGCCTGGACTGAAAGGTGCGGCATAGGTTAACTTTTTTGCAAGATTTGACGTACAACCAGGCTGACTTGATCGCCTGCGGCCCGACCGCGTAATTTGGGCAGAAGTACCTTCATCACTTTGCCCATATCGGCAGCAGAGGATGCGCCGACTTCAGCAACAGTATCCTGAACCAGGCGCAGTAATTCTTGCTGGTCAAGTTGCTTGGGTAAGAAGCTTTCTACGACAGCGATCTCCCGAGCTGCATCCTGAACCAGATCTAGGCGAGAAGCGCTTTGGGCTTCCCGGGCGGATTCGCGACGACTTTTGATTTCTTTTTGGAGGATTGCTAGGATCGCGTTTTCCTCTAAGGGAGCGCCTTTTTCAACTTCGGCTAATTTCATCGATGTAAGGATCATTCGAATGGTTCGACGGCGCACATCATCGTTGTTCCGCATCGCGTCTTTTAATTCCGATTCAAGTCTTGCTTTTATCTCCATAGGAACCATTATACTGCTTTACAGGGTGGCGTCCATTCCACGGAAACGAGCAACAGCATGGGAATCCATTTGCACCTGGACCGAAGCGATTACTTGTTCAACCTCAATCCGGGTTCGCTTTCGAGCGGCTACGATGGCATACGCGAACAGGGGACTACTTTTGGGTGTATCCAGGTTCATCCAGGCATGCGAGTCACGAGGTAATAGGAGTTTGATCCATCGTTCTAAACCCGGTAACAGCGTGAGAAGCTCGAGAGGTTGATAGATTCGCCCTGAACGTAACTTAGGAGATGTAAGGATGAGTTGACTACATGGATCAATGTCTTCTGGGTTAAGTTGTTGACCGGTTGATTGGGATTCTACCCAGAGTAACACATAATTGCTGTGTGCATAAAAATCCTGCACCGCATGAGTGAGCCGGCCAAGGGCTTCCCAGGCTGGAGTTGGATCCATACTCTGCGAAATTGTCGTAGAAATGATTGCTCGCTGTATATCTATGTAATGATAGGCAACCTGAAATGAATTATCATCAAAATGAAAATACGGATGACCGATCTGACCCATCAAGCGGTCTTGATACAAATTCGCGCAGATAATGGTCTCGAGAACAATCGAGCTGAACTCGCCGGATAAAGCGTCGTGAGTAATGTCGCGATGATATCTACTTTTCAATCGTTCTCCCCAATTGTGACTAGATCCTTGATTTTCGCAAACAATGATGGGCCAATTCCAGGAATATCAAGAAGTTCATCAATTGAAGTAAACGCACCTTGGGATTGCCTATAGCCCAGGATAGCTTGAGCTTTACTGGGACCAATCGATGGCAGTTGTTCCAATTCAGCTTGGGAGGCAGTATTAAGGTTGATCAGAGAAGCAGGGAGGGGGATATCTGGCCTGGCTGGTGGAGGGGTGGCGTTCGTTAGCACGTATTCGCCTATTGAAGGTACGTAAATCCTCTCTCCGTCCTGGAGAATTCGCGCTAGATTGAGAGATTGAATCTCGGCATCCGGCCGCATACCACCGGCTGCGTCTATGGCATCCTGAACCCGGCTGCCCATAGGGACCGCTACTACCCCGGGTTGGTTGATTGCACCGATTACCTGCACCAGGTACGGGGATTGGGTAGGAACGGGAATCAGACGGATAGCGTCCCCCTGTGGTCGTGTCGATATTATGTATAGGACCCCTGCTGCGAAAAAACCGAACATCACACACAGCGCGATGATTTGCCATACTTTCATAAAGTCGCCTCAGTATAAGCGGATTCGCATTCAAACCTAGATGATGAGTGAACGTTCGATATTACTTCGCAATTCGTTGAACCGGGGGGGTACTGAAGCTGCTACCTCATCTATGGAATAACTGGTTCTTTGGCCACCATCTCGTTAAAGGCTGCAATCGAGACTTCAAGCATCTCCAGGCTAGGCTCACGGGTTGTTAAATGCTGTAACGCCAGGCTGGGTTTTATCAATAAGCGAATCAAGGGGGAGGAGATGTGCTTTGCCGTCCAGCGCAAGTATTCGTAAGCCACTCCCGCGAGAATAGGAAGCAGCAACACACGGCTGGCCAGGCGCCATGCCATCGGTAACGGTCCTAAGAGGGAGAAAAGTATAACAGAAAGAACAACCAAGGTAAGCAGAAATGCCGTTCCGCAGCGAGGATGTTCCAATGAGAAGGAGGAAACACAGGCAGGGGTTAGCTCGGAACCCGCCTCAAATGCATTGATTGTTTTGTGCTCAGCCCCGTGGTAAGCGAATACCCGAGCGATGTCAGGCATCTGACCTACCGCCCAAATATAACCGATGAGCAACCCCAAGCGGATCAAGCCTTCAACCAGGTTACCCGCCCAGGCAGTCCAACCAAAGAACCGTTCAAACGCTTGCCCTGCTGCTGCCGGCGCCAGAAAGAACAAGCCAACACCAATGGTTAGCGACACCGCTAATGTTACGTACAACGTGGTTCCTTCGATTTTTTCATCCTCGCCGGTCTGAGTATTAGCCGAGATAGTGAGTAAACGGATTCCCAATCCGAGCGCATCCCATAATGCAATTAATCCGCGTAGGAAGGGGAGCTTAATCAACCGGCTCTTATAAATCCCGCTGAGAAGTTCTGTATGGATCTCGATATGCCCATCGGGAGCGCGCATAGCCATAGCAACCGATTGGGTTCCCCGCATCATTACGCCCTCGATTACTGCTTGTCCACCATAATTTGGAAGTCTTTCTTTCATCATAAGCCTACCAATCATTCGCTTGCCACAACTTTCCTCATTCCTCGATTAATCGGTATCGATCTCTCACTCCGTTTGCTACAAATTATAGAAGAAATGGATGAGGGCATCGATCCCCCGGTACCAGGTAGGGAGGTCCAGTTTCTCGTTGGGTGCATGAAAATTATCATCTGGTAACCCAAAGCCGGTTAGTACCGAATTTATCCCCAGGATCTGCTGCATATCTACGGTCACCGGAATACTACCCCCTTCTCGTTTAAAGGCAGGTCGCACGCCCCACACGGTCTCGAGCGCACGGGTAAGTGCTTGAGTGGCGCGAGTATTGCGGGGGGAGATGGAAGCCTTGCCACCACTAAATCTAGCTAACTCCCACCGAACGGTATTGGGTGCGTGCTCCTCCAGATAGCGACGGAGCTGTTCCTCGACCAATTTGGGATCCTGATCGGGAACGAGGCGCATCGATATTTTTGCCATCGCCCAGGCGGGGATCACCGTTTTGGAACCTATGCCTGTAAATCCGGAAAGGAGACCGTTGATTTCTAGCGTTGGGCGAGCTCCAACCCGTTCAACCGGAGTATAACCACTCTCACCCCAAAGTGCAGGAGCACCGGTTTGCTGCAAATATGTGGCTTCTGTCACCGGCAGTCGCGCGAGCTCGCTGCGTTCCTCGATTTCTAACGGGCGGACCGGGTCGTAGAACCCGGGTAAGGTTACCCGCCCTTGGACATCATGCATACCGGCAATCAGATCGCAGATCACCTGAGCGGGGTTATGGATGACGCCGCCGAAAATGCCTGAATGCAGGTCATGCTGAGGCCCGAATATACGCAACTCAAAATACGCTAAACCCCGAAGCGCATAAACAATAGCCGGCAGTTCTTTCGAAACCATCCCGGCGTCTGGATTGAGACAAACATCAGCCTTGAGCAAAGCCTGGTGCTCCCGGATAAACCCGGCCAGGTTGGGAGAACCGATTTCTTCTTCTCCTTCAAGCAGGAACTTCAAATTTACCGGGAAAGGGTGATTCCGCTGGATCGATTCGATGGCGCTAAGGGTAGCCATAATCTGACCCTTCATATCTGACACGCCTCGACCATACAAGTTATTACCCCTTTGAGAAGGCGTAAATGGGGGCGTCTCCCACAGGTCGAGCGGTTCGGCCGGCTGTACGTCGTAATGACCATACACCAAGACCGTTGGGGCGGAGGTTCCAGCGCCTAGATATTCGGCAAATACAATCGGCTGCCCAAGCGTTGGGTAAATTGCGACAGCGTGCATCCCGAGCGAGGTCAGTTTGGTGGATAGCCATTCGGCTGCACATTGCATCTGGGGTTTTTGTTCAGGATCTGTTGAAACTGAGGGGATGGAGATCAGTTCTATTAATTCTTCAAGAAATCTTCCCTGGTTTTGATGAGCATATTCGATAGCAGAATTGCGTGCGTCTGTCATGTTAAGTGGGCTCTCCTGTTGTTTTCGGGTCAATTATAAGGCAT
>JAQTMA010000212.1:5935-7073 GCA_028714615.1 Anaerolineaceae bacterium | reverse complement strand
TACCAGCTTATTCGTTGATAATTTGAACCGTTACCTGACCGGGTTGCCCCTCTACAATCGTTATGACCCGCAGAAGGGCTATTGATTCGTCGGGTAATTCATTTGTTGGGTAGCTTGGTGGTGGGGTCATTCAGCAGTTCAGTCGTTTAGGGAGATCGCGTGGAACAAGATCATAAGATTCAGGCAGTGTTGTTTGATTTAGGCAGTACATTGATGTATTTCGATTCGACCTGGCCAAAGGTGATCGATGAGGCCAATCACTCGTTTGCCCAGGCCTTACATCGGCATGGGTTCGATTCCAATACAGACGAGATCGTCGGGGAGTATCGCCGGCGGGTGCGCGAGTATCAGGAACAGGAGTCGACTGAGTTCCGTGAGTTTACTGCACAATACATCTTGCGCTGCGTATTGGTTGAAAAGGGGTTTTCACAGGTGTCCGATGCTCGCCTGGCCTCGGTTTTGAAGGAGAATTTTGCGGTATCCCAGGCGCATTGGCAACCCGAAACGGAGGCTATTCCGACCTTGCAGCGCTTGCGTGAGCTTGGTTATCGTCTGGCGATCGTCTCGAACGCAGGCGATGATGCTGATGTGCAGGTGCTGGTGGACAAGGCCGGGATTCGCCCGTATTTCGAGGTGATATTGACTTCGGCCGAGGCAGGGGTGCGCAAACCCAATCCCAGTATCTTCCGCCGGGCATTGGACCGCATGGGGTTATCCCCGGCGCAGACGGTCATGGTGGGAGATCTGCTGGGCGCCGACATCCTGGGGGCGCACAACGCGGGCATGCCAGGTATCTGGATCACCCGGCGCGCCGATCGCCAGGCCAATCATGTCCACGAAGATACGATTGTCCCCGACGCGGTCATTGAGAGCCTGGGTGAGTTGCAGAGTGTTCTGGTGGAGCTGAGTAACAAGCCAATAGGGCGCTAAATGAAGTTGGCGGTGACCGGTCCTTCTGCGGCGAAACCGGGTTGGTCGGCCAGAGCCAGGGCAACGTTGTGCACTTGCAAAATCTCGAAGCAATCCTGGTTATACCAGGATTCATCGCGGAATTCGAAAGCCGCCCGTACCCCCGGGATCAGCGTCTGTGTATCCAGATAATCCAACAGGCTGGACAGTCGGCGAACGCCTCCGTTCC
>JAQTMA010000212.1:0-5835 GCA_028714615.1 Anaerolineaceae bacterium | reverse complement strand
CTGAGGCAAATGGCGGAGCACCTCGAGCAAGTCGTTTGGGTGCGGGACGTGCGCACCGACCGCATTCTCTATGTCAGCCCGGCATATGAAACGGTGTGGGGTCGTTCTTGCGAAAGTCTATATGCCAATCCGGAGGCGTTTATTGAGAGCATCCACCCTGAAGACCGCCTTCAATGGATGGTCTCCCGGCCCCATGACGACCGCAAACTCACCAACCAGGAATACCGGATTATCCACCCGGATGGCAGGATGCGGTGGATCCTTGCGCGTTCTTTCCTGATCCACGAGGAGGGAGAACCAGCCTATCGCCTGGTTAATTTTGCCCAGGATATTACCGATCAGAAAAGACTTGAGCTGGCGCTGCGCAGCGCCCTGGACCGCACGCGTGAGCAATTCAACCTGAGCCATAAGATGAGCATGGCGCGAAAGCCAAAAGCTGTTCTAAAAACGCTCATGGCTGCTTATGACCTGCGCTTTGCCCAGCGGGCCGCCCTCCTTTTCTTCGAAGACCCCAAGATTGGCCCTGCCCGCGGGGTGGAATTGACGGCCGCCTGGTTATCCAGCCAGGATATTTCCCCCTGGTTGAGCGAATCCAACCTGTACGAAGAACCAGCCTTCTGGGAGCTGTTCCAAGCTAACCGGACGGTGGTCATCACCGGGATTCAATCCGACCCCCGGTTAACACCGTTGTTACGTGATTTTCTGTTGGAAGGACAAATCCAAACCCTGGTCATCTTCCCACTGGTCGCATCGGGAGTTTGGCTGGGTTGTCTTTTGGTTTATTACCATCAAGAAAACCATTTTGATCATATCAAACTGCGTCATCTCAAAATGCTCGTCGACCAGGCTACGATCACCCTCTATAACCTCCAACTGCTCGAGGTAGAAGAAGAAACCCGCCATGAGGCTGAACGAGCCAATGAGATCAAGACCGAATTCCTGGCGATGATCTCGCACGAGCTGCGCACCCCGTTGACCTCTATTATCGGGTTTACCACTACCCTGTTGGCCGAAGATGTCGCCTGGGAGCCGGATGAACAGCGCGACTTCATCCAGACCATTCGTCAGGAAGCCGACCGGCTGCAAGAGCTCATCAATCAACTGTTGGATCTTTCTCGCCTGGAAGCGGGCAGGCTGCCGATTTTGCCGCAGCCCCATTTTCTCCTGGATATCATCCAGGATACCCTGCCCCGATTGCAGTCACTGACCCGAGGGCAGGAAGTGAGAATCCATTTACCGGCCAACCTGCCGCCGGTGCAGGTAGATGCCCAACGGTTTGCTCAGGTGCTGGCCAACCTGGTGCAGAATGCATTTGTCTACTCACCCGAAGGAACAGAAATCACCCTCTCGGCCAGCCTACTAGGCGGATTTGTCCAGGTGAATGTTGCCGATCAAGGGCCGGGGATACCGCCGGACGAACGCAAGCGGGTATTTGAAGCTTTTCGGCGGGGTGCTCACATGGAGAATGATCCCGGGAATGGAGCTGGATTGGGCCTGGCAATATGTAAAGGGCTAGTCGAAGCCCACGGGGGCCGGATCTGGATCAAGAAGAAAACAACTCCAGGAGCTACGATCTCGTTTACCGTTCCTATTGCGCTATTCCCGATCCCGGAAGTTTCCCCAGGAAAGGAAGGGTAGGATATGGGGAATATCTTAATCGTCGAAGACGACCCTAACATTCGCAAATTGGTACGGGTCAACCTGGTAAAACGTGGCTATACGGTGAGCGAAGCGGAGGATAGCCACCAGGCCATCGCCCGATTTCAAGAAGAAGCCGTTGACCTGGTGCTGCTGGACCTGGTACTGCCTGGATTATCTGGAGTCGATATATGCCTGTGGATCCGCGCACGCTCGGACGTGCCAATCATCGTATTGAGCGCCCGGTTGGAAGAAGATCTCAAGGTGGCCGCCCTGGATGCAGGCGCAGATGACTATGTGACCAAACCGTTTGGACAGGAAGAATTACTGGCGCTGGTTCGTGCTTTCCTGCGCCGGTCCTACGTCTCAGCAAAAACCAATGATTCTAAAATTCAGATCGGCGAACTGTGCATCGACCTGGAAGCGCGCCGCGTCTTCGTCGGTGAGCGAGATCTGCACCTTACCCGCACCGAGTATGCCATTCTTGCCGAACTCGTACATCACCTGGACGCCATTGTTACCCATGATGAGCTGATTACCCAGGTCTGGGGGCCTGAGTATCGCGGGTCAAACCACTATTTACATACCTATCTCGGCCGCTTGCGTAAAAAACTGGGGGAGTATGGGGGACTGCTTGAAACGGTGTCTGGGATGGGATACAACTTGCGCTCGAAGAAAATCGACTAGCCAATAATTTTAGGATTTTTATAGACTGTTTTCGGGACTTCGATAGCTCCTTTCGCATAGGATGATATTGTGGCAATAGCCATCTACTGAAAGGAAGCTTCGGAGATCCTTTAAGTTGTTTTCCATCCCTTGGATGGATCTTTTTGGTGGGAAAAAATGCATAAACGGAATTCTCTAAGGGTTTTAATCATGCTGGTTTTGGTACTTTCATGGGCGGGTCCATCATTTGGGGTGTCTGCGCGCTCGCTCGCGGCCACTTCACCCACACTGGGTACGGCAGCGAGTTACTCCGTTCTGGCCGGACAAACAGTTACCAATACTGGCGTCACCACGATTCCCGGAGATCTGGGTGTTAGTCCTGGCTCCGCAATCACTGGTTTTCCTCCAGGAGTCGTCACCCCTCCAGGCACGATCCACGCGGCTGATGCGAACGCCGCTGATGCTCAGATTGCTAACACTGCTGCATTCACATCTCTAGACCAGGCGTGTGATACCACCTATACAGGTGCTCAGGATTTAACCCTTGTCTCGCCTCTTGGGCCGGGTATCTATTGCGCTGATGCCTTCCTTCTTACTGGAAACCTAACGCTCAATGGAACAGGCGTGTGGATTTTCAAATCTGCGGCAACCCTCACGACATCAGCCAACTCATCCGTTACCGGTGGTGATGCGTGTAACGTGTGGTGGAGGCTGGTCTCATCCGGGACTCTCGGCACAGGCACTGCGTTTATTGGAAATATTCTCGCATCCACATCCATCACCTTGCAGACCGGTGCCAGTTTGAACGGTAGAGCCCTGGCGCAAACGGGTGCAGTAACATTGGATTCGAATAGCATAACCGGTTCGGCTTGCCTTGCGCCGCCTGTATCCGCAGCTACACCGACGACTGCGGCAGCAACCGCCACACTGCCGGCGACACAGCCAGCGGCTACATCGACGGCGGCTACACCGGCCACGACCCCGGAAGCCACGCAGCCGGCAGCTACTTCGACGCCAACGATTGTACCGACGACCGTCAATGCAGCGACAGCTACGCCAATTGTTCTTGGTTTGCCAAGCTCAGGTGGTGCACCCATACGTAACGATGGTTTCCCCTCAATTCTGGTGATCGTCGGTGGCTTTGGCGCCTTAGCATTGGTATTTGCTGTGAGAGCATACCGCAGCACCGATCGGTCGAAGTAATTAGGTTTCTGTTTTGTCATCTGAAAAAATCCTCACTCGTCGCGGCTTGCTCGGCTGCTTCATGACTGTTCTGGTCATTGCAGGTGTGCTTGAGGGATGCGGCATCAAGGGAACGGGGAAGACGCTGGCTTGGCCTTCCCCGTTCCGTTCGCAATTGCCATCGGTCCAACTCACAATTGTTCCGACGGTTGAGGCGACCATTAAATCATTGCTTGAGGAGACAATTGAACCAACAATAGTACCGACCATTGAACTGACGCCTACACAGTATGTCTTTGGGCCGCTCTTTGATAAAGACCTGGACTTGAGGGCTAGGCCTGTTGATGTGCCGCTTGAGCTTCTGATTCCTACACTCAAAGTCAAGGCCCCTATGCTTGGAGTCGGGCTCACAAAAGAAAATAGAATGGATGCACCAAAGGGTCCGATTGGCGATCCGGTCTGGCATACGGCCTTCTGGTATCGAGGCAGTGTCGTCCCGGGGGAGCCAGGCACCGCCACGATAGCTGGGCATGTCAACGATCCGCTTGGGAATCCCGAGATTTTCGCACATCTCAAGGAGCTCCAGCCCGGCGACCTGATCATTGTCCACGACCGGCGCAGTACCATTGACATTCGCTTTATCGTTGACCAGATTGAGCTCTACTCCACCCAGGAATCTTCCGACCCGGCGGTGCTCACCCGGATCTTCGGAGGTGGACCCAAGGCGGCATTCGACGGCCTCTCCCACCTGACGCTCATCACCTGCGCGGGGAGCATCGTCAACGGCCAATTCGATCACCACTCGATCGTCTATGCGACGCGCAGCAAATAAGCGGTTCGGGTAATTCATCCAAAAACCAAAGGGTTGCACATCCGAGAGGCTTGGTTCTTTAGCGACTTTGGCGATTATTAGGATAAATGGAGACCATATTATGAGTGCCACAAGTAATAATGTCATTAAAGCAGGCGTAAAAAAGGCAGGTCAAATGGCGGCGTATAGTCCCCTGATGGAGGCCTTGACTCGCCTGGGTTATGGTGTCCGTGGACTCATTTACATGACAATGGGTCTATTCGCATCAAATGTTGCGCTTGGGAAAGGGGGTGCGCCCACAGACCAGCAAGGAGCTATTGCTGCAATTGGCAGGCAACCGGCAGGTTTGGTGTTGCTTTGGGCAGTCCTGATCGGCCTGGTCTCTTATTCATTGTGATGGGTGATTCGAGCCGGGTTGGATCCGCTGCGTAAAGGGCATGACCTGAAAGGCTTGCTCGTATGCGGTGGGTATCTGTTCAGCGCTGCAAGTTATGCTATCTTGATGTTGCCCACCTACGGCTTTATTACGGGCGCAGGTAGCACCACTCAGAAGGGAGCCCAAACCCAACAGTCCAAGGCATCGGTCATGTCCCAACGGTGGGGTCCTTGGGTGATCGGCCTGCTCCAGATCTACCAGGGTTTCAACAATAGTTTCGACAAGCAGTTCCAAACTTATGCGATGACCCCTCAAGAAGTGAAGTGGGCTACCCAACTCGGACGGCTAAGCACCGGCACACGCGGAATCATCTTGGTGCTGGTAGGCGGGGCAGTGTTCCTGGCAGCTTATCAGTCGAATTCAAGCCAGGCAATCGGTATCGATGCGGCGCTCACGACCCTCAAGCAACAGCTTTATGGTGTCTGGCTTCTGGGCATCGTGGCATTGGAGCTCATAGCTTTTGGAATCTACTCCATGTTGAGCGTGGCGTGGTTCCGTTCCAAAAGGTAGGTCGAAGGGACATTTGGATGACTGCTAATAAAATGACAACAAACCGTGGTCAAGATCATCCGTTGCGCAAAAACATGGTTCTTGTTTTGCGCTCTCCAGGCCTGTTGGCGAAGCTGCCCATCATTGGATTCATCATGTTCATTTTCGGCAGCCTGATGTTTGCCGGTTTGACCTATAACCTGTTTACCCAAGGGCCCCTTCTCGGATGGGATCGATTGATCGCGACTACTTGGCTGGCGATCGGCCTGGCAGGATCATCATTGCTATTTTTATCCCTCTCAAATCTTCTCGGCAGCACGCGGCTGCTCGCTCAGATCTGGATCGTTGAGAACATCCCGGGTTTTCCAAGCGGGCACGCTATTACGGTGGTCGTTTTCTATGGGCTGCTGGCTTACCTGTTGGCCCCCAAAATGCCATCTGCCTTCTGGAAAGGGATCGTGATTGCCGTGGCGTTCGTGATCATTAGTTTTGTTGGCTTTAGCCGGGTCTTTACCGGTGGTCATTATTTGACCGATGCCCTCGCTGGCTATGCGGTAGGCATAACCTGGGTTGGAGTAGCCTATACGTTGATAGAGGTCTATTTTCACAAAAG
>JAQTMA010000211.1 GCA_028714615.1 Anaerolineaceae bacterium | reverse complement strand
GGTTTACGCCCTTTTGCTGGCGCGGACCTTATCTCCTGGAGGATATGGCCTTTTCGCGGGCACTTATGCAATTGCTGGATTATCATCGTTCCTCTTCAACTGGGGCCTGGATACCTGGCTGCTACGTCATTGTTCTCTGGACCTGAATCCAATCTCGCTAGTGGCACCAACCCTGCTTACCAAAACCATTCTCGGCATTGTCTGGATAATCGGCCTAGTGACCGTTCTCCCACAGGTTCAACCGGGCACCTATCTCAGGGGATTGACGATGATCAGTTGCTTGGATGTATTTAGTGAAGGCCTGTTTACTGTCCAAATCGCCGCCTTGAATGCAATGAACCGTTTTAAAGAAGCCTCAGGATTTGTACTGTTATCCCGCGGAGGCCGGTTGATGGGTGCCGTCTGCATTATCCTCGTTGGAGTTCAAAACCCGATCCTGTTTGCAGGCGCCCGGTGGTTTGCCACACTCATTTCACTGGCGGCCATTAGTATGCGCTTACATCCTCCAATATTTACGATAAAAACCTCCTATCTAGTTCGGAATTTTACGCAGTCGGTGCCTTACGGCTTCTCCGATCTACTTTCAGCCATCTACCTCCAAGCTGATGTTTCATTGCTGGCATTGATCAGTGGCAACCGCGTATTGGTTGGGACGTACTCTCCTGCATCCGGGCTGATAAATGCATTGTTCGTGATTCCGAGCGCGTTTTATTCAGTTATGCTGCCCGTGATTTCCCGCCAAATTAATGCCCAAAGCCTACACCTTCAGCATAATCTAAAAAAAATGTTTGGTGGTTTTGCAATGTTGGGATTAACATTGGGACTAGGTATTTTGTTGGCGAGTCGTCCCATGACATCTATTCTGCTTGGACAGCAATACCTCGCCTCTTCTCACCTGATCGCAATCCTCAGCCCGATCTTATTTCTTAAATCGATCGAGTTTGGTTGTGTGGTTGTTCTAGTAGCTTCTGGGTGGCAAAAACATCGCCTACTGCCCCAAATCGTCTCAGCGGGTATAAATATATTACTTAATATTATATTGATACCCATCCTGGGCGTAATAGCAGTCGCATATGTATATGTAATAAGTGAGATTCTCCTAGCAGCTGGATATGTTTGGGTTACATTTCGCTGGATGCGCTTGATTCGTTTACCCAAATCGATAGGATAGTGTCCATTATCGAATAGGATTTTCGAAATATCCAACTTATTCACTACCCAGTTTTTTTACAATAGATATTTGACGGGTGGTCAACCTATGAGGAAATTGCCCAAAAAAGTATTGATTGTTAATTTTCATTCTTCTTGTAACGCAGGCGATGCGATCCTATTGAAGAATGCTGTTGATCTTGTCAGGGAGGTACTCCCAGACGTGATCATATCCGTGATGGCAAATTATCCAGAAGAGAAGATATTCATGGATTTACATGTCAAAGGAATCCCTTCTGTTGGTCATTTACTTCATTCAGGCAAAGGTACTCACAAGGTAATCAGTATTTGCAGATTTATCATCTTCGCCCTGTTGGTTTTTTTATATCCATCTGATAGAGTCGTTAAATCCCCAATATTACCCCAAGTATATAAAAACACATTTGCAGCTTACCAATGGACGGATATTGTAATTGGTTGCCCAGGAAATCAACTATTTACAATGGGAAAATGGGGATGGCCATTTTTAATTTCAGCCATGTCGATTTGGATTGGTATTCGCTTTCGGAAACCTTTATACATATTTCCACAATCTATTGGACCATTTTCGCGAAAATGGGAATGGTTGATTGTAAAATATATGTATAGAAAAGCCAGACTGGTATTTGTCCGAGACACATCCTCTTACAAAATCGCAATAAATATGAATTTCGATATAAATCGTCTATATTTAATCCCGGACCTAGGCTTTAAATCCCTTCATGATGGACCAAATAACCAGTCAATCCTCGACAAGCTCCCAAATGATGAAAGTAGAATAAATCGTGGTAAGGTTGGAGTGACCGTAATATCACGGATGACTCGATCACTAGATCCCTTTGAGATGAACCGATATTATCATTGCTTACAACAGGCATTAATCAACCTAATCATAGATTACGGGGTTGATATTTATTTTTTTATCCAGGTTTCAGGACCAACAATAGATGAAGACGACAGAATTGCGACTAAGAAATTAGTCGAGGGAATGAAAACATTCCATGATCACATTATTACGATTTATGAGGTACATTCTGCGCCTGAATTAATTCATCTTTATCGGAACATGGATATATTTATCGCAAGTAGGTTACATTCCGCTATACTTGCTATCAGTAGTGAAGTGCCAAGTTTTTGCATCGGGTATTTATCGAAAACCAAGGGGGTTATGGATACTTTGGGTTTGACAGAATGGGTGCTTGACTTCAAAGAAATCAACGAAAGAAGTTTATCGGAAGCTATTGGCACTTTTTGGGAAACCCAGAAGAAAAATCGCAATTATCTACACGAAATTCTTCCACACATTAGAAAGCAAATAGATGAATCTGCTAGATTATTACAGCAGGATCTCCTTTATGGATAACCAGAAGATCAAGGTTCTAGAAATAATATCTGGATTGGATATTGGTGGAGCCCATGGGGGAGCCGAACGTTTTGGATTAGAATTGGCCCGAAACATTAATTCCATGAGGTTTGAGGTTCATCTTTGTGCATTTTGGGAGCACGGAAGTGAGGCTGAACATCACTGGGTGCGACTACTTCAAAAGGAAAATGTCCATGTGTTTTTTGCCTCAAAATGGTGCGGCAAAAGTTCTATCATTTCCTATTTTAAAGGACTTACTCATTTGACGGATTTATACTTAGTGAATCCGCCAAATATTATCCACAGTAATTTTCAGTTTGGATCTTTATGTGCCCTCTTTGTACATCTCAAAACCAAAATTCCACGGACAGTTCGAACTGCCCATATATCAAAAGAATGGGGGACTGGGTGGTTCAGTTGGATTCTTCGCCAGATATTTACGAAATTTTTCTTCCCATTGTCCTTCAATAAGCAAATTGGAGTTTCTCAAACCATTGTAAATCAGCTAAACAATTATCCAATAACTAAACTCATGGGAAGAGCCCCTGTTTTAATTCATAACGGCTTCTCGATGGACTTAAGTGTGCATGCTCATACAAAACAAGACACTTCCAAATCGACTTTCACGGTAGGTAGTCTCGGGCGCTTAACTGAACAAAAAGGCTACATTTATCTCGTCGATGCGGCGAAAGAAGTAATTTCCAGTAAACCAAATACTCATTTTGTTATTGGGGGGGATGGTCCACTTAGGGGATTCTTAGAACGTAAAATATATCAAGCCGGAATTGGTGCGAATTTCTACTTAGCAGGTACGCAAAATCACCCGATTAATTTCCTAAGAACGATCGATTTATTCGTGCTTCCATCACTCTATGAAGGTTTCCCAACAGTAATCCTTGAAAGTATGGTGCTAGGAATTCCAGTCATTGCAACAGGTATTCCAGGCAATAACGAGATAATTGAAGACCGAGTAAATGGGTGGTTGATTCCCCCACGAGATTCACATGCGTTAGCGAACTCCATAATTCATGCTATCGAAAACCCCTCCCTCTGTTCCCTTCAATCTATCCAGGCCTATAAAAGAATACAAAGGTATAATATCCAAAGTATAGCCCGACAATATGAGCGATTGTTTTTCTCAATAATCGGTAAGGAATGTTAAATATCCAGTTAAGGAGTGTAATTAACTTTAATCGTTCCAAGATCGAGGACTTTATCGGCTGTAGCATCCCAGACAACAGCAGTGCCTTGTTTGTCTTGATAGATTAAATACGATCCCATTGGATCACCCACAACAAACACATATTTGCGGGCGACTATGTTTGGGAAGATAAAATAGCCATTTTTATCGGTAATCGCTCCCGGACTATTTGCTACATCTAAGGCGTATGCTCCTTTATCGCCTTGATAATAGACTTCAGCAAGTCGAACTATTGTCTCGCTAAAAGGTTTATTACCTTGTTCAGAAACAAGTATTCCCACAACCGTAGCTTTTCCTGATTGGATCGTTGGCAGTGCTTGCATGGTAGCTGGTTTGTTCTGGCACCCTGAAAACGTTAAACTGAGAAAAAGAAGCAGAAGAAAATGTGGGATCTTTTTCAAAAACATTGAATAACCTCCGCGCTAATTCCCAACAAAATAACTCCGAAGGAGTATTGAAAATCACAATTCCACAGTTAGAATACTATAAGAGGAATTTGATTGAGTTTAATAATTATATCCTAAAAGGAGAAGCAACCAATGAAGTCGAAACTGTTTTCTGTCATCTCAATTCTCAGTGTTCTTGCAGTCGCCTTAGGCGTAAACTTTAGCCAGGTGAAAGCCTCCGCATACACCACCTCGTTCACGACATCAGTGACCTATCAGAATGTCGGCACAGGACCTGCTACAGTCAATTTAAACTTTTATGAGCAGCAGAATGGTACTGCTATTCCTATCGGACCATTTACACTTAACCCTCTAGCAGGCACCTCGTTATACGTTGGGGGACTTACTCAACTCAGTTCGGGATTCCACGGTTCGGCTGTACTCCAATCAAATCAACCCATGGTGGCGACGTTAGTCCAATTACCCGCACCAGGGTCAGGAGTTACGAACCGGCCACTCTCAAATGGATTTGACTCGGGAGCCCCCGATATTACTCTTGCTACCGTATTAAAGAACACTTTTGGCTCTACTTCCCAATTCTCAATTCAGAATGTTGATCAGGTTGGTGCAGATATCAAAGTGAACTTTTTCGCTGTAGGAAGCGCTACCCCAATAATCCTGAGTATTACTAATCTCCCGAGCGGTGCCGCGAAATACATCGACCTTGGAACACTTGCTGATATTACTACATCAACCTTCAACGGATCGGTGAAAATATCTGCGGTAAAAACCGGCACCACTACCCCGGGCAGCATAGTTGCTTCAGTATTGGAATTGTCAGTCGCAGGTCCTGAAGCATCCGCATTTGAAGGGACAACGGCTGGAGCTAATACAGTTTATATGCCATCGGCAATGTGCAATTATGGAACAGATCGCCAGTCCTCATCGTACGCAGTTCAAAATGTCGAATCCGCTGGGGGAGCCGATGCAACTGTAAATGTGAAATTCAGCAATGGAAACATTGCTGGACCTTATACCATTACCGCGGGTGGGAAACAGAGCGTTCCCGGTTGCAGTGGTGGTAATACGACGGGCTTCCTTGGTTCTGCCACAATCACTAGTACCGGTGGTAAGATTGTCGCCATTGGAAAGGTGATCGGCGGTGGTCTGTCAACTGCTTTCCTAGGTGCAACATCGGGTGCTGATACGGTGGCCGCAGCTTATGTACGCTGGACTACCGCTCATTGGTACGATGGAACCCGACAGCGAGCATATATCGCAATACAGAATATTGGATCAGATTTACCCGATGGTTCTGTGACCGTGAGTTACTTTGATAAAGACGGTAACAAAGTGGGGGTCCACACACTTGGGGCAATTGCTGCTGGGGCTAAAGCTAATTCAGACGCCAGCAAGATTGGTGCTCCTGGAGCCGAGTTTGGAGTATATGGAGCTCAATATGGTGGTGCAGTAGTTGTGCAAGGGCCAGTGGGTAGTAAATTGGCAGTAATCATTCGCGTTCAAACCAAGACATCAACAGGATCAGTAGGCGAAGATTACAATGGTGTCTCTATCGCCCGGATAACATTACCTTAAATCCCCATTCAAATTTTTTCCTAGAAGTAAAAAAAGAACTCCATCCCGAAGTAACTGGGATGGAGTTCTTTTACTCACTTCAATTTATTGAAATCATCAGTAGCAAAAGCTATTTACTTTGTAATACCACCTATTTCGTAATCGAAGGAATGGCAATTGTATAAATTGCCTGATATGCTAGGTTTTGGTCCAATGGTATATCGCCATGCAATCCACCTAACAGGTAAATCCACCGTGAATAGGAAACCAGGCTTAAATCGCTACTTAATGACTCCATGGGCATTTCAAAACTAATCCACAGATTCGAAACCGGTAGATAAACGAATGATCTCACCGTTTCATCTGCCCTAATGGAACTGGTGGGTGTGAAGCTTCCTCCAACTATATAAATCGAGTCAGCCAAGCTTGAAACCCCCATGGAATATCGCCCTTCAGGTAAGGGGGCCTCTTCTACCCATGGATTTGATTTGCTATCATCAAGTATCGGAGAATAACCTTCGTTCACAGAGAGAGCGAATTTACCATCATATCCACCCAAAACGTAAATTGTATCGCCAATAGTTACTGCTCCGGCGAAACCCCGGGGTGTAGGCATTGGCGCTTTGATCATCCATGTGTTTTGATCGGGGGTATATTCATACACTGTATTTAGAGGTTGTTCTCCATCCCACCCTCCAATTAAGTATATCTTTCCTTCAAAAACTGCCAAAGCATATCCATATACCCTGAGAGGGAGTTTCGCGGCCTGATCCCATTTTTTTTGCCCGACGTCATACACTTCGAACACATCAGTGGGTTCACCATCTGCCGTCTTCCCACCAGGAATATATATTTTTCCACCAATCGCTGCCCCTCCGATATTCGTTACCGGGAGAGGCTTTTGGGGTAATACTTGCCAGGCATCCTCAACAGGGGAATAACACTCTGTTTCTCCAGTGATACCCTGCGAGTTTTTTCCGCCGATTGTATAAATTTGACCATTATATGAAACTGCCGCCATCCCACTCCGTGCTACCGGCATTGGAGCTTTCACTTGCCAGCGCGGGATGACGGGTTCAGCCATCTCGGGAGGGGGAACGATCAATCCTCGCAACGACAACCCAACAGCTCCCAAGGCGAGTATGACAATCATCCCGAGTAAGGCTATCATTCCTCGCCGAAGGGTTTTCTGCGGTCTCGCAATGAATTCCTTTGGGATTTCTGGACTGCCCCCATTCATTTGCCCGGAAGCAATGATCTCCCCTCCATCAACCGCCACCCCACCCCCCGGACTCGCCACCAGACCTTCGCGAATCGCATGCAACGTGGCCTCGGTCCGTGAGGCGACCCCGATCTTGGCGAAGATATTGCGCAGATGCACTTT
>JAQTMA010000210.1 GCA_028714615.1 Anaerolineaceae bacterium | reverse complement strand
AAAAATATCTATCGCCCGATAAAGATACGATATTTCAGTTTCAGTATGTTTCTTCGCCGGACTATGGGATAGTTTTCGGGCTTCTGTTTAAGAGGGTTGAGCCAGGAAGCAGCAAATTTAAACGCCACGAAGGTTATTTTCCTGTGGATACGTTTAAGGATTATACCCATATCGAGGATGATATTGTTTTCATGGCGGATACTTAAATGAAACAGGACGATCAAATACTCAAACTGGCACTCGTAGTTTGTCTGATCGTTTTCATATCCGTGCTGGCGTTGTTCATTAAGATAACCCGATATAAATGGTGCCGAGAGGCAGCAGCGTCAATAACCTGTAGTGATAAACCCTGGAATACGAGTGATCGATTATGATAGCTAAAATATATTCTGGTATCGGTTTAATACTGACGGCTTTAATTATAGTCGCTGCGTTTATCAGCTACTGCCTGGATTGGCTTCTGTTTGGCCCGAAATGATCCTGCCCTCCCACGAAATAGGTTGGTTCGATGGCAAGAAGCCAAAGCTTGCCTTCATGGATTTGGAAACCTATTCGCCGATTCCGATTGGTTATGGCTCCCACCGCTATGCGGAAGCCGCCGAGGTTCTGATCTGGACCTGTGCGTTAAGCGATAGCCAAGTATATATTTGGGACTTGACACTTGGCGGGCCAATGCCGGTGTACCTTAAAAGAATATTAGAAGACCCCGATATACTTTTAGTGTGGCACAACGGTTTCAATTTCGATTCCGTGGTGCTTGAACACGCATTAGGCATCCGGATTCCGCCAGAGCGGATGTGGGATACGATGCTTCAAGCTTTGGCCCATTCGCTGCCGGGCTCCTTGGACAAGCTCTGTGAAATTCTTGGGCTCCCCCAGGATCAACGCAAGCTCAAGAATGGTAAAGCGCTCATCCATCTGTTCTGTGTGCCGAGGAAGCAAGGCCGCGCCACCCGGTTGACCCACCCCAAGGAGTGGGTCGAGTTTTGCGAGTATGCCATGATGGACATCGTGGCCATGCGGGAGGTTTTCCGGAGGATGCCGCGATGGAACCTTCGGGGTGGCGAACTTCGCACGCTATACCTGGATTATGAGATCAATCGGCGCGGGGTTTGCGTCGATACTGAGTTATGCGAGGCCGCCATCCGGCTGACCAACGCTGAGAAGGGACGGCTGGCGGATCGCGCCCGAGAGCTCACAAACCAGCGAGTCGCTTCAACGACCCAACGGGATGCGCTTCTTCGGTTCATACTTAGCGAATACGACCTGGCCATTTCAGATTTGACCAAGGCCACAGTCTCCCGGCTGCTTGAGCAACCGGACCTGCCGCTGGTCTTGCTTGAACTGCTGAACAATCGCCAGAGTGCGACCAAGACTAGCACCGCTAAGTACGCCAAGTTTCTGGAGTGGGTGTCAGCGGATGGCAGACTACGGGGAAGCTTACAGTTTTGCGGAGCCTCCCGTACCGGGCGGTGGGCGGGTAAGGGATTGCAGCCTCACAACCTTCCGAGACCTATGTGGAAAGGAAGACCCATGGACGAGAAAGCCATTGATGCCGGGCTCTGTGAAGACCTCGCGGAATTCATCAAACTGGATTCCCTTGACCTGCTTACGGACGACATCATGGAAGCCTGTGCCGCCGTCATCCGGGGAGCCTTTACCGCCAGGTCAGGGATGAAGCTGGTCGTGGCCGATCTAAGCGCCATCGAAGCACGGGTTCTGGCTTGGCTGGCAGGCGAGGAATGGGTACTTGAAGCGTTCAGAAAATACGATGCCGGCACCGGCGAAGATCAATATAAATTAACCTATTCTAATATGTTTAAGGTTCCAATATCAGCCATCAGCAAAAGCCAACGACAGGTTGGAAAGGTGGCCTCGTTATTGCTTCAGTACCTGGGCGGCGTCGGCGCGATAGTAAAAGGAGCGACGGGTTTTAACATTGATATTGAAAACCAAATCGGTGCTGTGGTATATCCTACACTTTCTCAGGACATTATCTATAAGGGTGAGGAAATGTGGGATCGCGCAATGACCAAGGAAGATAAACGAGAGAAGAAGCGTGAAAAAATAAGGCTTAAAATAGAAGAGGAAACTTTCACTTCTGAAAAAAAGAAATTAAATAGCCGGCTGGAAAAAATTACCAGCGCGGTCTTTGGACTTGATAAACAGACCTATATTGCATGCGATGGATTGAAGCAGTTGTATAGGCAAGCCAACCCAAACATAGTCAGGTTCGCCTACGACCTGGAAAACGCCATACGAAGCGCATTGCAATACCCAGGTACTATGTATGAGGTTGGCTACATACAAGTGGAATTGAAAGGCGTGTGGCTTAGGGTGATCTTGCCATCAGGCCGTTGCCTGACCTATCCCTACATGAAAGTAAAAGGCATTGATGAAATCAAGGAAGAAGATGCCATAGACGATGATGTGGACGAAACCAACAATCTGATGTATCTTGGAGTCCGTCCGATTAGTAAGAAGTGGGGCTGGATCAAAACCTATAGCGGGAAGCTGGTAGAAAATTGTTTTGCTTATGATACAAAGGTATTGACTAAAGCCGGTATAAAAACTATAGTTGACATAACGTCTAAGGATTTAGTGTGGGATGGTTATGAATGGGTCAATACTGAAGGCCCAATATATCAAGGTGAGCAAGAGGTAGGAGAATGGCTGGGTGTTCATTTAACATCGAATCAATTGATCCACGATGGGAGGTTGTGGAAACCTGTGATAGCTCTGGACGAAAATGCTACGCTCGCAGCCCTAAAGTGGGGGCGCGTTTCGATAAACTCGTTGTGCTATACGCAGGCATTGGAAACTCAGAATATTCAGAATGCGAATGTGACTGTGGACGTGTTAGCCAAATTTGCAACCGACAACTGTTTAGAGGCCAGGCCATCAGGTGTAGCTCGTGTGGTTGGGTTGAAGGTGGGAAAAAACGAGAACGGTATTCAGACGTTTTTTCTGATGCGAAAATCAGAAGCTTGTGGAATCATCGCTATACTGGAATCATACGGCGTTGTTATTCCCCATCATGCGCTGAGTACAAGAATTATGGCGCGCGAGGTATATCAATGTATGAAGAATGGAGAAGTAACCGACGAGTGTTTTTCGATTATGGAAAGACTCTATTTGGATGGGATGATATATCTCTTGATATTGATAGAATCAACAATGATGGAAATTATGAGCCTGGAAATATCAGACTCGTTCCAAGAAAGATCAATGCAAATAATCGAAGGAAAACAACTTTTATCGACTATAATGGGGTCAGCATACCGACATCAGAGTTCAGGAGACTTTTTTTGCCTAATTGGGGAAGCTCAAATTCATTGCGCTACCATATTGAAAAAGGAAGATCAATTGAGTGGATCATCGCTAAACATAATGAAAGAAATAAATGTGCCATCTCAAATGACCTTGACGTGGAAAAATATAGCTAAAAAGGAATCCGTTTACGATCTGCTAAATTGCGGCCCCCGCCATTCTTTTACTATCATAACTGCGGCAGGCCCTGTTATAGTACATAACTGTGTCCAAGCTGTTTCTCGGGACATACTCGTTTGTGGCATGAAGAAAGCAGAGGAAGCCGGATATAAACTTGTACTATCGGTACACGACGAGCTGATAACCGAAGTCCCTGACTCGCCCGAGTACACCGTAGACGAACTGGCGCAATGCATGTCCGCTCCAATTCCATGGGCATCCGGTCTGCCGCTGGCGGCGGCAGGGTTTGAAGCCAAGAGGTATAGAAAATGAAACAGCTAACACGGAAAGAGGCCATCGCGTTAGCGGAGACAGGATGGTGGGAGACCGCAACTCCTGCCTTCATTGCAGCGTTTCAGTTGGTTCAGGTTAATCTATGCTGCCCATTTGAAGTTTTTCATGAAGCATTGGAAAAAGCATTAGGCCGTCCTGTTATGGCGCATGAACTAGGTTTAAATTGGGAGGGGCTCGTCGCTGAGTTAGCTGGATTACAGAAAGCACCTACCATTGATGAGGTCATCGCAATGATTCCAGAGCATAAGAGAATCGTAATTCTAACGGAGCGATACGATGAATGAATCCATAAGTTTAAGAGACCAATTCGCAATGGCTGCCATGCAAGGGTGGCTGGCTGCGCACAATAGCTCAAGCCAGCATCCGGCAGCGCAATCCCAGAAAGCTGAGCTTATTGCCTATTTGTCTTATGTAATGGCTGATGCCATGCTTGCGGAAAGAACCAGATCGGAAAAACCCCAATGAGAAGGCCTTTACCGCTACTTGATTTTAGGCCCCGTAAGTTATGCGGCACCAGTTTTATCTATGGCTTCTTTACGGGAGCCCTATTGGCCATGGGTTTGTTTGCAGTTATGCTACCAAGTCTTCCGGTTTTGATAGGGATGGTTATCACATATATCTGTAGTAAATTGGCGCAGGAAGCCCTACCGCTAGAATAGCCAGTGTTAGAGAAAGCTATTGAGGATTACCTTATCGCGCAATGCAACACCCATCACGGCGTTGCATGGAAGCTCCCGTCGCAATGGTATCGGCACATTCCGGATCGGTTGGTGCTGCTGCCGGGAGCCAGGATTGCTTTCGTGGAACTGAAACGGCCTGGTGAAAAACCCAGGCCGGGTCAAATTAGAATGGCTCATTTTATTAGATCGCTTGGATTCATTTGTGTATCAATAGATACCAAGGAAAAGGTGGATTCTTTCATAAAAAATTTATTGGACGGCGATGAAGAACTGTGATGTAATCCCTTTCGCTTTACTCAAATAAGGTACTGACATGCTCAGCATCAATGTTGATTTCGACAGGCGGATTTTTTCCGTTCACGAAACCTTAGCGAAGGTAAAACCGCGCCTTCGCTGGAATATCCAGTATAGCGGTGCAATCATTTCAGGAGATACCCACATGGCTTTCATGCTTCCCGACAACAAGAGTGCGACCATTTCATTCCAGGCCCTGGATGCCGCCGGCCAGCCGGCCAAGATCGACGGCCTTCCCACGTTTTCAGTCGTCGACCCCACTATTGCAACCATCACCCCGTCCGCCGACGGCCTGACCGCCATCCTGGCGCCTACCCTCCCGATCAAGCTGGGCAGCACCCAGGTCCAGGTCTCTGTCGACGCTGACCTCGGCGAGGGCGTGACCACCATCACCGGCCTGTTGGATGTCGAAGTGGCTGCCAGTGAGGCGGTGTCGCTCAACGTGACGGCGGTGCTGAACCCGTAACGGCCTGGTTCTTATTGTGTGGCGGCGTGGAAAGCAGACACGCAGTCGATGATGCGATTGAATAGCTCAACGGATAAAAGAGCGGCTGGCAGTGTGGTTGGTTCGACTCCATACCTGCGCATCATCGGGGCCAGCAGCCGGGGTAGCGTCCGGTCCACACTTCCATATGAGGTATGATAATGTTTAAGCCAAACGAGTCTGAGTATTCAGAGGAAGAGCGATACCTTCATGAAATGGTGGCGATGCTCCAAGAAAGCTATGCAAGAATGGCGCTGCTCTATCTTAACAGGCTTGCTGAAATTCAATACCTAAAACAAGGTCCTGATCCTATATTAGTGACGGTTGAAGAGGCTAAGGCCCTTGGATTGACAATACCTCCTGAATTGAATGGGACGACGAATGCAGAAAGCATATTATAGTTTTACCAACTATATAGTAACAGCAAACTATCCTGACGGCATGACCGTGGCTGAATTAAAGGCGCTGCTACGCGACTGGCCAGAAACTGATGAGCACGGTAATCCATGCTCTGTTTTGGTTTGTGATAGCGATGGCATAAGCCATCCAGTAAGTATGGCAAAACCGCTGACCATGCGAAAGAGCGAAGACGGATCGAAGGTATGGGCGGATTTTATGTTTGGCCATAATGCCAGTGGCAACAGGACATAAATATGAGTTTTTATATTTGGAATACTCTTAGGAAAATAGGGCAACCGTACTATGGCAAGAATAGTTGAAACTGATAATTTTGGCGGCGACTACCCAGGTGAAAGATTCGTGTTGTTTGCGATGCCCAAAGAGCATGCCGAGCGCATAGCGGATGCCATCAACGATGCAGCCAGCCCTAACAGCCCTCGATATTGGAAAGTCGTAGATAATGATTACGAGCTACAACCATGAAAAATATAATGCTTGATCTGGAAACGATGGGAACCAACCCAAATGCGGCGATTATCGCAATAGGTGCCGTTGAATTTGACATTTCAACGCGAACCGTAGGTGAAAGGTTCTACCGCGTCGTTGATCTAGCATCCTCGGTTGAATCGGGCGGTATAATTGATGCTTCTACTGTGCTGTGGTGGATGCAACAAAGCGATGAAGCAAGGTCGGCATTTTCCAGAAATGGGGAATACCTTAAACCTGTGCTTGACCAATTCTCTTGCTGGGTGGCTGATCGTGCATTCCGTGACGATATTCAAATGTGGGGTAATGGTGCCGCCTCCGATAACGTGATCCTTGCTTCCGCCTATCAACGTTGCAAGCTTCCTACGCCATGGGCATTTTGGGGTGACCGGTGCTATCGTACTGTGAGAAGCCTCTATCCAAACATCAAGATGCAACGTGTTGGAACCTACCATAATGCGGTGGATGATGCGGAAAGCCAAGCTCGGCATTTGATTGAGCTATTAAACCTCGATAAGGAACTAACATGAAAACTGCATTAGTAAGAGGCCTGATAAGCGGTATTTTGTTTATTTTTATATACTCAGTAGTCTTATCAAATTTCGGTATTTTCTCTTGGGATGATTTAATAGGTGGTAGTTTAGGTTGCGCCCTAGGAACTATGATATTTAACCTACTCTACTCTCCTATTGATTTATAACGGCGACCCCTAAGCAATTACAAAATATGAACATCCCAAAACAAATAAATCTCGGTAGCGGCAAAGATTTTAGGGACGCTTTCTTTAATATAGATGCCAATCCAGCCACTAACCCAGACTGGCGATACGATATATGCAAGCCGATTGCCTGGGATCATGAATTTCACTCACCCCGGTTTGGCGATTTCTACATAGAAAAGGAGACCTTCGACCTTATCATCGCCAACGATGTGTTGGAGCACCTTCCCGATCTGGTCACGGCCATGACGAACTGCCTGGACCTGCTTCACA
>JAQTMA010000209.1 GCA_028714615.1 Anaerolineaceae bacterium | reverse complement strand
ACCAGGTTTTTCTGGCAATCCTCGGCGGTGTCAAAAGCAACCTTTCCGGAAAGCGGTAGACCCGCCTGATCGATCAGTTGGAGCCAGAGTGTACCGGCCGAGGCTACCGGTTGGTTGCCCAATTGCACTTCATAACCGGCTTCGCCGTACTGCCGGGCAGTTCCGGTCAGGGTTAGCAGACTGACCGGTTTTCCGGCCAGCTTTCCACCGACCAATACACTGGCTCCGACCAGGGGTGCGCCTTGCAGGTCGAATACCTGGCCACCCACCCCTAACCAATTGCACCCTTTATCCGGATAGATGATCGTGCTCATAACGCTTGCCAACTGACCGCGCAGCTCGAACGGATAAACCGATCCCGGTTGAGTAGGATTCCCTTCTACGGCGGGGGGTAGTGGGGTTACCTCCAAGGGAGGTTGGGTGGGAGCGATATAGGGCGTCTCGGTCGGTGTTTCTGGCTGGGGAGTGTTAGTTGCCGCCGGTTCTTGCGTGACCGTTGGGGTCCAGGTGGAAGGGAAAGCAGACGTCGAGGTAGCCGGGGGAAGCGCCGCCGCCTCCGGTAGCTTTACCGGGGGAAATGGGTTGAAGAACCAGTTAGGCGAAAGATAAATGACTGCAAAGGCGCCAACCATGCACATGGTGCCCAACAGCACCAGGAAAGTCAGGATGTTCCATATCGTGTCATTTCTGGCGCGGGTGGTATAGCTAGGGACTGGCTTTTGGATGGTTACGTCCATCGATTTTCTCCTGCACGAGCAATGACGTTGGCTTTATAGATCCATTATGGGATCAGGATCTCGATCCGATGTTGGGCTCGCCGGTCGACCAACCAGTTCTCAATTGCTTTTTGTTGAAGCGCCAGGCGTTGGTCGGAATTGAGCAGGCGTTGCGGGTCGAGCTCGATCAATTGGATGAGGTGAAACCCGGCTCCGTTCTGGATGACCGGGCTGACCTCTCCCGGCTTGAGTGCAAAAGCAGCCTCTTCGATCTTTGCATCCGGTAAATACCCTTTCGGGAACCACCCCAGATCGCCACCTGTGATCGGATCATACGTAGAGGCTAACGTTGCAAATTCCGTGCCTGATCTCAAGCGCTCCTGAACTTTTTGAACCGCTGCTTCGTCTGCCACCAGGATCTGGCGGACGTGAACCTGTTCTGCCACAGAAGGGACCTGGGCGGCAATTTGATCGCGTTCGTACGCTGCGGCTGCTTCAAGCTTCAGCGCCGCACGGAAGCTATCGGCCGTATAGTCATGCGCCGCCTCCCAGTCGCTGAGGGCTTTTTCTCCACCCAATTGGGTAGCCATCTGCCCTTCACGCGCCTGTATCGCCGCGTCGTCAACCTGAAAGCCCGCCTCCGTTGCAGCTTGCGCCAGCAGCATCCGGTCCACGAGCATATCCAAGACAGCCTGCCTGCCCGCATCCGGAGGCGGGGTAGCTTTGAGCGCTGTTTGCGCAGCCTGGTAACGGGAGAGCTCGGCGGCATAATCTGCCAGGCTGATGTCTTGCCCATCAACTATGGCCGCCGCCGGCTCATGAGTGGGTGTGGGCAGTGGAGGTGTGGCGCTGACCAGCACCGCGGTTGGGAGCGCAGTGGTACCGGTTGGGCTGCTTGTTGGAGGAGCGCCCGAGCAGCCAGCCCAAAATAGCGCCGAGAACCCGACGGTGAGGAATAGGATGAAACGCAATGTGGATGGTTTGGGGAACATCAGGGTGATTATACCCGCATCGCAAACAGATTGTAGCTTTCCGAATTCGTGAAATGAATGCATCCACCCGATAAAAAAGAATAGAGCCAGGCAACCTGGCTCTATTGTTATTTCCGTGCACTATCTCGACTTAGTATTCCGGTTGCGGCATGGGAGCCGGCTTTTCCTTTTCGGGGACGTCGGTAATCAGGGCTTCGGTGGTCAGGATCATAGCCGCGATTGAGGCGGCATTTTCCAACGCACCGCGGGTGACCTTGGCCGGATCGATAACACCGGCTTTGACCATATCCACGTACTGCTCGCTGATCACATCGTAGCCGAAACGACTGGATTTTTCCTTCTTATTGCGCTCGCGCACATTCTGCACCACGACCATACCGTCCATGCCGGCGTTCTCAGAAATCTTCTTCATGGGAACTTCCAGCGCCTTGCGGACGATGTTGATGCCGATCTGCTCGTCGTCGTTTTCCATCTTGAGGTTCGCTAACGCAGCCTGCGCGTTGATCAGCGCGACGCCGCCGCCGGGAACGATGCCTTCTTCGACGGCAGCCCGAGTAGCGGATAGCGCATCTTCAACTCGATGCTTCTTTTCTTTCAGCTCGGTCTCGGTTGCAGCGCCTACGCGGATGATGGCGACTCCGCCGGAAAGCTTGGCCAGGCGTTCCTGTAGCTTCTCACGGTCGTAATCACTGGTGGTCTTGTCGATCTCGACCCGGATCTGATCGATGCGACCTTTGATTTCAGCCGGTTCGCCCTTGCCGCCAACGATGGTGGTATCGTCTTTGGTCACAACGACCTTCTCGGCATGGCCCAGGTCAGCCATTGTGGTGCTTTCGAGCTTGCGGCCGGTTACCTCGGAAATGACGGTAGCGCCGGTCAGGGTTCCAATATCCTGCAGCATCGCCGTGCGGCGGTCACCAAAGCCGGGCGCCTTTACGGCGACGACATTCAACATACCGCGCAGTTTATTCAAAACCAGGGTAGCCAGGGCTTCCCCGTCGATATCTTCGGCAATGATCACCAGATCACGCTTGCCAACCTGGACGAGCTTCTCCAGAATCGGGACGATATCGGTGGCGGCAGAGATTTTCTTATCGTGAACGAGAATATAGGGCTCAGGAATGCTGGCTTCCATATGCTCGGGGTCGGTAATGAAATATGCCGAGATGTAACCACGGTCGAACTGCATACCTTCTACGTATTCGGTCTCGAACTCGAGGCCTTTGGATTCTTCAACGGTGATGACGCCGTCTTTGCCCACTTTGTCCATAACCTCAGCAATCAAATTGCCGATGTTCCGGTCCTGAGCGGAGATGGTCGCCACATTCGCAATTTCTTCTTTGGTGGTGACTTCGATGGCCTGATCGCTGATCGCCTTAGCGACCGCTTTGGAGGCTGTTTCGATCCCGTGCTTGAGCAGCATGGGGTTAGCGCCTGCGGCCAGGTTCTTCAGGCCTTCGCTGACGATAGCATGCGCCAGTACCGTCGAGGTGGTGGTGCCGTCACCGGCGATGTCATTGGTCTTGGTCGCTGCTTCCTTGAGTAGTTGGGCGCCCATGTTTTCGAACGGGTCCTGTAGCTCAACTTCTTTCGCCACAGTGACGCCATCGTGGGTGACAGTCGGGGAGCCAAACTTGCGGTCCAGGGCTACGTTGCGGCCTTTGGGGCCCAGGGTGGTTGCTACGGCGTTCGCAACAACGTCAATGCCTGCCTTAAGTTTACGGCGTGCTTCTTCACCGAAAACAAGATCTTTTGCTGCCATATGAGAATTTCCTCCGGATGGATAAGTTTCGTTAATCGACGATTGCTAGAAGGTCGGTCTCACGCAGGATGAGCAGCTTCTTGCCATCCAGCTTGATCTCGGTGCCAGCATACTTTGCAAACAATACGGTCTGACCGACGGCGACATCCATCAGGATGCGCTTGCCTTCATCATCGCGGTCGCCAGGGCCAACGGCGATCACTTTGCCTTTCTGGGGTTTTTCTTTTGCAGTTTCAGGGAGAACAATACCGCCTGGGGTGACCTCATCTTGTTCCAAGGGTTCAACCACCACGCGGTTTCCTAAGGGTTTCAGAGACATTGCCATACGAACCTCCTATGCAGGTCTGTTAACCGGGATTTTTCGTTCTGGTTTAGCACTCATGGGGTATGAGTGCTAACCGAATGTAATCATAACTGCCTTTGGGATAGAAGTCAAGAGAAAACGTAGAATTCTAATAAAATTCTGATATCCGCAATTTCGTAGAAGGCCCCCGGGCGTCTCTACGGTGTGGAAGTCACCCTTTGCTGAATGGGTTTCGCGGATGTTGCCGATTTCACCGGCGTACCGGTCGGTTCCGGTACGTACGCGCAGATCGCTTCGCCGGAATTGACAAAGCTCATCACAAAAGCATCAGATCCATAAGCCTGGCGGAGCTTTGCGAAGATGCGGGCAGCCGCCTCGCAATTGCTGTTGGTCGGTTTGGAGAGAGCTGCCAGCACCGATCCATAGGTATAGTAATACACCTGGGTGTTGCCTGTCAGGGGCAGCCCTGCGATGGTCAACTGGCGGGTCGCGTCCTGGCAATCTCCACGCACCTTACAGCTCTCTTGAGGAGTACAGCCCTCCAGAGCGCATTTGAAGGCATCGATGGCGCCCTCATAGTTACGCGCGCGGTGGTAAGTGAGCCCCAACTGGGCGTAAACATCGGATGAGCCGGGATTCAACTGCAATGCTTTCTTGACATTCCGGACCGCAACCAAAAAATCTCCCCCATCTCCTCGTTGCATGTACGTTTTCGCGATAGCCAGGTATGGGATCGGGTCGCGCAAGCCCAACTGGTTGTTGATATCGACTGCCTTTGTGAAATAATCAAAGGCTTCATTAAAGCGCTGTTTCGATTGTGCCGCATCTCCGGAAGTAGCTAGGTACCGGTAAATCTTGCCGATTTCGATGTACAGGAAGGTCAGTTTCGGAGCCAGCTCGGAAGCCCGTTTGTATTCTTCGATGGAGGGCAGATACTCCTGGACGGATGAGAGCACGTAGGCGTTGATGCGATGCACGTCCATATCATCTGCGCCCCGCGGTAAGGCCTGGTCGATGGTTTGCTGCGCCTGCAGCCACTTCTGCTGGTCCACCAGGATCTCTGCCTTGTAAGCCATAGCCTGGACATTTTGCTCGTCGAGTTGCAAAGCGCGCGTAGCCGCGGCTTCGCCATCGTTTAAATACTGCTTGCTCTGCTCTTCATTAGCCATCACCAGCGAGCTGGATGCTAACCAATCCAGAACAAAAGCGCGTACGGCATAAGCATCGCTGCGCTCCGGAGCGAGCTGGATGGCCTTATCGATGGAGGCCAATGCTTCTTGCCGCCGTTTTAAGATTTCGTCGTCTGTGGTTAACGAAATGGAGGAGTAGGTCTGGATGCGCGCCAGCTTGATCCACAGCTCGGCGCTGTCCGGGTTGTTTTGCGTCGCGTCTTTATACGCCTGGATAGCCGCTTCCAGGTTGCCGATTTGAAAAAAAGTATCGCCTTCTTGTTCAAACGAGAGAATCGTGCGGGTGGGTGTGGAGGTCGGATCGAAAGGTCGCTTGATCGCGCCCTGGTCAACGCCGCGGTAGACCATATAGGCTACCAGGATCAATCCTACCCAGAGCAAGATGCGGTATGGGTTGGAGCGCGATTTTACCCGCCGGAAGGTCGGTCGTTTATCGGTCAGGTTCATTTTGGAGTGGGCGTTTTTGTCGAGGCAGGGCTTCCCGTCGTGGGGGCGAGCGTACCTTCCGAGCCTGGCTGGCAGGTATCCAGCATGATTTGGGTGTTATCCAGGTTGGTGGGGTCATCCGGCATGGCCTGGCGCATCAGCGTTGCGATGCCGATCGCCTCGCCGCACTCACCTTGTTTGGAAAGCGCCAGGCCATATCCCCAATAGTACGTGAGCACTCGGACGTCGTTTGAAAGGGGTAGCCCTTTTACTTCAGTACCATCTGCGGTCGCCCCACCCCGGATCGCCAGCCTGAGTTCGGGGATGGCTTTATCCAATTGGTTGTCTTTGCGGTAATACACCCCCAGGTACCCATGCAGGTACGGGTTGGTAGGATCGTTTTTCACGGCATCCGCGGCAAACTGCCAGGCCTTGGCATACTCACCCAGGTTGGCATACGTACGCGCCAGGTAAATATAAGGCAGTGGATCCGTGGGAATGAGAGGGATGGCTTTATTGAATTCATCGGTAGCCTTGATCACCAGATCGGGATTGCCATCTTTGGAGCCTTTATTGAAGTAGTTGATCCCCAACTCCATATGCAGGTCGGCAATATTCTTATTAATTGCAATGGCCTGCTCGAATTCACGAATGGCCTCATCGTAATTTTGGGTCCACTCGTATACGTATCCGCGGGCGCGGTGAGTTTCCATGGAGGTGCTGTCCAGGTCGAGCGCCAGGCGCGATTCGCTGATAGCCTCATCCATCCCCCCCACACGGGTATCCCCATTGGCCACCTGGAACCCGATCACTTCCGCAAGGAAAGCGTGCGCCAGGGCATTGTTCGGATCCAGCTCGATCGCCGAACGCAGGGCTACTTCCGCCTTGACATTATCGTCATTGAAGAACAAAGCCCAGCCTCGGGTGGCTTCGGCCATAGAATTGTTGGGAGAGATTACCAGGGCATTTTCGGCATTTTCCAGGGCATTCTTATAATCGCGGGTATAGATCTGTAAGCGGGCAAGCGCCAGATATACAGAAACATCCTCAGGGTTGCTGTGGACGGCCTGTTTATAGGATTCAATGGCCTGATTGACCTTACCCTTCTTGAGGAACTCTTCGGCGTCGGCCACATAGGCGGCCGGGGCTCGCGTCGCAGTCGGGGTGGGGATAAAGAGGGGCGGTGTGACCGGGACGACCACCCGGTCAATGTAGATGGCTGCTGCGACCAGGATGATCAGAATCGCCAGGCGCAGAGGATTGATGCGCCTGCGTTTGCGGGTCATCGACCATTTACTCCCTCGCAGATACATAATGTCATCTTACCACAAGATTCGCTGCACTAGACGCCTCAGCCACCCTCGGTGTGGGCGCCTGGAATAGCCGGCTTCTGGTTGGCTATTCTTCCGCCATATCCCGCGCACTACCCATGCATGATTATCGCTGCTCAACAAGTACGGAGTTCCTGTAGACCATGAGTCCCGATCTTCGGATTCCCCTGCGGTCCGATCGTCTGGTCGCTTGTCTTCACTACCAGTGCGGAGGAATGAACGACACCCACAAGGGGCGCTACGCAGAGTCGCCACAAACTTGTTACTACCCTCCTCCCACCTTGCGGACCGATCTGGTCCTCCAGTATGAATAGACCTCCTTCGGTCTTGTCTCCCAGTTCCCCGGCAGGCCAAGGAAGCCTAGAACCGTACCCCCCAATGATTGGCTACGGAATGGCTGACGGACCAGTGTTCTTGTAGCCCAGGCA
>JAQTMA010000208.1 GCA_028714615.1 Anaerolineaceae bacterium | reverse complement strand
TAGGTAGGTGGCATGGTGGATTTACCTCCTTGAACCCTCACCCTCCCTGACGAAGACAACTGTGGAATCCACCACAACCCTCACCCCAACCCTCTCCCTGACGAAGACAACTGTGGAATCCACCACAACCCTCACCCCAACCCTCTCCTGACGAAGACAACTGTGGAATCCACCACAACCCTCACCCCAACCCTCTCCCTGACAAGCACAGGGAGAGGGAGTCTGCTGTGCTTTTGCTCCCTCTCCCTGTGCTTGTCAGGGAGAGGGTTGGGGTGAGGGTTGTGGGACTCCAAGTCAAGATGCTGGATGGATTCGCTTTTCTCCAAGGGAGAGGGTTGGGGTGAGGGTTGTGGTGGATTCCACAGTTGTCTTCATCAAGAACGGCGTGCCGTAGGGCAGCGGAGGGTGAGGGTTCACTGTCTTCCAGACTCCCAACCGGGCTTAGCCAGCCACGGAAAGGCGTTTCCCGACCCGCGCAAAAGCTTCCAACCCTTGATCCAAATCTTCGCGGGAATGGGCGGCAGAAATCATCACGCGGATGCGCGCTTTCCCTTGTGGGACGGTGGGATAGCCGATGGGCATGGCGAAAACGCCTTCCGTAAACAGCTCGCGGCTGAATTGTTGGGCCAGGGGGGCTTCACCCAGCATAACCGGCGTAATCGGCGTGACGCTCGACCCGGTGTTGAATCCCATCTGCTTCATCTCGGCTTTGAAATAGTGTGCGTTCTCCCACAGCCGGTCGACCAGCTCGGTCGACTCTTCCAGGATATCCAGCGCAGCCAGGCTTGCGGCCACATCCGGGATCGTGACTGCCGAAGAGAATAAAAACGGGCGCCCACGTTGGCGCAGCCATTCGACCACGACAGCATTCCCGGCAACCACCCCGCCGACCACGCCGAAAGCCTTCGAGAGTGTGCCGATCTCCACATCCACCTTGCCGTGCAGGTGGAAATGATCGACGATGCCGCGACCTCCTTTGCCCATCACGCCTTCTCCGTGGGCGTCATCCACCATTAAAAGCATGTCGTGGATTGTTGAGACTTCGCAAATCTTGTCCAGTGGGGCAATATCCCCATCCATGCTGAAAACTCCATCGGTAACGATGAGCGCCCGCTGGTAGCTGCCGGCTGCAGAGTGGATCTGCTGGTCCAGGTCGGCGGGGTTGGCATGCGCATAGCGGACAATGCGCGCTCCAGACAGCCGGCTGGCATCGATGATACTGGCATGGTTGAGCTCATCCGAGAAGATGACGTCCTCCTTGCCCACCAGGGCAGGGATGGTAGCCAGGTTGGCGGTAAAGCCGGATTGGAAGGTGATCGCGGCTTCTACCCCTTTGAAAGCAGCCAGGCGCCGTTCGAGCTCCAGGTGCAATTCCATCGTTCCGGCGATGGAGCGCACTGCTCCCGGTCCGACGCCGTACTTCCCCGTTGCCTCTTGAGACGCTTTCACCAGGCGGGGATCGTTGGCCAGCCCGAGGTAGTTGTTCGAACAGAAATTCAAAACGCGCTTGCCATCCACCACCAGCCAGGCGCCTTGAGGTGAGCTCAGGGTGCGGATGCGGTTATACAAGCCGGACTGTTTGAGGTTCTCGATCTCCTTCTGGATCCATACTAGCTTGGTCGACATATGACTCCTCTCTCTATAGATGTTGACAGGTAGATTATACGATCTTCTCGTGATTGAACCCGGCTTCCGCCAGGTAACCGAGCTCGACCAATGCCTGGAGCACTTTCTCGCGGGCGCCGGCCTTGACGATCACCGCTGCCGGACCCAAAGGATCACCCAGAAAACGGGCTGCCCGGGATTTTCGGAGAGCTGCTAAGATCTCGGGTGATTTGACGCGTAGCACTATCACCTGCTCGAAATCAGCCTGGGTACCGTTATCGTCCCAGTGCTCCAGCGCGCGCACCAGGTTGGGGGTAGGAGGTGCGCTGGCAGTCCGCCGCAACAAACTCAACAGGTGGCTAACGCGCAGACCTTGCTTACGGGCGCGTTCGAGTGAGGCAGGAGTGATGCGGTAACGATATTCTCCCGGTGTACCGTCTTCCCAGGCGCAGAAGCGCGCCACCTGGTAGCGTACGGCGCGGGGAGCCAGGCGCGGAATGCGGATGCGTCCATCCGCGAGCACTTGCAGCAACCCCTCCTCACCCGCCAGACCGCGGGGAGCGGCGCCGGTAAACAGATCGGCGGCCCAGGCGGAGAGTCGAAAAGCAGCCGGACGCGTCTGGTCATCAGGAGCTCCCAGGTCCACTGCACCAAGCCAGTGCAGCGGCCCGGTCACCAGGTAGCGCACCAACTCGCCTTCGACCGCGTTCCAATGCGCGAAGCCGCGCAGGTATTGCCCGGTACTCTCCTGGCGGATGAACCAGGAGTCGTATTCGCCGGCTGTGCGTTGAAAATCCGGCTGGCGCTCGCGTATCCCGGCGATCATGGCATCCAGGTCCCACCAGGTTCGGGCAGGAAGCTGCTGCACCCACCCCAGGATCGCATGCCGGGCGGCGACGGGGTCATTGCGCCATTCGCCCTCGCACGATAGGCCAGGAAGCAGGCGCAGCTCGTTGACATGCGGGCTAGACTGCCAGGCCTGAAATAACAGCACGAGTGCATCCGCCCGGGCGGCCTCCAGGAACAGGCGCGAAGCTTCGATGGCCGGGGCGCCATTCGCATCGATTAGCCCGGCCGCGACCAGCAGGGCTCGCAATGCATCAGCAGGCGCCGGACCGGGAGGGGGTTGGATATTCAAGCGCAGAGCCGCTAACAGCGTGCAGGCCTGGTCTAGCAAGCTGTCGTCTGCTGCGAAGACCTGCGCATAGCGATCCACAGCCGCCGGGCAACCCGGCGGCTGCGCCTCGGCTGGAGCGGGGGAAGGCAACAATGCGATCAGCTCATCGGGAATATAAGCGAATTCAAGCGGTCCTTTGGGGGTGTCGAAAAAACCGCGGGCAAGTAATACGCGGTACCATAAGCTCTCTGTCACCGACACAGGGTGCAGGTCGGGGCGTTCGCGATCGCGCCGGGCAGGTCCCATCTCGCGGACCGCTCCATAGGTGCGCGTGAATTCAAGCCACGGCAGGCGCCCTCCCTCTCGCTGCAGCGCTTCCAAAGCCAACCGCGCGCCAGCGGGCAAGGCTTCCAGCATTTCTGCACCCCGTTCTTCCTCCGATAGGCCGGCAACCAGTTGTTCCAGGGCAGTGCGCGCGTCTGGCGCCGTAAGATCGATTCCCCAGCGGGCAGCGACAATGCGCAGGAAACCCAGGTCGCGATCCTGTAGAGTGTGGGATAAATCAGGCATGCCGGGAATCCAGGGACAAGATTGAGTGGAAAAGGATGCTAAAAGACCGCGTTAATGGCTCCAGGCAGCGTTTCGACCGTGAGGTGGTTTACCCGCGAGCCAAAACCGGCGAAGACCTCGCCGTCGGTGTGAATATACAGCGAGCGGGTAGAGCTAAGCTCCAGTTGGCGGAAAGGCGCCGCATGCACGTAAGCGAGCTTGTGATGCGTGCCATTGAGAAAATACGGGATGGTTGCCAACATACGCAGGCGTGAGACCGTGTCGATCGCCAGGTAGCTGAAGGAGCCATCCTGCACGCTTGCCTGCGGATCGATCAGAAAACCCCCACCCTCGCGCTTGCCATTGCACAGCACCAACATGATCACCTCGCGCGAGGATCGTTGCCCATCCACCTTTAATTCCAGACGGAAGGGCTCGTGGTTGAACAAGATGGTCTGCAGGACGGCCAGAAAATAGACGGCGAAGCCTTGAAAGAGGGGTACTTTGCGCGAATAGATGGTCACGATGGTGTCAAAACCGATCCCAATGGTATTCGTCCAATACTCGTTGCGACCGAAATTGTCGCACACCCGGCCGATATCGATTGGGTGAAGATCTCCGGTGAGCACCTGGCGTAAGGCTTGCTCGGGTTTGGAAGAGATGCCGAGCGCAAAGGCAAAGTCATTCCCCGACCCGACCGGCACAACCCCCAGGGACGGGCGCCGCTCAGGGGGTAGCTGCATCAAGCCATTGACGACCTCATGGACCGTGCCATCCCCGCCCATCGCGACGACCAGGTCATATCCGTCTTCGCCTGCCTGTCGGGCCAGCTCGGTAGCGTGCGTAGGGTAGACCGTGCCTGTCCAATCCGCGCCGCCCAGCTCGTACACGATCGGGCGCAGCGCGGCGGCAACCGGCCAGGCCCGGCCGAGATTGGCAATGGGATTAAAGATCAGTTTGACTTTGCGTGGCATTGATGGGACTCCAGGGCGGTTCAAGGTTATGGGGCCAGGGGGGGAGGACTGCTTTCCGCCGGCTGGCTGGCGAACTGAACCGAACCGGGTTCATTACTGGCTTGCAACAGGGCGTTGCTGGCCGATTCTATCATCTTATGGGAGGTTGGACCGTCTTCCGGAAACACAGCGATGCCAATCGAAACACTGACTTTCCGTGCGCCTTTTTCGGGCAGGTTGAAACGCCGGCGGGAGGTGATATCCTGGATACGCTCGGAGATGCTCAAGGCGGTGCTGCGGTCGGTTTGGCTCAAAACCAGGCTGTAACGCGAAGCGCCGTAGCGTGCTAAGAAGTCGGTTTTTCGCAGATCTTTGCTGATGGCAGTGGCCGTTTCAGCCAGCAAAAAATCACCTGCAGAATGGCCGTAGCGCCTGTTGATTTCTTCATAACCATCCAGGTCGAGCATGAACAAGGCAAATGGCACCTGCCCATCAGCAGCATTGATCACTTCCTTCTCCAAGAGTTCCTCCAGGGCGCGACGGTTATGCAAACCCGTTGCGGCGTCGATGCGGACTTGTTCCTTCGCCAGGTTGCCGATGCGCGCGTTCTCAATGACCACGGCGCATTGATCGGCTATCGACTGGAGGATGTGCAGCTCGGTTTCGGTAAACTCGTGCATGGGGCGGCGTGAGATGGTCAGCACGCCCACGACGCGCGGGCCGATCTTGAGCGGCAACCCGATGATCGAGCCCGTCCAGTTCAAATCGGCGAAGAGCGGGTGGGTGCTCATATCTGGGATGACCATCGTTTGACCGAGGCGAGCGACTGTATATGTCAACCCCCGTGGACGCGGGGAACGCCAGGGAAGATCATCCCGCGAAGTGGCCGCCCGACCGGCTCCATAAGCCAGGCGGCCGGATTCATAGAGGAAAATGTAGGCATCATACAAGCCATCCACTTGTTCGAAGGAAGCATCCAGGACGGTACGCAGGCTTGCGCTTAAACTGGCGCTGGTGATTTCGGTTAGCTCGCTTCGCCGCTGGCGTTCTTGCTCGGCAACTTGCTCGTCCAGGATTTGCTGCAAGCGCTGGTTCGCCGGGTTTTGGATGATTACCTTGATGAAAGATTGTGGCTCCCCTTCGATCTGGGGAGTTTTTTCAGTAGCCTCCAATAGTTCGCGCAGTAAACGGATCAGGAAACTGCGGTCAGCGCGAGTAATCTTATCCCCTTCGAGCCCTTTAACTACTTTGCGGAGAAGATCGGAATTAATATTGACGGTCATCAACATACCTTTTCGCTTGACGGCAAATCATTTGCCGTAGGTTCCCGAAAGATGCCTGGGTTGGCGTACATCTTGCAATAGCAGTAATTATAAGGATAAAGCGTGTTTTTACCAACGGCACCCTACCAGGCGATCTTCCGTAGAAAGCCGGTTTGGAGTTAACAAGATTGCAAGCAGGCGTCACCACTAATCGAATGCTGATTGACTCGAGTTGTTCTTGAAAGTATAATTTTCCCACAGATCCCATCTTTTCGGTTGGGATAGCGTTCTTCGAGGGCCTTCTATGGCGCTAAAAGGTAATCTGCGCGATTTCCCTGTAACCCAAATATTAAATCTGGTCAACCTGGCTCATAAAACCGGGACCCTGGTCATCGAAAACCCGCGTGATACTGCCCGGGTTACTTTCCGCGAGGGTAAGCTGGCCTTTGCCATGCTTGAGCGTGAGGATAACAGTTTGCCTTCCGTGTTGCACAACAATCGGAAGATCAGCGCCGGACAGTATCGCATCCTCAAAGAACGCGCCAGCCATATGAGCGATAAGGAGCTCGGCTTGCTGCTGGTCAATGCCGGATACATCACCCAACAGGACGTGCTCGGCAGCCTGCAGCAGTACGCTGTCAGCGTGGTACGCCGCTTGTTCAACTGGGTGGAAGGGGCATTTTGTTTTGACAGCAGCCTGGGGATTCCGGATGATAAAATTGGGGTGCGCCTCAACCTTGAGAACCTGATCATCGAAGGCTCTCGCCAGATGCGCGAGTGGGAGCAGCTCCAGGCAGAGATTCCCAGCCTGGAGATGGCCCTCAAGTTTGCCGACCGGCCTGGAGCCAATATCCGCAACGTGAGCCTGAGCGTCGAAGAATGGCGGGTAGTATCTTTTGTCAACCCCAAAAACACCATTCGGCAAATCGCCCGGGCAACCAAAATGAACGATATGGAGATCCGCCGGATCATTTACAGCCTGTTGCAGGCCGGACTGACCGAGATCATCCGCCCGGAAGGAGCCGCAGTGCTCCCTAGCCGGTCACTCCCAACCGTCAGCAAGGAAGCACAAAAAGGGTTGGTCAACAAGCTTATCAGCCGAATTCGTTCGCTATAAACTCGCTTCCGAGGACGTTTCGCTATGCAGACGGTCAAAATGGTGGTCACAGGTCCTTTCAGTGCCGGCAAAACGGAGTTTATCCGCTCGGTCAGCGAAATTGACGTCGTCTCGACTGAAAGGAAGATTTCCTCTGAAGTCGAGAAAATCAAAGAAACCACCACGGTCGCTATGGATTTTGGACGCATCACGGTCGACGAAGACCTGGTGCTTTATTTATTCGGTACCCCTGGCCAGAAGCGTTTTGACTTCATGTGGGAGATCCTCTCTGAGGGGATGCTGGGTTTTATCGTGATGATCGACAGCACGCGGCCGGAGACCTTCCGCGAGGCGCGCAGCATCTTGGAGACCTTCCGGGCTTATGCCCCGACTCCCTACGTGGTGGCTGCCAACAAGCAGGATCTGGACGATGCCTGGGAAGTGGAGGACGTGCGCAACGCGCTCCGCCTGGATCCCAACGTGAAGTTGCTTCCCTGTACAGCGCACGACAAAGAATCGGTAAAAACCATCTTGCTCGAGCTGCTCTACAGTATCCTGGAAGAGATGGAATCCACGACCT
>JAQTMA010000207.1 GCA_028714615.1 Anaerolineaceae bacterium | reverse complement strand
AGGGTTTACTCTTCAGCCTTACTGGTCACTTTCAACATATTGATCGACGCGGCGCGCAACCAGCACGAGCCGGTACTGGTTTGACCAATACGGCCAACAAGTTACCAGGGTTAGTCGCTCATCATCGGTGGGTTGTAACCAACGAGCATGCTCCAGGCGGTCACCCAGACTCTGTTTGTTTTCCTCTAGCGTCATCTTATTTGAAACCTTGTAGACGAAAACCATCGACCCTGAGCCGACCTGGATTCTGTCCCCGATCTTCAAATCAGCAAGCCGCCGGAATACTTCTCCGTAGATATTATTATGCCCATTCAGGACGGTATTTCCTGGCACACCTAAGGTTGCTGAAGAGTTATGCCAGCCGGCTGCATATTTATCTGGAGCTTTCCACATCAGGTATTGATCCCCATTTATCGTCTTTGATGAGGCTAAAACTGAAACGACCGGCGCGTCAAGCTTGATGATCGGAATGCGGATCCACTCCGGCTTATAGATGGTTGCCGGTTGTGTCTGTTCTTGAGCCATCCCCTGACTTGCTAGAAGACCAGGCGGGATTTGTGTAGCTACATTCTCTGGCAGGGCAAGCGCTAGGTAAACCTCAGCCGTAGGCGTCGAGGCGTTCGTTCTTCCCTCCAATGGATTGTTGTTGGCGTTTAATGGCAAGGATTTAGAATTTGGTTGGATACGGTCTATCCAGAAGGCGCTGGTAGCTCCAAACGCCATCAGAATAAACCCAATTGCAACCAAGAAACCCGCTACATCCGGTACTTTCAGGCGGAGCCCCGAAAAGCCTGGCATTCGGGGCTCCGCAAAAAACTTGAACCACACGCTATTTACCCCCTGCTTATCCGCGGGATAGCTTGAGATATAATCCGTGCAGCAACAAACTCATTCCGAATAAGGCAATCCCCAGGTTGATAAACAGGGAGCTACTTAGATTCAACCGGTTGGCCACGGTGTAATCGTCCGCCCCGGTAACCGGGAAGAGTACTTTTGTTTGGCTTACCGGTGGGACAGGTAATGCAGTTTTAACCGCTGGCGGTACTGGAGTAGCTGTATTCTCTTCTTTTCCCGTTGCCGTATTGGTAGGTGTAGGCGTATCCGGGTCAAAAGAGG
Organism: Anaerolineaceae bacterium; assembly: GCA_028714615.1. Next base: position 6,051 of record JAQTMA010000207.1, on the reverse strand, counting down.
TAGCCGTCTGGGTTAAAGTGGGCGTACTGGTTGGCGGCACAGGGGTATTCGTAGGTGTGTTGGTCGGAGGTACCGGTGTATCAGTATTCGTAGGCGTTGAGGTTGGTGGAACTTCTGTATTTGTTGCTGTTGATGTGGGGGTATTTGTCAGCGTCGGACCATCTGTCGGTGTATTCGTCGGGGTAGGAGAATCACCAGGTACATTGGGGGTCGATGTCATTGTTGGGGTTAATGTATACGTAGCGGTTTCCGTTGGAGTAGAAGTGTGCGTTGGGGTTTCTGTTGGCGTTGTTGTTAGTGTGGGTGTATTCGTCGGAGTTGATGTAAGGGTCGGGGTCTCCGTAGCGGTTGAAGTAGACGTATGCGTAAAGGTTGGGGTCGGGGTATGCGTACTTGTCGGTGGTTGAGAAGGGGTATGGGTTGGTGAACTCGTCTTTGTCGCAGTCGGAGTCGATGTTGGCTTATCGCAATTGATCGAGTTTACACCACCATAAACGTCATCTCCGGTTTGCCCGCCACCCAGCCTTTTGAATTGGAATTGATAATTGCCGGTTTGATTGACAGATGCATGCGCGGTAAAGGTTTCGCCCGAACCAAGGGCTGGAATTACTCCGTTCTGAACAATCGTACCATCCGCTGGTGAGCCGCTGGCGCTGAACCATAGGAACCATTTTGAGGTCTCCTGCATGGGAGCGCCGTCATTCTTCACCGAAGCCCACACGTCAGACGGGCTGACGCCACCAGAGCCTGCAGCATTTAGAGAACTTCTATCCTCCACATTGTTTGCCAGAACAGGTCCGCTCACCAGTGGGAGAGTTAATCCGGTCACCAACATAGCCACCGCAGCTATATAGGTGAATGGGACAATAAATTTTAATATCCGAGCAAATAATCTTTTCATTTCAATCTCCTCCATGTTCTTCGCGATGTTGCCTTGAGTTACTTCGTTGATAAGCGATAACTGGAAAGTTCCCCGGTTTGGATAAGAGTTGGCTTGTCCGGGTCAGTTTCCAGCTTACGACGCAACAGGTAGATAAGATATTTAATGCGGTGTCGAGCGGCCTGAGTGTCTTCACCCCAAATTTCATTTACGATCGTTTCGGTCGGGACAGAGCGAGGAGCATGGCGAGCGAGCACAACCAATACGCCATATTCACGAGCGGTCAGGTGGACCATTTTCCCGGCTAAATTGACTTCCTGAGTTTCCAGATCGATTACCAGGCTTCTGGAAGGGAACACATATCGCCTGGGTGAATCCACAGTCCGTGCTCGTCGAAGAACTGTATTCACCCGCGCAATCACCTCTGCATTAAAGAACGGTTTTGTAACATAATCATCTGCTCCACTCTGTAACCCCCTTACTACCATCTCCTTCCCCGTCATGGCGGATACCATAATAACCGGTGCATTGGTTACTTCCCGTAAATACTCAAACGTCTGCCAGCCATCAATTTCTGGCATCATCAAATCAAGCAGAATAACGTTTGGAGGGAAATCAGTGACTTTTTTTAGGGCTTCATGACAGTCGAACGCACCGGTAACATCGAAGCCAGCTCCTCTCAAGATTTCTTTGAGAAGAACTACGGTGTCAGGGTCATCGTCGACGACCAAGGCGCGTTGCCGCGTCTCCATGCCATAAATGAGGTCAAGATCAGCCCCGCGATTCGTCGCTCCACTCATGCCCATTGGTGTTCCAATGGAAGGTTGCGGCAGGATCGGGAAGTTAAGAGATTCGGTCATATCCCTCCTACATGACGCCAAAACCAGATCCCGGAGAATACAAAAAACCGGCGCCAAAAGGTAGGCCGGTTTCGCTACTGGCTCCCTGGAAACACTGCTCACCCCCCGATGAGCTTAGCGACCAACTTATGCTCCCAGATCAATGCCGCCTGAATATTCTATTGAATTGATTTTTGGAAAGCGAGAGAAGAAGATCCTCAATGCCTTCCCACCCACAACAATTATATTACCAATTGTTTACAATTTCAATAACCAATTTGGGAAGGAACTAATACTTATTAGTGGCAAATCCTCTTCGGTCGTCGCTAATCTCACTGATTGAATCTTGAAAGTTTCAATCATCAACCAGTTATCGACTCAGTCATATCAATATTAATATCTTGATAATTTTGAGCTTTTTTGTTATATAATAATCGTTGAAAATCTATTAATTATAGCAATTACCAGAGGGGGTCAATTATTGCCTTTCAACTTGATTACTGATCTGTCAACTTCTATTATGTATCCCAAACTGTATGATCTCTTAGGACAATAAGGGAAATTCAATTTACTTGTCTATTAACCAAGGAGGTATTCGAATGAATAAACGTTTGCTTACGTTATCGATGATCATCTTCCTATTCATAGGGATTGTAGCTCCCCTCTCGGTCAGCAGCGCCCAAATCAGCGCTGCGCCACAAGTTTCGACCAGTACACGTTTTCGGGTGGTGATTGCAGCTCCACTATCTGCAAGCGTGGACGTCTACCTGGACGGAGCGATCACCTCCGAATCTGGGCTTGCGGCGGTAAAACCACTAAACGTTTCTGGGTATATCGTTACCATTGCTGGTTCACACACCATTTCCCTCGACCAAACCGGTACAACAACAGCAGTCGGATCACCGTTCTCCACCAGTTTCACAGCAGGAACGAACTATACCTTAATCCTGCTTTCGGATATGACCTGGTTGGTTATTACAGATGCTAACTCGGCGCCAGCCTCTGGTATGTTTAACGCCCGGGTGGTTAATCTTTCTGCCCATAACGATCCGGTCAATGTACAGGTCGATACGGCGGTACCACCCATGTTCAGTTCCATTGCCTACAAATCGACAAGTCCTAGTTATTTTTCTGGTGTGATCGGGATTCACACCCTCTTCATTCCTGGATCAACTTCAAAAACGATTAGCTACAATTTTCAGGATGGCCACGTTTACTCGATCTTCGTTTTTTGGGACCCAACCAAAAACTCACCCATTATTATTCCAAAATCAGACACAACTTATCTGAAAACGACACCTACCGTTGGGGCAACAAGCACGCTGACACCTTCTCCAACGACCGGTATTACCAGCACTTCGAGCCCAACCCCAACTGTCGATGTAACCGGTACGCCCGGACCTAACCCTACCGTGGGCGTCACGCTTCCCCCCCGCCTATGGTTGCCGCTCATTGATCACCCATAAGGAGGTTTATATAACCCGATTGGCATCGATAGCCAACCTAACTATTACTTATCCACTAACCCCACCCTATCTGAAAAAGGGTGGGGTTTTTATATATGAGCTCCCCTGTATGAATATCATTTATTTGATAATCCAGGTATACTTAATGAATATTTCCGCTGCTGGTTAGCATCAATACAGAGCCTATCCGATAACTGATCGAATCCTTCGTTCAGTCTCGGTAGCAAGATTTCGCTTCTTTTCAAGAATGAATAAATCCATGGACCGACAAATACACGAAGTTAGTTCTGCAAGTATACAAAAAGGTGGTATCCAGGATAATCCGGAGTCGACCCCGAGGCAAGTTCGGGTTGTCTTAGCAGAAGATTATCCTGTAATCCGTTTGGGGATCAAGAATATGCTGGAGGGAAAAAGCGGAATCACTGTGGTCGGCGAGGCAGCCGACGGATATGAGGTGCTCCGGCTAGTTGAGGAAGTGCTTCCTGATGTATTGGTATTGGACATGGAATTGCGTCAACTGGATGGGGTCGAGGTAGCTCGTCACCTTAAAGAATTCGCTAATCCCCCCAAAATCCTGGTTCTGAGTGCTTACGACGATTGCCAGTTAGTGGAATCAATGCTTGAACTGGGAGTTAGTGGATACCTTTCCAAGAGTGAAGCCGCAGATCAGATCGAAGAAGCTGTTGCGAAGATCGGTGCCGGTGTGACTGGCTGGTTAAGTGCGGGGATCAAAGAGAAGATGGAACAACGGGCAGTCAGAATTCCGAAAGCAATGGATCGCCTCACCGGTCGAGAGCGGGAAGTACTCGCTATGGTTGTCGATGGAAAATCTAACCTGATGATCGCGTATCAACTGGGAATTAGCCAGAAAACTGTAGAAAAATACTTGACTGTTGTATTCAATAAACTCGGGGTTCAGTCTCGAACGGATGCTGCGGTCGCAGCAGTTCGGGATAAACTAATTGGATAGTGTATCGAAAAGTGGTTTCCTTTTGTCACTATGGTGAACTTTTCTTTACCTACAATTCCTACAAACCCAATTAACTGCTCAGTATTATTATCGCGAGGGGTTTTTTCGCTGTGGCGCATGGTGTAAATACCCTGCATTCCTCATGCCAATCCATCAAAGCCGGGCTGCAGAACATCTGCTCGCCAAGGCTTTCATTAAGCCGGGAGACGTTATTCCCATGAACGAGCATTTCACTTCATTGAAGGCTCGTGTGGACCTGGCCGGTGGACGCGTTTTGGATCTCTTCACTGCTGAAGCGCTAAACAATGAGAGCGTGACCCTATTTACAGTAATCCTCGATATTGGTAGATTCTAAGCCGTCATTCAAGATTACACACCTGGTCGGATACCGTACGTAAGGTATAATTAAATCAGATAATTGCTCTGCTTACCAATTTACGATAGTATTTGCGTTTATTTCCTGGTTTACTCGATCCTTACAGCCTTAATTCCTTTCCCCGACCCTGGAGAATAGACTGATGACGGGAATCAAATCCAAAATTAAATCTTTGAAGTTGCCCTTGTTCTCCCTTTTCCTTGGGACTATCTTAACCCTGGCAATTCTATTGAGTAGTAGTCGAAACGCTAGAGCAAACTCGTCTTTTCCATCTACTCTTCCCCAATCAAATAATTCCGATTGCTTGGGTTGTCATGGAACGCCGGGGAAAACGATGACTCTGCCCAGTGGGGAATTGCTGAGTATCAGCATCGACGCCGACCATTTTACCTCTTCCATCCACAGCGCCAATAATGTAATTTGTACTGCTTGTCACACGAACATCCAGGGCTATCCACATCCCGAATTTACTCCGAAGGATCTACGAGATGTAGCTCTGCAGTTCTATCCAGTCTGCCAGCAATGTCACGCTGATAAATATAAACAAGCTGCAGATAGCGTCCACCAACGGGCGATTTCTGGTGGGAATAAAAATGCGGCCGTATGCTCTGACTGTCACAACCCCCATGAGCAACCAGCCCTAACCGATCCAAATACAAAGAAAATCAAACCGGAGGAACGTATCAAAATCCCGGTAACCTGTGAAAGATGCCATAGCCAGATTTTCAATGAATATAGCCACAGTGCGCATGGTTCACTGTTATTAAGTACGGGGAATCTGGACGTTCCTACCTGTACGGAATGTCACGGGGTGCACAATATTCCTGACCCAACCACCGCCCAATTCAGACTGAAATCACCGCAGCTATGTGCGGGATGCCACACCGATTCGGTGAAGATGGCGAAATACGGGCTTTCGACGAATGTCTTGTCTACCTACGTTTCAGACTTCCATGGCACAACCATCACTCTTTTTCAAAAGCAGAGCCCGGATCAAGCCAGTAATAAACCGGTATGCTTTGATTGCCATGGGGCTCATAATATCGCCAGAGTTGACGATCCTCAACAAGGTTTATTGATCAAACAAAACTTGTTGGCTACCTGTAAGCGCTGCCATCCGTCGGCAACCGACAATTTCCCGGCGTCTTGGCTAAGCCATTACACACCGAATCCACGCACCACTCCACTCGTCTATTATGTCCAGCTCTTCTATAACATTCTTATTCCCATCGTGATAGGTGGAATGGTATTGTATGTGATTAGTGATATTATCCGAAGAACGATCCAACGCCGTAAAGGAGCGAGCCATTCATGAACCAGAATCGAGTGAAAGAATTTGTTCGATTTAGCTTAGACCGGCGAATTGAACACATTTTGCTGCTCATTTCCTTTACAACGTTATGTCTCACGGGGCTGCCCCAGAAATTTGCCGGACAAGGCTGGGCGGAAGCCCTGATCGCGGCGATGGGTAGAATTGAAACGGTTCGAATTATTCACCGCATTGCAGCCACGGTCTTTAT
>JAQTMA010000206.1 GCA_028714615.1 Anaerolineaceae bacterium | reverse complement strand
AACGGATCGGGGGTTGGTGGAGCCGCGATTCTGAGATCGATGTCCTGGCAATAAATGATTTGGAACAGGCAGCACTTGTAGGCGAATGTAAATGGTCGATCCACCCGATCGGACCCCACGTTTTACTGGAGTTGAAGCAAAAAGTAAGTGTTCTGATCCGCGATTATCATCTCAAGAGGATACAATATGCCTTGTTTGCCCGGTCTGGGTTTACACCGGATTTAGTCGAACAAGCCAAAGCCGAGGAAATTGGGTTATATTCAGTGGAAAACCTTATCAGCGGGGTATAACAAACCGATGATGGATGCAACCTCTGTAACCAAAGCCCTGGATGCCCTGAACGTTTCTTACCGGTTCTTTAAACACCCGGGTCCGGTGCATTCGGTCGAGCAGGCAGCGCAACAACGCGGTATGACGATCGATCAAGTCATCCGAAGTATCGTCTTCCGGCTGGAGCAGGACCACTTTATCATGGTGCTCGTCCCAGGCGGCCGCCAAATTGCCTGGCCGGCGCTCCGCAAGTATTTGCGGCGTTCCCGCCTCACCCTGGCTTCGGAGGCGGAGGTTTTACAGGTCACCGGCTATCCCCTCGGCGCCGTCTCTCCATTCGGGCTACCCCACCCCATGCGCATCCTGGCAGACCCCGGCGTCTTCGCCCGGCTCGAGGTTTCCATAGGGGCGGGGATACGCAACGCTACGATCATCCTGGCGTCAGATGATCTACGGGTTGCACTCGGGCCGGTGGAGATCGTCCCGCTTACATCCTGATGGTTTCTGGTTTGCTATTGCCGGATCAGCCGGGACGAATTTCCGAGAATCCCCAGGTCGGGCAGCGATTGAGCCGCAGCAGCCAGGATGGGTGGCAGAAGCCCGAAGGCCGCTAGCGACAACCCGATGACATTGTAAACCAGGGTAAACGCGATGTTGGTTTTGACCACCCGCATCGTCCGGTGGGCAATCCGGAATACCTCCGGGACTAACCCCCAATCCTCGCGCATCAAGGCGATATGGGCTGCTTCGACCGCCACGTCGCTGCCCGCCACGCCCATTGCGATGCCGATGTCCGCCTGGGCGAGCGCGGGCGCGTCGTTGACCCCGTCTCCCACCATGACCACGATATGTCCCTGCGCCTGGTACTCTTTGACGATGGCGATCTTTTGTTCGGGCAACAAGTTGGCCCGGTAGCTCACCCCGAGTGGCCCGGCCAGCTCGGCCGCGGTCCGCTCGTTGTCCCCGGTCAGTAACTCGATCGTCCGGATGCCCAGCTTCCGCACCTGGGCCAATGCCTGGGGAACCTCGGGGCGGATGGTGTCGGCTGCCGCGAGAAGGCCGGCCGGTTGGCCATCCCGGATGACCCACAACACCGTCTTTCCCTGCGCCTCCAGGAGTTCTGCCTGCGGAAAACGGGTCCCTTCAGGGAGCATCCGGCAGCTCCCCACCTGGATGGTATTTCCGCCGAACTTTGCACTCACCCCTTCCCCGGGGAAGGCTTTGAAAATCTCGGGTTCGAGAAGGCGGATCCCCTGCCGGTGGGCTATCTCCCGGACCGCTTCCGCCAGGGGATGCTCGGAGTAACGTTCGGCGGAAGCCGCCAGGGTGAGTAAATCTGCTTTGCTCAACCCATCCAGGGGCACAATGTCCGTAATTTCCGGCTGTCCCAGCGTAAGCGTGCCGGTTTTATCGACGAGCAGCACATCTGCTTGGGCCAGAGTCTCCAGATACTTGCCGCCCTTGATCAGCAGACCTCGTTTGGCGCCCGCGCCGATGGAGGCGAGCATAGCGATAGGCGTCGCCAGAGCGAACGAGCACGAGCAAGCCACCACAAGGACCGCCGCCGTGGCGAGCGGGTCGCGGCGCAGCAAGAATGTCAGCGCGGCGATCCCCGTTACCACAGGCAGGTAATAGGCAGAGAATTTATCGGCAATGCGCTGAACGTCTGCGCGGTGGGCTTCGGCCTCTTCGACCATCTGGATTACCCGCCCAAAGGTGGTATCCCGACCGGTGGCTGTGATGCGCACCCGCAAGCTGCCGAGCTGCGCCAGGGTGGCCGCAAAGACTTTCGATCCTGCGGCCACCTCGACCGGCATCGACTCGCCAGTGATGGCCGCCTGATTGACGGTGGCCTGCCCGGAAAGCACTTCCCCATCCACCGGGATCTTCTCACCGGGTCGAACGACCACCGTTTCGCCTACCCTGGCCTCAGCCACCGGGACTTCGATCACGCCGGCCTCCCGCTCCACTCGCGCCGTTTGGGGGGCCATCGCCGTCAGGTCTTTGACTGCCCGGCGGGCGCTTTCGGTGGTGAAGCGCTCGGCGTAATCGCCCACCTGCATGAAAAACACGACTACCGCCGCAGTGGCCCATTGGCCGACCGCGAGAGCCGCCAGCACGCCGAGGCTCATCAGGGTATGCGAGATGACCTGCCGCTTGAGCGTGGCCCGAATCACGTTCCGGAAAATCGGGTATCCTCCGATCAGGACGATCGCCAGGCCAATGGGCCAGGGTACCCTTTCGGTGATTTTTTCAAACAGCCCCAGCCACTCCCCGAAGACGATCATAAACAACACCGCCCCAAAGACAATCCCGAATAGGGTCAGCACGGGGCGGGTGAAATCCGCCAGCTTCGCGGCAGCATTTCCGCTGGGTGGCTGCAGCTGATTCGGGATTTCTGGGACCGAATACCCGGCCCCTTCCACCGCTTTACGGATCGCCGGCAGCGTGACCTGGGATGGATCGGCCCTGAGCACTGCTTTCTCGGCTGTCAGGTATACCTGAACAGAATCGACCCCGGGTAATTTCGCTAAGGCATGCTCGACGTGCAGTACGCATTCCGCGCAGTCCATTCCCTTGACTGGGATTTCAAGGGTTTGCAAATCAGACATGATCGGTTCCCATCACGCTATAGCGCGTGCACTCGTATACGCCTTTGGCTACCTCCGCCAACAGTTCATCGGCAAGATGGAGCAATTGACCCACGCGCGTATCGCTGAGCCCATACTCCACAAACCGCCCATGCGGATTGGCGGTAACCAGCCCACAATCACGCAGGCAGCCCAGGTGGTTGGAGACGTTCGATTGACCCAGACCGGTTCGGGTGACGATCTCCGTCACGGTCAAGGGAGCTTCGCGCAGCGTCTCCAGGATGAGCAGCCGAGATGGATCGGAAAAGCCGCGAAAGAGCTTGGCTTTCAACTCCGTCGCTTGCCTGGATGGGGCTGGATGGAGCCTGGTTTGAGAAGTTGCTAGCATGGTTGTCCTCCAATATATTAATATATCAGCATACAATGATATTACCTTGTACCATTTCTCCTGTCAAGAACTACTCCCGTGATCTGGGTACCTTTGCCTCAGTAACTTCATCAAACCAGAATATCTTGACAGTTGTTTTGTTTCGGGGTAATATATGAGTAATGGCTCATATATTCATAAGAGATGGCGATGATATCACTTATAAACAACTCTCCCCCTGCCCGCTGTGAAGAAAACTTCATTCACGAAGACCAGGTCAGGATTGTCCAGGCTCATCTGCTGGACGGGTTGACTGCCACGCATCTGGCTCATACTTTTCAGGCGCTGGCAGACCCGACCCGGGTGCGGATGATTTCAGCCCTGGCTGCTGCTGAGTTATGCGTGTGCGATCTGGCGGCAGTTCTCGGGATGACCCAGAGCGCTGTGTCCCACCAGCTCAAATCAATGCGTGACCTGCGCCTGGTCAAATCTCGCAAAGCAGGACGGGAGGTCTATTACACCCTACAAGATGAACACATCCGCGATCTATTTGAGCGTGGACTGGCCCACATGGACGAAGAAAGGTAACCAGAAAGCATGGAAAAGAGCGTTGAGCTGGAAATCTCTCCACTTTTGCCTGGGGTTGGGGAGGATGACGAGGCCTGTTTTCACCGGCTGGCAGCCGCTTTAGCCAGCAACAAAAAACTGATCCGTGCCCACCTGGAACGAGAAAACGAACCGGTCAAGTTGTGCTTGCATTACGATCCAGAGTTGATGACCCTAGCGGACCTCAAACGAACCGCTCAACAAGCTGGCGCTCAAATTATCAACCGTTATCACCATGAGGTAGTCGAGATCGAAGGGATGGATTGCTCAGATTGTGCAATGGTTGTCGAGCACAGCGTTTCCCGCATAGAAGGAGTCTTAACAGCCAGCGTCAGTTACCCCGGGCAAATCATGCGGGTCGAGTTTGACTCCCATAAAACCAGCCGGGCAGCGATTGAAAAACGAGTTCGCTCACTGGGATATGCTGTCCAGCTACCCGGGCTGCAAACCTGGTTTCTGGCGAACCGGGAGCTGCTGTCCAGTGTATTCGCTGGATTACTGCTGCTGATCGGATGGCTGGGAGGCCAGTTGCTGCATTTCCCGGGCGCACTGAGCTTGGGCTTCTATCTGGCGGCCTATGGGTTGGGGGGATGGGATGTCTTCCGCCATGCGCTGCATACCCTGATTGAGCGGGCATTTGACACCGACCTGCTCATGGTGCTGGCGGCTCTCGGGGCGGCTGCTTTAGGTGATTTCGCGGATGGAGCGCTGCTGATCTTTTTGTTCAGTTTGGGGCATGCCCTCGAAGAACGTGCCTTGGAGCGAGCCCGCTCGGCTGTCCGCGCCTTGGCAGATCTCACCCCCAAAACCGCGCTGGTACGCCGAAGCAATCAGGAACTCGAAATCCCGCTAGATCAGGTGGTCTTGCAGGAGGTGGTCATTCTCCGGCCCGGCACACGCATCCCCATCGATGGGATTGTGTTGAGAGGCGCCTCGGCTGTTAATCAGGCTCCGGTGACGGGTGAATCTATCCCGGTGGAGAAGGCGCCTGGAGACAAGCTCTTTGCCGGAACGATCAACGGCGAGGGAGCGTTGGAGGCTCAAGCCACCCGGTTGGCCAAGGATAGCACCCTTGCCCGGGTGATGAAATTGGTGGAAGAGGCTCAAACCCAGAAATCACCCACCCAGCAAACTGTGGAGAAATTCGAAGGGGTCTTCGTCCCGGGCGTGCTGATCGTCACGATCCTGGTCATCTTCCTTCCTCCTCTGTTTGGGGTTCCGTTTCACGAATCCTTCCTGCGAGCGATGACCTTATTGGTGGCCGCCTCTCCCTGCGCTTTAGCGCTCGGGACGCCGGCGGCTATTCTGGCCGGGATCGGCCAGGCGGCGCGCAACGGCATTCTCATCAAAGGCGGGGCGCACCTGGAAAATCTGGGCCGGTTGAAAGCCATCGCTTTTGACAAGACCGGGACCATCACCAGCGGCCTTCCCGAAGTGACCGGTATGGTCACTTTCCCCGTCCTGGGAGGTCCAATTCAAAAGGAAAACGATCTCCTGGGGTTAGCAGCCGCGGTGGAGAGTCGCTCCGGGCATCCGTTGGGGCAGGCGATCGTTCGGGCTGCTCGCGACAAACAACTGGTTTTCCCCGACGTGAGCGAGGTAGAAGCGGTCAATGGCCGCGGCATCCAGGCGACAGTCGCCGGGCATTCGGTACGCATTGGCAGCCTGAAATGGTTGGACGAGAGCGGTGTTAGCCTATCTGCACAGGCTGCTCACATTGCGGAAGAGTGGCAGGTGAATGGGCAGACGCTCATGGGGTTAGCGTGGGGTCAAGAACTTGCCGGGCTGATCGGCCTGGCGGACACTCTGCGTGCGGAGTTCCATACGACCCTTCAACAATTGAACCAGGCTGGCTTGGAAAAGACGATCCTCTTAACCGGTGACAATGCCAGGGTGGCAGAAGCGGTAGCCCGGCAGTCTGGGGTGAGCCAGGTTATGGCTGGTTTGATGCCCGAGGGCAAGCTAGCGGCGATTCGCGCCCTTACAGACCGGTATGGGGTGGTTGCGATGGTAGGAGATGGCGTTAACGACGCCCCGGCGCTGGCGAATGCCACCGTGGGGATCGCGATGGGAGGCGCCGGGACGGATGTCGCCCTGGAAACCGCCGACGTAGCCTTGATGGGGGATGATCTGTCGAAGCTGCCGTTCGCCATCGGGCTAGGCCGGGCAACCCGCGCCGTGATCCTACAAAACCTGGTGATCGCAGTGGGGGTGATCGGGGTGCTGGTTGTAACCTCCCTCACCGGTCTGGCCGGGATCGGGGTCGCCATCGTCTTTCACGAGGGCAGCACGATCCTCGTGGTGCTCAATGCCTTGCGTTTATTGAGGTATCACGCTTGAGTAGCGGTTAGCCCTTTGCAATTCTCTTGAGGGTCCCTTGATTGAATCAGAGGTCAATACCTGCCCGCAGGTACTTTACCCGCAAGTATTCAGCCATATCGCGGAAATAGCCGTACAGGTATGGGAACCCTAAAAAGACGATTCCCACGGCGAAGACCAGCCCGCTCCATAAGCGCATAAGTAAGTTGAAGGAGCCCAACGCGTCCCCTTTGTAAAATGTGGCCGGTAGGCTTTGGTTGGTCAGGATTGCCAACCAGGCGTTGCTATCGCGGAACCCTTGGCCCAGCCCGGCCAGGTCGCTGAGGAAATGAGTCGAGCCGTCCACCGCCATGGGTAGCAGCAGCAGCCCGAGCAGCCACCAGGGGATAGGACGCAAACGTTTTCTGAGCGGCCACCACAAGAGAGCCAATAACCAAATTCCGCCGAACATGGCTACCATGCGGTCCGACCATGCCACCTTCCACCCCAAGGCTTGAGACCCGAGAAAATTACGTAAAGCCAACATGCTTTGTGCATTCAAGTGGGCGGCCTGAAGGTCGGTTAATGAGTACATACCTTTGGGTCCAAAGAGGAAGAAGGAACGTTCCGCTAATTGGTGGCAGAGATACGAGAACAGGGTGTAGATGGCCCTGGCCGGCAGCGTCCAACCCCAGTGCATGAAAACCGGAGCCAAAAATGGAAGCCCGACCCATATGCCGAAGCCAACCAAAAAAACCAGGAACCAGTATTTACACAACCGGTAACTCAGCCGGTTAGCAACAATTACCCATTGCCGCGTCTGTGGGGTGAGGGGGGAGGTTGCGGGCGGTGTGGCAGAGAGTATCTTCACGGTTGTAGCCATCCCTGGTTAATCTCAGGCGGGATCGCGCTGCTCAAGGGGCATGGGAGTATATAGGAGGGCATTATGGCTGGGGCGTCGCACTGGGGCGGGGGGTGGGCGGGACGGGCAGGGTTGGGAGGGGCTTCTCCCCATAGCTCTTTTGAAAGTGCAACTCGGCTGCCTGGCGTT
>JAQTMA010000205.1 GCA_028714615.1 Anaerolineaceae bacterium | reverse complement strand
TCCGATCGCAGCCTTCAGTCACCGGATGTTACTCAGTCCACCGGTACAAAATGGGATAACCTTGGCCGAATTGGGGCGATGGATATGTGGGCGCAGGGTTTCCGTGGCCAGCATATCGTAATCGCTAACCTGGATACCGGGGTTGACTACACCCACCCCGAACTGGCAGCGCAGTGGCGCGGGGGCACCAACAGTTGGTATGACCCGGCAGATCCGATTGGGACTCACCTGACCCCGGCCGATTTGCCATCCGCCTGTCCGAGTTCCGGACATGGGACTGCCACCATGGGGATCATGGTTGGTAAAACTGTAGGCGTGGCTCCCGATGCACAATGGATTGCTGTGAAGATCTTCAGCGATGATTACACCACTGATCCGGCCCATCCCTGCCAGGCGCTTACCAGCAACATTTTAGCTGGTTTTCAATGGATACTCGATCCGGACGGGAATCCAGCTACTCCGGACGCCCCTCAAGTAGTTAACAGCTCCTGGGGAGCTTCCGGATGTGATAACAGCCAGATATTCCAACCCGCCTTGCAGGCTCTGCGGGCAGCCGGCATCCTACCGGTGTTTTCAGCCGGAAATTACGGTCCCGGTGCGGCTACCGGCGCTTATCCGGGCAACTATCCGGAGGCTTTCCCCGTAGGTGCTACTAGCAGCCTGGACACGGTTGCGAGTTTCTCCAGCCGCGGCCCGAACAATTGTGTCACCCCACCGGCAACCTATCCTACGCTCTCAGCCCCAGGAGTCGATATCTACACCGCCGGATTAGGAAATACCTACGTAACCTTGAGCGGTACTTCCTTCGCTGCACCGCACGTTGCCGGAGCCATTGCGCTCTTGTTGAGCGCTTTCCCGCAAGGTCTGACGATCGAACAGCAAGAAACGGTGCTGGTCAACTCGGCGGTGGATCTAGGCGCACCCGGTCCGGATAACGATTTCGGCTATGGCCGGTTGGATGTGAATCGCGCTTACCGCTGGTTATTACCGGATGCCCAGGTAGGGTTCACCATTCCCGTCCAGGGAGTTCCAGAGACAGCCGGTTATGCTTCGCTTACCGTTATGCGGAGCGGCGGGATTTCCTTCCCGGTTTCAGTCGACTTCTCAGTAGCTGGGGGCACTGCCGTTGCTGGAGTGAACTATTCGCCTCTTCCCGCCAACCAACTCGATTTTGCCGCCGGAGAAACCCAAAAGACGATCCAAGTTGTCATCCTCAACGACCATCAGCCTGGTGAGGATAAGATGCTCATCCTGACCTTGAGTAATGCCCGAATTCCAGGATTGAGTGGTCTGCACACGGCATCAGTCAATGCAAATTCAGCAACGACGGTGTTAACGATTCTAAATACTGATCCATGGCTCGTCGGTCTGCCAATCGTGAGCCGGTAAGTGCAAAAAATAGTCCTCGTTTCGTTCTTTTTGTGGATGTAAATATTCTTTATCTCTGAGATAACCTCGTATATTTCCACAGGACAAACCGCCAAAATACTGTGGGTTTCTCCGATTAACTTCTGGACGTGATAATTGTATGATGTTTTCATAAAATTTTATCATGGAGGTCGCAAAATGGTTACTCGACGGGAGTTTCTGAAGCTCGGAGCATTTGCAGGTGTAAGCCTGACCATGCCTTTTCCCGTCCGGGTGCAGGCTGACCCTGGCGGGCCGATCGAGCCGTTTTCCCAAAGCGCATATTTAACAAAGTTCGTCGATCCATTACGGGGGGTTGGAGGAACCGGTATCCCGGTGGCGAAACCGGATACGGTCAACCCCGGGTGGTGGCAACCGGGCGTGGACCATTATACGATCGACATCGCCGAATTCACCGACCGGCTGCATTCCGAGCTGCCCGCGACCGGTACGCGCCTGTGGGGTTATGGACAGGGGGGCGACCATAAACACCTAGGTGGGGTGATTGTGGCCCGGCGGGACAAGCCGGTCCAGATCACCTTTCGCAACAACTTGCCGCCCAAGCACATCATCCCCATCGACCGATCCTCTTTCTTTGTAGATGCTGCAACTCATCCGGATAACCGGGTTTCTACTCACCTTCATGGTGGCTTTGTTCCCTGGATCAGCGATGGCGGACCGATGGCTTTTTGGGATCCGAACGGATTGAAAGGGGAAAGCTTTTTAAACAACCAGGTACTACGTCCTGGGCAGGTTGTCCCTCCAAACCAGGCGGAATACTACTATCCCAACCAGCAAGGCGCTCGGTTGATGTGGTACCACGACCATGCCCACGATATCACGCGGGTGAATGCCTATGCAGGCATTGCTTCGGCTTATGTGATCACCGACGATTATGAGGACCTATTGGTTGCCGGTCATCACCTACCGGGTCCACTGGATACACGGACGGTCTACCTGGTTTTCCAGGATAAGACCTTCGTTTCGGCGAATCTCCTGGTTCATGATGCCCATAATACGGACCCCACCTGGACAACGATTATGCCAGATACTCGCGAGGGGGACCTGTGGTATGAGCACCAGTATGCATCCGAGGTGGGCCCTGGGTTTCCCCCACCCACCGACAACCCGTCCATTGTTCCCGAGTTCTTCGGCGATACCATCCTGGTAAACGGGACTGCTTATCCATTCCTCGAGGTAGAGCCGCGCCAGTACCGCTTGCGCCTGCTGAACGCCTGTAATGGTCGTTTCCTCAATCCCCGCCTGGTTTCCGCGCGCAGTAATGACACCAGCCTGCCTGACAGCACCGAACCTACCAACTCACCTGGTCCGGCCTTCCTCCAGATCGGGAATGAAGGTGGGTTCATCCCTACCCCGGTTTTACTAAACGGCCCAGGGCAACCGCAGTTGCTGCTGGCGCCCGCTGAACGGGCCGATTTTCTCGTCGACTTTCGGTCTGTGGCGCCTGGGACGGTATTCATCCTCTACAACGACGCCCCTGCTCCATTCCCAAACGGGGACGATGCTGCGGATTACTACCCCGGCAACCCGTATAACCCATTCACCGTTCAACCGGGAAAAGGACCGAATTCGCGCACCCTCTTACAGGTGCGTGTGAAAGCGCGTACTGGCGCCGCAGATGCGCCCATCACCTTGCCAAAGGCTCTCACCCCCACCGACCCCTTCCTGGTGACCCAGACGCCAAATGTGCCGACTCCCATCCCAAATGGCCTGCGTGTTCGCTACCTCACCTTGAACGAAGATTTCGATGCGAAAGGCCGTCTGATCCAGTTCCTCGGAACCGATAAAGAGAGTAGCCCGGCTCTCTTTGGCCGGGCTTACGATATGCCGGCTACGGAGATGATTGCAGAAGGGGATACCGAGGTATGGGAGATCATCAACTTGACTGCGGATGCCCATCCAATCCATTTCCATCTCACCAACGCTCAGATACTATCGCGGCAGTACTTCGATACTTTAGCCTATAAAGGTGGGGCTCCGAGCTACATCGGAGATGAAATCGCTCCGGACCTCAATGAGCTGGGATGGAAGGAAACCGTCCGTATGTATCCTGGTCAGGTTACGCGGTTGATCATGAAATTCAATTTACCGGTCGTGCCCTTCCCGGTACCGCAGAGCCCCCGCACGGGCGGCCATGAGTACGTCTGGCATTGCCACATCCTCGAACACGAAGAGCACGACATGATGCGTCCGTTAGTTATCGTGGGGAAAACCTACATCCCCTTTGTCAATAATGGATAATTTCAGGGAGGAATCAAAAAATGAACACTCGTATATTTCAATGGTTCAGCGTCGCCATCATCGTCTTGATTGGCCTGGTGCATCTCTATATGGTGCCGCAAGAATATAGCGAAGTCGCCTATATGGGCATCCTGTTCGGGATCAACTTTTTTGCGGCCATCGTTGCGGGGATCGGAATTTACCGCCAGAATAACTGGGGTTGGCTGCTAGGGGTTGGCATCGCCATTGGGTCCCTCATCGGTTATGTGCTTAGCCGGACAGTGGGATTGCCCGGGATGGAGATAGAAGCCTGGCTTACCCCGACCGGCGTGCTCTCGCTGGTTGTGGAAGCGATCTTTCTCCTGCTGGTCGCGGTAAAAAAACCGTGGATTGGGCTTCAACTGCGCATCCGTTAACCGACCCGGTCCCGGTGGCATGACCACCCATTAACTTTCCGAGAGATCCGTCCAGCTTGGTGCGGCGGATCTCTTCGAATTTACCAAGCAATGGGTAATGAAATGGGAATACTCCCCGCATCAAATTCGCCTTATGATGCATCTATTATTTATGTGCTGAAGAATCGTAGAAGGTGGACGACTGCTGTCGAACACAATGTTGGGGAAGGCGATATCAATGAAAACAATTCAAGAACACCCAGTCGAACCAAGTAACGAGCTGGATGTATTTCGTCAGAACAAGGACTACTTTTTTAAAAACCATCAACAAAGCCCGCTCACCATTGAGCAGAAAAAGATCTTTCGAGGACTCATCTATTTTCCTGAAAACCCGTCCCTGCGCATCGAAGCGCCGATAACCCGCTTCGAGAAGATTGAAACTGTTGATATGCAAACCTCTACCGGGCAGGTGCAGCCGTACCAGCGTTATGGCCGGTTCAAGTTCCAGGTAGAAGGTCAGGAGGCTGAGTTGACCGTTTATCGCGACTCCAATGGCTACTTCCTGCCATTTGTGGATGCCCTGGCTGGAAAGGAAACCTATCCGGCTGGTCGCTACCTGGAGCCGGATGTGGTAAACAATCGGGTGATCGTAGATTTTAACGTGGCGTATAACCCCTACTGTGCCTACAACGAACGTTGGTCTTGCCCACTGGCTCCCTTCGAGAACCGCTTGAAAGTTCCGATCCGGGCGGGTGAAAAGAACCCTGATTTCTAGTCACCTGATCGGGTGACTAGAAATCATGTTTTTGGTATCCCGTATGGGGGATGATAATCATGCTTTGGTAGCTTGTGCCGGGGATTTCTATGCACTAAAATGGTCATGTGTTTTTTGTCACAACTATTGACAAAATGGATCAACTATAGCTTATAATGAAGGGGGATTGATCATTTCGCTAGGGAGCATATAAAAGTACGCATCACGTACTACCCTTTTCCTACGGTGCAATTTGGGTAGTAAGTCAGTTAGTGGGTGGCTTGGGGGATATCAGGAGGGAATGCGATGACTGAGCAGATCATACAACAGGTGCTGGAGATCGAGAAGAAAGCCCGGGCTGTTTATGAAGAGGCGCAAAAAACTGCCGAGGAACTGCCGATAAAAGCTGAAGAAGAAGCCCAGTTGATCATCGATCAGGCGATTGCCAAGGCGAAAGAAGAAGCGCGCCAAATCGTTGCTCATGCGCAGTCCAAGGATGAGATTGCCCGCATCGAGACCCAAACTCGTGAGAAGATCGCCCAAATGGAAACCCTGGCGAAAAGCCACATGAACCAGGCTGTCAATTACGTTCTCGAACGCGTAGTTGGGAGGGAGTAACCCCAATGCCCGGCGGTGTTACCGGTTATGCAGCAATCAATGCTTCGGTACGGGTGAAGTATGCTGCGTTGTTATCCACTCAGGAGCTGCTGGGTATATTCGAGGCCGCAGATTTTCACGCGCTGTTGAGGCTACTGAAACACACCACCTATGGTCCGTACCTGGAACGAGTCGATGAAAAGGATCTGACCCCCCGGAGGGCTATTTACCAGATCAAAGGGCAAATGGCAGATGCTTATGCCTCCATCATTCGTTCATCTCCACCGCAAACCCACAAACTGCTGCGCCATCTCTACCGCCATTTCGAGGTAGATAACCTGAAAGCGGTCCTGCGAGGGATTGTCACGGGAGCATCCTGGGACCGGGTGAGGTACGTCCTGTTCCCATTTGGCTCGATGACCGTTCTCCCCGCGGAGGAGATGCTGGAAACGGGCAATATCCCCGCTGCGGTGGAGCTGCTCAACCATACCCCTTATTATGAGACTCTCTCTCACGCTATGGAGCGTTTTACCGCCGAACAAAACCTGTTCCCACTGGAAGTAGCCCTGGATCTGAGTTATTGGAGGGAGTTGTGGAACGATGTCTTCCTGCTACCCAATCAGGATCGGCCTCAGGCGCTACGCATCATCGGGTCGCTCGTGGATATGAACAACCTGATGTGGGCTATCCGCTACCGCATCTATCACCACTTATCCGAAGAGGAACTGATCAATTACACTCTCTCGATAGGATATCAGGTGCGTGATCAGGACATTCGAGACATTGCCGCAGGGGCGGATATCCAACAGGTGGTAGCGCGTATATTCCCTGCTTTGCCAAATGTCGATACCCTGCTGCGTGAGCCTCGGAAGGGCTTGATCGAACTTGAAGTGCAATTGCACCGCCATGTTGCCGAGCAATGCCGCGCGGTATTTGCCGGATATCCATTCCAGATCGGGATTCCTATTGCATTTCTGGCGCTTAAGGAGATGGAGGCTCAGGATCTGACGGTGCTGATTGAGGCAAAGGACGCGCAGGTAGCCATGGATGATTTCCGGCCGTACCTGGTTCTGGCGGAGAGGGCTGGATGATCGCCGAAACGTTTTTGCGGGGATCTGAGCAACGTATCCAATTATTTGACCCGACTGAGGTGGTACTGGAGCGAGTATGTTTTATCCTCAAGAGATGACCGAGATGCAATTGATCATCCCCGCCAAGGACGTGCTGGCAGTGACTCCCGTGTTGGCCAGGCAAGGGGTGTTTCACCAGGTGGATAGTAGTTACCTCAATTCACAGAAAGAAGCCGGAGCTAATTCCTGGTTGGAGAAATCTGCGGCCTACGCCGCGATGGAGCGCCGGGTTCTGAGTATTATGCACGACCTGGAAATGACGGATGAAGGCGTACCCTCCGTAGATCACGATGATAGGCTGGTAGATATTGCCGAACTCAACCCCATACTGGACCGTTATGAGCATGAAGTCGATCAGGCATGCCAGCAACTCGATCACGAGAAAAACAAACACAGCGATCTGCAGAATACCCTATCTCAATTGGAACCGTTGGCCGGTATTGACCTCAATATGGGCGCCATGCAGAATCCTCATTTTGTGTACTCGATCTTGGGGGTGATTCCCAACGATAACATTGATCGACTGCAAACCAGCCTGGGACGTATCCCGTTTGTCTTCCTCAAGCTGCGCCAGGAAAACCGTACCTCGGTGGTTTGGTTGGCTGGCCCGAAAAAGAACGAAGATATCCTGGAAAGGGCCGCGCGCAGTTCCTATCTAAATCCGATTAATTTGCCGGACAGCATTCAAGGCCAACCCTCCGAAATTATGAAGCGGTTGCAAAAA
>JAQTMA010000204.1 GCA_028714615.1 Anaerolineaceae bacterium | reverse complement strand
GCATACATGTTGGGGATTCCATACCACCAAATGTTGGCTATCTGTTTTTGTTGCGATTGCTGCTGCACAGTACGCTCCGGGTTGAGGTTAGGCCCGCCAGCATTTTGGGATGCCGTTGAACGGCTTCCGGGGCTTAATGTTCAGGTGAATGCTGGAGAATGTGTGGGTTGCGGCGATTGTGTGCAGGTATGCGTAATGCATGCCATCCGCTTGGAGGGAGGTACCGCGATGATCGGGGAACGCTGCAAAGGCTGTGGTCGCTGCCTGGAAGCTTGCCCGGTCGGTGCAATCCGGATGGATGCCAAGGACATCCCCAGGATGGCGAAATTTCTACACGAGCGCATCGGTCAGCGTACCGATATTTTTTCTGCACCACCACCTTAATTTTCCCCGACCACCCAACCGGGTATTCAACATGCTAGCCACCCCGTCGCACCTCAACAATGCGGATACTACCCCAGGCCAACCCATCCGGCATTTTCGATAATAGCAGATCGAGCCAGATACTGCCATCGGAGTTCTTTACGATGGCATCCCCCCGGTCAACACATTGCCATTCAATCCCAATGATCAGAAAAATCGTCCCAAGTGGATATTCGGACGGGCAAGCCAACCCCTTACCGACCCAAAGTTTCCAATCATCCCCATTAGCGATATGTTCACATTCATAGTCACAGTTGATCTGCCCCAGAGGCGGCCAATAATAGGATAGGTGAGCCCTTACCAATTCGTGGGTTGGTAATGGGTCTGGCAGTGTTGGAGTAAAGGTCGGATTTAGTGGGAGAGGAGTCCGGGTGGGCTGGGGAGTAGGGTTGGGTGCGATCGTCGCAGTATCATTCTCCCGAGCGGGGGAAGCCAACGCAACAATTTGAGCCACCCCCGGTGACGGATGCCTGGCGGCAAGCGAAGCCAAATATGCGAAAGCCATCACTCCCACCATCAAGAAGATGACCAACCCAAGCCAAATGAACCGGGAGGGCAATGACCAACGACCCCGGCCGTTCACTCGCCGTCCGCCCAGTGGATCATTTCTTTGCAAACGACTTTCCAGATCCTTTCCACCGGCATCTATCCGGGGAGAAACCGATTATGACGTAGCGGGATCAGGCCGGGGAATTATTCAATTTGATCTGGATGGTTTCTACCGATTCATTGGCCACCAACCGGTTGCGCACCAGATCAGCCAGGTCAAACACCGCCCGGCTGATGGCCTCATTGCGCCGGTCGATCACAAATGGCAATCCCTGATTCGCCGCCCGAACTGCGATGGTTTCATCCAATGGAATGACACTGGCGATTTCGTGCTTGAGATTTTCAGCCACACGCTCTGGAGAAATTGCAACTCGTTTATCATATCGGTTCATCACAACCACAACCCGCTGCCGGTTCACGTGGAGTCCATCGGTGATCGAGAGAAACAGGCGTGCGTTTTTTACTGCAGCGATATCCTGGGTAACTACCAAAACGACCAGGTCAGAAGCATCCAATACAGAAAGGGTCAGCTCGCCGAGCGAGGCTTCTGTATCTACAATGACGTAAGTATAAAGGCGGCGGAGGTATTGCAGCACCTTATAGAATGCCTCTCCAGAAACCTGGTCAGCCAATTCTGGGCGATTGGGAGCAATGATGATATCCACCCCCGACCGCCGGTGAGTCACCGTCACCGTGGAGATGATTTCTGGATCCAAGGCATCCACCCGCGGGGTAAGATCTAAAATACTGTGATACCCGACCTCATTCGTAAAGACCGCGACATCACCATACTGTAAATTGCCATCCACTAAGACGGATTTCGTTTTGGGAGTGTGCATCGCCATAGCCAGATTGGTTGCAAGCGTTGTACACCCGGTTCCACCTTTGGGGCTATATATCTGGATTACCTTCCCAAGGGCAGTTTGAGATTGTTTTGAAGGTTGGGCATCATCGCCTGGATGAGGTCGCACCCGAAAAGAATTATCCCTGCGCTCGTGAGCCAGGCCACCTGCACGGTAAACTGCTGAACGCAGCTCATCTGGCATGGGTGGTTTCACCAAAAAATCACGGGCGCCGGCAAGCATAGCTCGCCGCATGTAATTGGGTTCCACCTGAACAGCCAGGATGATGATCTGGCTGAAGGGCACCCGCCGGCAGATCGCTTCAGTCACCTCGATCTCGTCCATATCGGGCATATTTACATCGAGCACCACCACATCGGGCTCGAATTCCTGCGCCAGATCGATAGCCTCTTTTCCTGTTTTGGCTACCGCGATAACCTCCATGCCGCGCTCCAACTTGAGCAGCGCCCGGACTTTTTCGCGTGTTTCACCGTTGTTATCAACGATCAGAACCCGGATGACCTCACTGGTTTCCATCTACCCTCCATCTATGTCTCAGCATCTGGATTACATCCCCTAAACCGGATGGTCTGCAGAGAAGTGTATGAACACTATGGGAAATCCTATCTACATGATTATATCCGCGAATGGTGAAAATCATACCCTTTTAGGGGTTATGGAGAAGAGTAGCCGCCTAAGCTCGCCCATATTCGGGTCAATCCAACCCAATAGCATATAAGCGCCGGTCGGTCGAACCGAAGTAAAGTACGTCATCTACGATCAGCGGATTACCAGTGATCGGCTTTTCAGTAAGGAATTTCCATACCTGTCTTCCCGTACGAGACTCCAGGCAATACAGGTTGCCATCCACCGAACCACAAAACAGAAGATTATTGTAGAAAATTGGAGACCCGGTAACTTGATGTTCCGTCCGAAAAGTCCAGGCTTCCCGCGTGGTTCGAGAGTCTATAGCGTAAATCAAACCATCAATTGCTCCCTCGAAAACCAAAACGCCATCGGTGCACGGTGAGGAAATCGTCCCCCGCCCAAGCCGGTAACGCCAGACCTCCCAACCCATTTGTGCGTCGATCGCATATACCGTGGAATCCATCGAGCCGAATATCACCAGCTCATCCAAAAGAAGGGGCGAGGAGGTAATGGCCCGTTTGGCGTGAATATGCCATTTAACCGTCCCAAACAGATCCAGACAATAAAAATCACCTGCCTCACTCCCGAAGAAAACCAGGCCATCTCGGAATGCCGGTGTGGAGCGGACCGGTGAACCAGCCTGGAAGCGCCAAACGCGTCTTCCGGAAGACTGGCTAACACAGTGCAGGTACCCATCATCCGATCCGATGAAAATATACGTATCCGACAGGCACGGAGAAGAGCGCACAAATCCACCGGTGTGATAAGTCCAGATGGGTCTTGCAGCGGTAGCTGCGATGACGTGGAGATCAGAATCTTCCGATCCGAAATACACACTGTAGTCTTTTGCGACCGGACGGCCAACGATTGATCCTTGGGTTGGATATTTCCATAAAAAGCTGCCATTCAAGGCATTCACTGCGTATAAATTGTTATCTAGAGCTCCAACATAAACGATTCCATTCTGGCAGGCAGGACTCCCGCGGATCTCATCCTCACATTGAAAAGACCATAATAGTTTCTTATCTTCCGAAGGATCATTGTGCTTGAGAACAATCGGCTGGATAGCCAGGGGATCGGTTTTGCTGTTCAATTCGCCAAGCGCTCGTTTCATCTCGGCGGCTGATTGGAAACGGTTCTCCGGCAGGTACTCAAGGGCTCTCATTACGATCGCATCGAGCTGCAAAGACACGTTCGGATTCTTCTCGCGGATCGGTCGTTCAGTGAAGGTGAAAGGTGGCTCCTCTTGTGGGTCACAACGGGTGAGCAGGTGGTGAAGGGTGGCTCCTAAGGCATAAATATCTACCAGGGGGGATGCTTCTCCCCGGTATTGCTCCGGAGGAGAATAGCCCTCCGTGCCCATCATGGTCCCCTTTTGCCCCAGGCGAAAGCCTCTGGCAATTCCAAAATCAACCAAAACCACGTGGTTGAATTGGTTGATCATAATGTTAGAAGGCTTGATGTCTCTGAAAATGATTGGATCAGGGGTATGCGAATGCAAATACTCGAGCACTTCACATAATTCGATTGCCCACGCAACGACGGTTTGCTCAGGAAGAAAATCTTCGGAGTCATCGAGTGTAGCTTCTAGATCTTTACCGAGGATGTATTCCATCACGAGGTATGCATGCTCATCGTGAATGAAGAAATCATAAACTCGCGGGATAGACGGATGGTTGAGGCTGGCAACGATATTTGCCTCACGCTCGAAATTCCTAACGATCACCTCGCGTAGCCCAGCATCTCGAGTCTTGCTGGTCATCTCTTTTACGGCGACCAATTTGATGATATTGGGGAAATGAAGGTCGCGCGCCCGGTATACGGCTCCCATCCCCCCAACACCGATAACCTGTTCAACCAGGTAGCGGTCAGCCAGAGCGATGCCAGGGGTCAATTGCTCATTCGGATCGTGTTCATCTATCAGATTGCGGGTGGTCGATTGGTTGTCCAGGTTTACCCCCGTGGTCGGGATTAATCGTTGGCTGCAGGGTCTGAAACCCTAACGGCGCATATTTGCCGGTTTATCGAATTAGTTTGGATACGAGTTTGTGTAGGTCAATTATATCTTTAGCATCAATGATTTTCAACCATTTCTCACGTTTGCGTTTATACTGTAGTATATGAGCCCCAACCTTCTTTGACAAATGCTTGAAATGGAATATAATCATTTGGACAAGCATCCAAGCGGGGAACCGTTTGAGGCCTATGTGGATAACAGTGAAACGAGGATAATCCACCCATTCATAATTGTTCCAGTTCTTGGAATAACCAATGATGGGGGTTTTATTATTTATGAATTGTGCCGGATGAATGCGTTCAGGAGGTAGATACATTGGCTACCCAACCCGATCTATCGTCAGAGCTCCAGGTGCCGAATCCTATCGAATCGACTTCCACTTCGGACCCATTGACCAAAGGGGAAGCACAACAAGCTGGGTCAAATCCCGAAACTGCACCAACAGTTACCGGTGCGAAGCCTGTAACCTCCCCAGGTGTAAAAGCTGGCAGGCCGGGGAAAGCGGGAGTGTTTACCCGCGTGATCGGCGCTTTCCGAGAATGGGTAGTTTTACAAAAAACCATCCGGTTAAATAGCGCTGCGGCAACCATGCATGGATGGGAGATCCGAGAGAATTTGAACGTGTATCGGATGATTTTATCCACAGTCGCTTTTAAATCCCATAAGCTGGACAATGATATCTGGAATACCGACGAACGGATCAACACGATCCTTCCGGATCTTCAACGCAAAACCCATAAGAAAGCCCTCTTTTTAAGAGGTCGAAAGACCCTCCGGGCGTTGGATCATGAATGGAAGTTGTTGGTCGAAGAACAGGTCAGTCTCCTGGATACACTTGAGAAATCCCCCAAATCAATCGAGTTCTACAACCGGATCCACCTGGCGCAAATCCAAAAACGCGAACAAGAAGTGCGCGAAAGCGAAGTTGCCCGGCGCAGCGCCCAAGCAAAAGAAGCGATTGAAAAAGCGCTGGCGCACATCGGCGAAGCTGATATGCAACTTGAAGGACCAACTCTAGGCAGAGGAATTCTCAAGCTGGATGAAGCAAAGAATTTCTGGACTTCGCGTTTACAAGAAATCTCCAACTTGGAAACGTCCTCAAACATGGACCCTGATGAGATCATCCATATCTATAGCGGATTACAATCGACTATCCAGGATGCACCCCGCATGGCTGAACAGGTGCGAGAGGTGGAGGTGCAGTTCACGCGGATGATGAGCATGCATGAGGACCTTGCTTCTTACGGAAAGAATATCATCCCAGCCGAAGATATGGCCAGAATGCTCATGGTCGTCCAGGATGTTATTCCCAATTTATGGGCAACAGGCGACTGGGATAAGCTGCGGCGAAGCCTGGATGAAGTGTCGAATTTCGTCAAATTCTACGATCTACCGGTTCGTTCAGAACTTTCCCTGGCAGAGCGGAGGAAACCGGGTCTAACCCGGGCGCTGTTGGGGGGCGCTGGCTCACTCCCCATTACACAAATCACCCCCCTCATCCGGACGCTCGTCTCCGCAATCGATGCCCGAGATAAGTATATGGTGGGCCATTCCGATGCGGTGGCGCGGTTGGCCGTGCAAGTAGCCAGGAAGATGAATTGGTCCGGAGAAGATCTTGATTACCTGGAGATCGCTGCCCTGCTGCATGACGTAGGGAAAATTGTGGTCCCAGAAAACGTGCTGACCAAGTTGGATACACTCAGCCCGGACGATTGGAAAACGATCCAGATGCACCCCTTCCACGGCGCCCGCATCGTCAAATCGATCGATTCACTCAACCGGATCGCTCCTTGGATCTACCACCACCAGGAACGCTGGGATGGACAGGGGTATCCGGACCGGGTGAGCAGCAAAGATATTCCCCCGGCAGCCCGCATAATCGCTGTTGGAGAGGCCTACACCGCGATGACCACAGATCAACCGAAGCGGAAAGCTCTTTCCGTTGACGAAGCGATTAAGGAGATGTCAACCGGGGCGGGATCTCAATTCGACCCGGATTCTGCCAACGCTTTGATCCAAACAATCGAGAGCGGTGATCAGAAAACCACCTTAATTCGAGGTCAATAATCCATGATGGAGATCAGCGAAACAATCCAACCAACAATCCATTATGCCCCGGAAACCTGCGCATTCTGCAACGGGAATGGCGGAGGACGCTGTCGAAATGGCGAGATCTACGATAAGTGCCCGGTATGTAATGGTGTAGGAACCGTGCTGGTGGCACAATCACCCAAGAAGTGCGCTTTTTGTCACGGTGACGGCGGCGGATCTTGCCGGGATGGCTACATTTACGATATATGCCCGGTATGCAAAGGTACCGGTTGGGCGTACGTATTGCAAACGAGTACGAATCCCCTGGAAAGGTAATAAATCACGGTCACAACCCGCCCTGGCGCAGTATCTATACCAGGGCATGTTGTGATTCAATCGTTTTATTGAAAATTCCGCATCGTTGTAGCCAGCTTTGACGCATTGGATGAGGTGGTAATCAATGCAGTCATTGCAACGCAGCACAGTCGATGCGACCAGGCCAAGCAATTCCTTGGTCCTGGCATCCAAAGCGCTACCTTTGTAGGCAGCAATATCCAGGTTGAAGAAACGCTTGATGCCGAGATGCTCGATCTCGGCGATGCGGTCATTCATGCGCGTACGTTCAACACGATACTCGTCTAGTTTGCTCATTCAGAATACCTCGGGCAGTAAGTTGGTGCCTAATATTTTACCCGATGGGGTGTGGTATTTGCGGTATAATGCCACAATATGCCCTCGTAGCTCAATGGACAGAGCGCC
>JAQTMA010000203.1:3090-7326 GCA_028714615.1 Anaerolineaceae bacterium | reverse complement strand
CCTCTGTGTTAAAGCACTTAACTATTACCCCTTGCGCGCCCAGTGGATGGCAATGGAACCGAACATGCGCACCTGGTAACCAACGTCGCGGAAACCCACGGCTGCCAGGCGAGCAACCAGCTCTTCGGCGCGGATAAAATTCTCCGTGGAATCGGGCAGGTAGGTATACGCATCGCGCTGCCCGGTGAGCAACCAACCCAGCCAGGGAATCACCGTGTGCAGATGCACGCGCACCAGCGGAGTGAACCAATTGCGTCGCGGCCGGGTGGTATCCAGCGCCACAAAGCGCCCTCCCGGTTTGAGCACGCGGTATTGCTCCTGCAGCCCAGCCTGCAAGTCAGCCACATTGCGCAACAAGAAACCGGACACGACCTCATCGAAGCAATCCCCGGGGAAAGGCAGGTGGAGCGCATCCACGCCTGTCCATTGGACCGGCGTAGATGCGTTGCTCATCCCTACTCTCATCATTTCCAGGGTGAAATCGGCTGCCACGGCCTGGCAGAGCGGCTGCTGGCGCAGCGCCTCACGCGCCAGGTCTCCGGTGCCTGCACCCAGATCAAGCAGGCGAGTTCCCGGGGAGATTTGCGCCCGGCGGACGACCTCCTGGCGCCAACGTACATCCTGCCCGGCAGTCATCAGCCGGTTCATCAGATCGTAGCGCGGCGCAATCCGGGTAAAGACGTCCCGGACATAATTTTCCCGGGAGCCCGGGGTGGGGTGATTCATTTGGCGGATTCTTGAGAAGGCAGGTAGGGCACCCACGCCAGGATCGTGGTCCCCTGGCCTGGCTCAGACGTAATTTCGACATCGCCGCCCACCTGGTGGACACGCGTTTGAATATTCGACATGCCATGCCCCAGGCTGGAATTGATCTTGGAAACCTCGAAACCCAGGCCGTCGTCGCTAATCTCCATCAAGACGCGCTCAGCGGTCGACCAAAGCACCACGCTGACCTTGTGAGCGTGAGCGTGTTTGGCCACGTTGGCCAGCGCTTCCTGGAAGATGTGGAATAAGGTGATGGCGTGGCTGTCGGGCAGCTTGTCCAACTCCTCGCGATGACCGCTCAAGGTAGCTTCCACCCGGGTGTTGGCACGGAACTCGTCGAGCAGGCGCAGCAGGCCATCCAGTAGATTCTCTTCGTGGAGCTGGCGCGGGCGCAAATCGAGGATATACGTACGGATATCCTTAATGGTACTGTTCAAGTCGGTGATGGCCTGGTCGATGCGCCGGCGCGATTGGGCCTTGTCTTCGTTCATCAACAGGCGCGCATGCTCCAGGGTCAGCCCGACCGCGTAGATGGATTGGATAATGCCATCGTGCAAATCCATGCCGATGCGCTCGCGCTCTTCCAGGATCGCCAGGCGGCGCCCCTGGATATTCAGCCGGACGTTCTCGATAGCAGTCCCCACCCACGAACCGATGGCCGAGAGCAATTGAATTTCGCGCTCATCCAGCAGCTTGGGATAACAGGTGGCGATAGTCATCACCCCCAGGATACCGCTGCGTCCGGTGAGCGGGAAGCAAGCCACCTGGTGCAGCCCGCCGGCGCAGGTCGTCTGGTTGAGATAATGGTCGCCCTTCGCGGGGATAATGAGGAAACGCGGTTGGCCAGTCTTGGCAGCCAGCCCGACCAGGCCTTCACCGATCTGAAAGTTATCGCGCGTCCACAAGGTCTCCAGGGTACCACCCCGATGGCACACCATATGGAGGGTTGAACTGTTGCCTTCGCGCAAGAAGATCTCACCGGCTTCGACGGTTTGCGATTCCACCACCCGCGTCAGGGCTTTATCCAGGATTTCATCCACCTCCGGAGAGGAAGCCAGAGTGGAAGCCAGGTCGTTCAGGGTTGCCAGATCTTCATTGCGACGGGTCAACGCCAGGTCGCGTTGGCGTAACTGGTCATACAGGCGCGCATTGGTGATCGCCACCGCGGCGTAGGCAGCCAGGGTCTGGATGATCTGCTCGTCATCCCGTGTGAATTCAAGGGCATCCATTTTTTCGGTCAGGTAAATCTGCCCAAGCTGCACCTCGCCCAAACGGATTGGAGCCCCCAGGAAGGAATGCATGGCAGGATGATTTTCCGGAAAACCTACACTGCGCGGGTCTTCACGGATTTCTGCCAGGCGGATGATTTCGGAGCCGTGCATCAGCGCTCCCAGCAAACCCAGACCAACCGGGTAGTGGTCGATGCGGGCAATTTCCTCGGGCGTCATGCCGATTGGGAGGAATTTCTCCAGCCTGCCAGCCGGATTGAGCACACCCACCGCGGCATAACGAGCATGAACCTGATCGCAAGCTACCGTCCCGATGCGTTCCAGCAGGGATTCCAGGGAGATATCTTGAACGAGGGAAAGACTGGCGCGGTGTAACGCAGCCAGCCGGTCTTCGAGTTGTTCACGGGTTAAGGTCACCATCCATGCGCTCGCTGTTTAATTCTACTCTAATTTGTCCGTATTGGGGATATCTGATAGGTTTTGCCAGCCCTTTACAGCTATATTCGAACCGCATAGAATGAAGATCTTTGGCCACAAAGGGAACTCCCTTTGTGTCCTTTATGTCAATTTGCGTTCGCGAGTAAGGGTGAAACGGCCGGCATGGAAATCACTGAAATGGTAGAGAACCCCACAAAGTTTTATCACCTGACCCTTCAGGAGCGCCGGGAGGTCGTTGCCCGCCAGGCCGGTATGAGCGAGGGCGAGGTTGAAGCTCTCTCCGGGCAAACCGGGCTTACCGCGGAGCAGGCCGATCATATGATCGAAAATGCAGTCGGGACGTTTGGCCTACCGTTAGGGATTGCTCAGAATTTTAGGATCAATGGAGAGGACGTGCTGATCCCGATGGCCATCGAAGAACCCTCGGTGGTGGCAGGGGCGTCTTTCATGGCGCGTCTCTCTCGCTCCGCGGGTGGATTCCACGCTCAGGCCGGACCCCCGGAAATGATCGGCCAGATGCAGGTAATGGAGCTGGCAGATCTGGCGGCTGCTCGTGAGGTGATCCTGGCGCACAAAAGCGAGCTGCTCGGCCAGGCTGCCGGGATCGATCCGGTGTTGCAGCGGTTGGGCGGCGGCCCGCGCGATGTTGAGGTGCGTACCTTCCTGGATTCGCCGGCCGGCCCCTTCCTGGCGGTCCACCTGGTGTATGACGTGCGGGATGCCATGGGGGCCAACGCCGTGAATACGGCGGTCGAGCGCCTGGCGCCCAGTATTGAAGCACTCACCGGGGGGCGGGTGCACCTGCGCATCCTCTCCAATTTGGCCGACCGCCGCCTGGCCCGGGCCGAGGTCACTATCCGCCTGGCCGAACTGGCCTTTGGCCAGTATTCCGCTGAAACGGTACGTGACGGCATCCTGGCTGCCTGGGCTTTTGCGGCAGTCGACCCGTACCGGGCTGCGACCCACAACAAAGGCATTATGAACGGCGTGGATGCGGTGGTGATTGCCACCGGGAACGATTGGCGCGCCATTGAAGCCGGGGCGCACGCCTATGCTGCGCGCAGTGGGCGTTACACCAGCCTGTCGACCTGGGGAAAGGATGCTCAGGGCAACCTGGTTGGATCAGTAGAGATGCCGATGGCCGTAGGAATCGTCGGCGGCGCCACCA
This sequence comes from Anaerolineaceae bacterium, assembly GCA_028714615.1. Next base: position 3,726 of record JAQTMA010000203.1, on the reverse strand, counting down.
AAGTTCACCCAGGCGCGCGGATGGCCTTGAAAATGATGAAGGTGACCAGTGCGGGCCAGTTGGCTGAGGTCATCGTGTCGGTCGGGTTAGCCCAGAACCTGGCGGCGCTGCGCGCCCTGGCCACCGAAGGCATCCAGCGCGGGCACATGAGTCTTCACGCCCGCCAGGTGGCCGTGGCCGCCGGGGCCGTGGGGGGCGAAGTCGACCGCCTGGCCGAGCAGCTCGTGAGCGAAGGCGCCGTACGCAGCGACCGAGCCGAAGAAATCTTACGAAAATGGAGTGGAGCATAATGCAACCTGAACAGCCAGTCACTGAGTTCCGCGCTACGGCGTTGAGACCCAAAATGCCGGTGGGCATCGTCGGTTACGGCGCTTACGTCCCTCGTTACCGGTTGCCCGCCAGTGAGGTGGCGCGCGTGTGGACAGATGGCAAGGGCGGCGTACCCATCAAAGAAAAGGCCGTCCCAGGGCTGGACGAGGACGTCGCCACAATGTCCATCGAAGCTGCGCGTAATGCACTGGCCCGCGCCGGGATCCACGCGGCTGATCTGCGCGCCGTGTGGGTTGGCTCGGAATCGCACCCCTATGCCGTCAAACCTACTTCCACGATCGTCGCCGAAGCTATCGGCGCGGTGCC
>JAQTMA010000203.1:0-2990 GCA_028714615.1 Anaerolineaceae bacterium | reverse complement strand
TATGGCTCGGGGGCCGGTTCGGACGCGTTCACCATCCAGGTCACCGCAGCAATTGAAGCGCGCCGCGGCCTGGCGATGACGACAGCGGAATATATCGCCCGGCGCACGCAGATCGATTATGCCACCTACGTGCGGTACCGCCACAAGCTGGCGGATTGAGGATTTATGTCTGAAATAGTCATTGTCGGTCTCGGGCAGACGCCGGTCGGCGAGCATTGGGAGACTTCGCTGCGTAACCTGGCCACCCAGGCTATCCAGGCCGCCCGGGTAGATGGCGGAGGGTTGGCGCCCCAGGCGCTGTATATCGGCAACATGCTGGCCTCGACCATCTCGCACCAGGCCAACCTGGGTTCGTTGCTGGCCGATCAAGCCGGGCTGACCGGCATCGAAGGTACCACGGTCGAAGCGGCCGGCGCGTCAGGCGGGGCGGCTTTGCGGTTAGGCTACCTGGCGGTGCTCTCCGGAATGGTGGATGTGGCCATGGTGGTGGGGGTAGAAAAGTACACCGATCAGTTGCCGGCCGAAGCACTGGCGGCTTATGCGCAAATGCTAGACAGCGATTTCGAGTCGGTGCAAGGCATCACGCCCGCAGCACAATCAGCGCTGCTCATGCAGCGCTATCTGCATGATTACCACGTCGAGCACGGCTGCTTTGCCGGATTCTCACTGGTGGCGCATGCCAATGCGGCCAATAACCCGAATGCCATGTACCGCCGGGCCATCTCCCGGGAAGCATACGACCAGGCCGAACCCGTCGTGGATCCGCTGAACGTCTACGATATGGCCTCGCAGGCCGATGGCGCCGCTGCCGTCCTGCTCACCCGTTCCGAGTTGGTTCCCAAGGGCCTCGATCACGAACCGGTGCGCATCACCGGATCGAGCATCGTCACGGATACCCTGGCGCTGCACGACCGCCCCGACCCACTGGCCTTGCACGCGGCTGGCTTTTCGGTCGAGCGCGCCTGCAGCCAGGCCGGCATCCTGCCGAAAGACATTGATCTGTTTGAGTTGTACGATTCCTTCTCCATCTACTCCGCCCTTTCGCTCGAAGCCGCCGGGTTCGCACCCCGCGGCGGCGGCTGGCGCCTGGCCGAGAACGGGCAAATCCGTCTGACTGGCGAGATTCCCATTGCAACGATGGGTGGCCTGAAAGGGCGCGGCGATCCGGTGGGCGCCACCGGGGTCTACCAGGCAGTCGAAGCCTGCCTGCAGTTGCGCGGTGAAGCCGGCATGAACCAGGTGGAAGGCGCCCGGCGCGCGCTGGTGCAATCCCTGGGTGGACCGGCCGCTACGGCGGTGGCGCACGTTCTGGAAAAGATGGCCTGAGCCTACTCCGTAAGAGCGATTTTTGAGGTACTTGGAGAGCCTGATAGTTCCTGAGAGTCTCTCGCCGATATAGTAAGGATCGCAAGGACGAAATAGCGAGGAGATGAAAATGGAGATACCGCGACATTGGCGTTTACAGCAACAACGATATGCCCTGGTGGGCGAGATTTGCCCACACTGCGATGCGAAGATTTTTCCACCGCGAGACGTTTGCCCTCATTGCGGCGGCGAGGCGAAAACCCGCTTCAATTTTAGCGGGCGTGGGGAAGTCTATTCGTATACAATGATGAACGATGCCCCGGTGGGGTATGAGCAGAACACCCCCTACGCCGTGGCGTTGATCAAGCTGGAAGAGGGGCCGTTGGTGACGGCGCAGCTCACCGACCTGGGCGAGCAGAGGCTGCAGATCGGCATGCCGGTCGAGATGGTCACCCGGAAATTGAAGGAAGATGTTGAAGGGCGGGGGATTATTGTGTATGGGTATAAGTTTAGGCCGGTTTTAAGTCACTAAAGTTAAGGCGCTTTTCGGAAACGGAAGGCGCTTTTTGTTGGGTTCCTTAAGAAGATAGATATAATTAGAAATAATAGGGGGTAATCCTAAGAACGTCTTTCATTGCTTGTTTACGGCATAATTGCAGCGTATCATTATTCCGTATAATTAATGATTAGGCGCTTCAACAATATTCTCATAAAGAGATAAGGCAATGAACAAAAACTTTCCTGGCTATTATCGTCCATCCGAAAAAGATTTAGCAAAAATCTTGGAAAACTTGCACATTCGTTCTTGATGCTAATGTTCTCCTAAATCTATATCGCTACCCCAAGTCAGCAATAGATGCTATTTATACGGAAGGGAAAACTCGTTATGAATTAAAGCATCCACCGGGTTATGAAGATTTGTCAAAGGTAAACCCAGTGAAAAAGAACCGCCTTCCTTTATTTCAGGCGGCTTAACTTACAAAAGAGAATTTGGTGACCTTATTTTGTGGTTTCAAATTATCCAAGAAGCAAAAGTACGCGAATGGAAGCAAGTAATTTTCATAACAGACGAAGAAAAAGAAGATTGGTGGTGGATTGCCGAATCAAAAGGAAAGAAAACAATTGGACCTCGCCCTGAGTTGGTTGAAGAAATAATGACCAAAAGCGGAGTAGCATCATTTTACATGTATAACTCGGAGCGATTTCTTGCGTATGCCAATACGTTCCTGAAATGCGCAGATGTTGAACAGGAATCTATTGACCAAGTTCGAGAAATTGCAAAATTGAATCGCACCACAGACAGGCGAGCATAGTTAGCGCTTACGAAGATGCGGAACATGCATTATATGATTGGCTATGTTCAAGATACCCACAAGACGAAATAATCGTAAACAGGGATATTTTTCCCGATTTTCTGCGCATCAACATTCAAGAGGGTATTAAAACGGGATATGAAGTTAAGTACTTTAGAAATCCATCAGCAATACCAATTGGTCACATACTCAGGGTACGTATGAAGGATATAGCCTATAAAGGTTTTTTTTGAAATAAGTAAAGGCGAATTATCCGCATTAAAAATAGTGATTATTATTGAAGAAGAACCAATAGAAGAAGCTATGAAAGCTATCAAAAATCCAAAATTTGAAATCCCGGATGGTGTGCAGTATTTGATTGGCAAGTTGCAT
>JAQTMA010000202.1 GCA_028714615.1 Anaerolineaceae bacterium | reverse complement strand
TTTTCCATAAAAGGAAACCCGATGAACCTGGTTGAGGAATTATCGGGTGGAAACCAGCAAAGGACCTTGCTAGCTCTTTTGCGAACTCCCGTTAAATTATTATTGATGGAACATCCAACCCATGGTCTGGATCTCGAATCTTCAATTTGGATTTGGAACAAATTGCGGGATCGTTGTAAACAAGGTACAAGCATTTTCTTTGTATCCGCCGATTTGGAAGAAATACTGAATTATAGCAACCGGGTGCTGGTATTTTTCGGAGGAAGGATGTCTGCGCCAATGGACGCGAACACGACAACCGTAGAGCAGCTCGGGCAGCTCATCGGTGGGAAAGGCTTTTAGGAGAGGTAATGGATACGATCAGATCCCGTAGCGCAGGGATTGGGATTCGAATCGCCGGGATTATCCTGGCTATCGCATTCACAACCCTGATCATTGTGTTATCGAAAGCTCCCCCCTTTCTCGCCTATTGGAATATCATCCAGGGTGCATTCGGATCTACGGCCGTTTTCGCCAATACCCTGGTTGCCTGGGTACCCCTCCTGCTCTCCTCGGCTGGACTTCTGGTTACCTTCGCGGCTGGCCTCTGGAATATCGGAATCGAAGGTCAAATTACTGTAGGGGCGGTCTTTGCGACCTGGGTGATTCGTGGATTGCTAGACACTTCGACACCTGCATATTTAATTATCACATTGGGTTTTCTAGCTGGTATGTTTGGAGGAGCATTATGGGCAGCACTCGCAGGCGCGTTAAAGACCTTCGGGGGCGTGAATGAAATTTTTGGAGGACTAGGTTTAAACTTTGTCGCTTCTGCATTGACGATCTGGCTAATCTTTGGTCCGTGGAAACGGCCAGGGATTGCTTCAATGAGCGGCACTGCACCGTTCCCGGATCGCCTTTGGCTACCCACCATCGGTGGGGCGCGCCTAAGCCCGTTATCCCTGATTATTGGTCTGGCTAGCCTGGTGGTTATCTATATCTTATTAAATGGGACCAATTTCGGATTGCAATTAAAAGCGGTCGGAAAGAATGCTCGGGCTTCCTTTTTGATGGGGATTCCAACCTCTCGTTATATGATGTCCGCCTTCCTTATATGTGGTCTCTTTGCTGGATTAGCTGGTGCGATCCAGGTGATTGCAGTCTATCACCGTCTGATCCCCTCCATTTCGTCAGGGTACGGCTTCCTTGGTTTGCTCGTTGCGATGTTGGTGAATTATTCACCGATGTGGATTGCACCAATCGCTTTCTTCTTTGCAGCGCTAAACATTGGTAGTATTCAGTTGCCCATCGTTCTGAAGCTCGATTCAACCTTATCAGGGGTGCTGCAGGGTTCATTGGTTTTGTTTGTCTTGATAGTAGATGGTTTCCGGAAGCGCTTTCTTAATAGGTCGCAGGGATAAATCAAATGGATATCGATACCACTTTAGTCGGTCTGGCGGGTGTGCTCGCCGCGGCTGGACCAGTTGTTGTAGCGACAATCGGTGAGACTGTCACTGAGCGCGCTGGGGTTGTTAATCTCTCCATCAATGGTACGATCATCCTGTCAGCTATGACTGGTTTCGCGGTTGCAGTCAATACGAACAGCATGATTTTGGGTTTTGTTGCAGGTGGCTTGGTAGGTGGGTTGGTCGCATTGATCGTTGCATTTTCAAGCATCACCTTAAAGCAGTCTCAGGTGGCAGTTGGCTTTGTTCTTACTCTGTTATGCCGTGACCTTGCTTATTTTCTTGGCAGCCCCTATATGAGTGTGTCTGGGCCTATTGTACCTTCACTCCCTATTCCAGGATTATCTCAAATTCCATTTATTGGTCCCTTATTCTTCAGGTTGGATCTACTGACCTACTTAAGTTACCTGGCCATCATCGTTTTCTATATTTGGGTGTTCAAAACCCGCGGAGGATTGTTTTTACAAGGTATTGGTGATCGCCCAGCAGCAGCCTTTGCTCGTGGTGCGAATGTGAAATTAATGCGGTATGTGTATACTGTCCTGGGGGGAACGATGGTAGGGATTGCTGGGGTAATGTTTTCGCTCAGTATTAAAGCTGGCTGGAAGGGTACTATCTCCGGCCTGGATGGCATCGGGTGGATCGTGCTCTCCATCACCATCTTTGGCGGCTGGAATCCGCTGCGGGCTGCATTGGGCTGCTACCTTTTCGCGTTTTTACAATGGTTGGGTCTGGTCCTTCAGCCGAATCTTCCGGGCATTCCCTCGCAGGTGTTGCAGGTGGCTCCCTTCCCTCTGATGATCCTCACCCTGTTGCTGGTCAACATCGGTAATGCTGAGTGGGTCGATCAAACTCTTGCCCGACTGCCTGAGTCAACCCGGCGCACAGCCGCAAAAATCCTGCGCGCTATGCGGACGTCACCGCCTGCCTCCTTGGGCGTACCCTTTGAAAACGAATAGGTGTTGGTCACATGTCGAATTTCGTTGGTTATACCTGCTCGCTTTGCGGTAAAGAATACTCCCCTGATGCAGTCCAATATGTCTGTCCGCTGGATGGTGGTAACCTGAACGTCGTTCTGGATTACACCAGCATCCGGCAGAAGTACAGCATCGAAGATATCACCTCGCGTACCGAAGAATCCCTGTGGCGGTACCTGCCCTTGCTGCCGGTATCCGACCCGGGCGGGCATGGTACGACCTTACGTCAGGCCGGTTGGACGCCTATCTACACGCCCACTCGCCTGGCGGAGCAACTCGGCTTAAAGCGCCTATATGTCAAGGACGAAGGCCGTAACCCAACGGCTTCATTCAAGGACCGAGCATCGGCGGTGGTCGTGGCTCGCGCCCGCCAGATTAATGCGGAAATCGTAGTGACAGCCTCCACGGGCAATGCCGGAGCAGCCCTGGCCGGCATGTCAGCCGCTATCGGGCAGAAAGCCATCATCTTCGCCCCCAAATCCGCGCCGCAGGCCAAGATCGCCCAACTGCTCATCTATGGCGCTGTTGTGATCCTGGTGGATGGCAATTACGACCAGGCTTTCGATCTGACGATCGAAGCCTCAAAAGAGTTTGGCTGGTACTGCCGCAACACCGGTTACAACCCTTTCACTGCGGAAGGTAAGAAAACGGCCGCGTTTGAGATTTGGGAGAAAGTGTTGCTGCCGGACGACGCCCAACACCCATTGACGATTTTCATACCCGTTGGTGACGGAAATATCATCTCGGGCATCCACAAAGGTTTTAAGGACTTACAAGCTCTGGGTTGGTTACAGCAAATGCCACGCTTATTTGGCATCCAGACTGAGGGTTCCGCATCAATCGCGAACGCTTACAACGCCGGTAATGAAGAAATCATCCCGGTCGAAGCGCATACGATCGCCGATAGCATCTCGGTCGATTTCCCCCGCGATGGTGTTCGCGCAGTTCGGGCTGCTCGTGAAACCGAAGGCGCCTACCTGCTGGTTCGAGACAATGATGCTTTGAAAGCGATTGCTTCATTGGGAAAAGTCGGTATTTTCGCCGAACCCGCGGGTGCTACTGCATTTGCCGGCCTGGAAAAGGCGTTAGTTGAGGGGCGCGTCGGCACGGACGATCCCATCCTGGTGCTCAATACCGGCAGCGGCTTGAAAGATGTTCGCGCAGCAATGCAAGCGGTCCAGGCGGCCCCGGTGATTCAACCGACCCTGGAAGCTGTCAAGAAAATCTTCGGAAAATGAAGCTATCTATTACGGTGGTAACCCCATCTCGGTCTATGGATTAAGATGTATCCTACTTTTTCGATCATTGCTCCCGTTTTTAACGAGCTTCAGTCACTTACCGAGCTGGTGAGGCGGGTGGGTGAAGTCATGGATTCTACCGGAGCCTCATGGGAATTGGTACTGGTCGATGACGGTTCGACCGACGGTTCCACTGAAGCCATTTTGCAACTTGGGAAACAAGATAGGCGCATCCGCCCGGTGATTTTTGCGCGGAACTTCGGCCATCAGCTTGCCGTGACCGCCGGCCTGGATTATGCCCGCGGGCAAGCAGCGATAATCATCGACGCCGACTTGCAGGATCCCCCTGAAGTAATTCTCGACCTCATCGTCCGATGGCGAGAGGGGTATAAGGTCGTGTATGCCGTTCGGGCAGAGCGAGAGGGCGAGACGTGGTTCAAGAAGTTCACTGCATCGCTCTTTTACCGGATCATCTTCCGTATCACGGATGTGAAAATCCCCCTCGACACAGGCGACTTCCGCCTGATCGACCGCCAGGTTATCGATGTCATGAAGACCATGCGCGAGAGGCATCGCTTCTTACGCGGGATGGCCTCATGGGTGGGTTTCCGCCAGATCGGGGTGCCCTACCGGCGATCGGCCCGTTTTGCAGGGCAGACAAAATACCCATTTAGCAAAATGTTGCGGCTAGCGATAAATGCGATCACCAGCTTTTCGTATTTCCCACTGCAGATGGCAACCTACATTGGCTTTATGGCGGCGGGGATCAGTATCCTGACCATCCCAGTCGTTGCCATCCTGCGGTTAGCGATGGGCCCAACCAGAGCCTTCTTCACCGGCCAGGCAACCACGCTGATCACCGTTCTTTTTTTAGGAGGGGTCCAGCTTATTTCCTTAGGGATATTGGGCGAATACATTGGCCGTATCTATGATGAGGTCAAAGGCCGCCCTTTGTATATTGTCAGCCAAGCACCCGCTGATACTCAATCAGAACCAGATAGGAGTCTTCTTCAAAATGGCTAAGATCGATCTTACCGTCCACCCAGACCGCCTGGAGCGCGTCGTCAAACAGGTCAGAGAGCGGAATATTATAATTCCTACTTTCGCTCAAATGAAAGACCCGGGTTTGATACCTAATAAAATCAAGGCAGATCTCGCGAACACAGGTCTCTGGGACGTAGCCCCTCGTAATCTATTCCGCATAACATGGCACAATCAACCCAAGCTTCAAGGCGGCGGGTTTAACGGCGTGAATTATCTGGAAATGCCTTCCAGCCTGACCGGTGTCAAGGCGCGCATTGTTGTCTTGATTGGAAAATGGTTCCCAACGGGGGCGCATAAAGTTGGCGCCGCTTTCGGCTGTCTAGTTCCTCGCCTGGTCACCGGTCAATTCGATCCCACCACCCAGAAATCGGTGTGGCCCTCCACCGGTAACTTCTGCCGCGGCGGCGCCTACGACTCGGCGCTTCTGGCAACCAAGTCCATCGCCATTCTGCCGGAAGGCATGAGTCGCGAGCGCTTCGATTGGCTTTCCAAGATTGCCGGTGAAGTCATCGCCACCCCAGGCACCGAATCGAACGTCAAAGAAATCTTTGACAAGTGTTGGGAGCTGCGCAAGTCAGGTGAGGACCTGATGATCTTCAACCAGTTCGAAGAACTGGGCAATTACCTGTGGCACTATGAAGTCACAGGTCACGCGATGGAAGAGGTGGTCAAGCAAATTTCCCGTCCCGGCGATACGTATCGCGGGATGGCTTCCGCCACCGGTTCGGCGGGCACGATAGCCAGCGGTGACTACATGAAACAGGTCTTTCCAGGCAGCAAGGTCGTCGCCAGCGAAGCATTACAGTGCCCGACGCTGTTGGAGAACGGCTTTGGTTCCCACCGCATTGAAGGTATTGGCGATAAGCATGTTCCTTGGATCCATAATTCCAAGAACACCGACATGGTAGTGGCAATCGACGACAATTCAGTAGTGAACCTGGCTCGTTTGTTTAACGAACCGGCCGGCCGAGCTTACCTGACCCAGGTGGGCGTTCCCGCGGATGTCGTGAGCTGTCTGGACCTGTTGGGATTCTCCGGGATTTCCAACGTGCTATCCGCCATCAAGTTCGCTAAGTATTATGAGCTGACTGAGCAGGATATTGTTGTAACCGTCTTGACCGACTCGATGGAGCTCTACCAGAGTCGTCTGAAGGAAATGCGCGAAGAATCGGGTGAATATAAGGCTACCGATGCTGCTCGCGACTTCGGCCAACACCTGCTGGGAGAAAGCACCGACAATCTACTGGAACTTTCCTACAACGACCGCAAGCGCATCCATAACCTCAAGTACTTCACCTGGGTAGAGCAGCAAGGCAAGACTTATGAAGAAATCCAGGCGCAGTGGTACGATCCCCACTACTGGACAGATGTCCAGGGTCAGGCTGCCGAGATCGACGAGCTCATCACCGGGTTCAACGATCGCGTGGGATTGAACAAAGCGCTGTAAAGTCCTTTGACAGATTATCGATGCAGATTACCGCATCAAACAATTCCATTCTTTTACCTGTAGGGGAGGGACTCAAACCCTCCCCTACAGCCATCTACATGGGTCACCCTGTGGGGTCCAATCCTTACCGGGTTACCCTTGATTAGGGGGATTGTCGTTGGAACAGAATCCTTATTTCTTTCTCTTCTCGACGTAAACCTTCACAGCTTCAAGCACGAAAGCCGCCAACCGATGATCGACCTTATCGTAATTCGCCTTAAAACGCGGGTCGTCGTTGTAGAGATGCGCCAACCCCAGGAGTTGCTCGTCATTGGGGCTCCAGAAATACTCCATATGGTTCCGCCAACCTTCTACGCACGCCTGAGCTTCAGCGGATGCGGGTCCTTTCGGGATTGCAGTAACGAAATGCTCGTATACGGCATTGCCTTCCTCGGAAATGCGTTGTTTATCCGCAGCGGTATAGTTCTTCCATTTTTGATTTGAAGCTCGAACGATAGCAGGATCATACATCTCCATGGCCTCTTTCTCATATGCTGCCTGTTGTTCATCGCTAAAACCTTGGAAAAGTTGTGTTTTGCTCATGGTCTGGTTTCCTTTCAAGTGAGAGATCGTTTGGTCCACTGTAGTGATCAAGCGTTCCAAGTGTGCAATCCGCTTCAGTAGTTCGTTTTTGTGGTTTTCCAACGCGGTCAGCACATCGAAGTCATGGCGTCCCATGATCTCTTTGATATGTTCGAGCGGCATATCCAGCTCCCGGTACAACAAGATCTGTTGTAAAAGCAGCAGGGATTCCTCAGCATAGTAGCGATAGCCGTTATCGCCAACAATTGTCGGCTTGAGGAGGCCGATTTCGTCATAATAGTGCAATGTCCGCGGGGTTATGCCGGCCATCTTGGAAAGTTGTTTTACAGTGAACATGCCAGCAGTATAAACTATGACGTTACGTTAATGTCAAGGGGTTGGTGAAAATTGGCTGACCGGCAAGCTCGTCCTTCGGCGTACTGCGTGGCGAATATGGGGAAATGGTTTATACTTAACTTCAACCATGAGCAATCTGCCTGCTGATACCGCCTTAATACTGGTCGCCGTGTTGCCCACCGCGCAAGATCTCGAAATCGCCCGCTTACTGGGCTGGTATCGCATTCCATTGCGGCGGGCTCCCAAGGTGGTCGATGTGGATTACTTGGCGTTCTACCAGACGGCAGCCTTTGGTGAAGAGCAGCGCTGGCAAATCCGGCATATCGCTCCAGTGTGCGGGCACGAGCTGACCACTCGCGAAGA
>JAQTMA010000201.1 GCA_028714615.1 Anaerolineaceae bacterium | reverse complement strand
GAGGGAAAGGTAAAATCATCTTGGTAGGTCATGCGTTTCTCCTTTATGGTCTGGTAACCTCAAGGATAACCTGACCTACCGCTTCTTGTTAAGGTTCAAGAATTTACAGAAACAAATTTACACTACTGGTGACTGCACCTCTAATGCATTAGGAATCTATGTTGAAAGGTTATTGCAGTCTACAATTGATTTATAGATCAAATGCCCTCCGTAATCTATCGTGAGGATCGTATCCCGTGGTTTTGTTCTCAATATACGCGAGCACGATTTGTGTCTCCAGAATTGGCGGCCCGTTCTGGAGAATGAACGAATAGATACCTTCCCAGGATTTGCTGATGAACTTCCTTTCCTCGTTTTGGATGATAAGCCTGCCAAATTCTCCATCAATTAGTTCAGCTTGGTTACTGCGGCTGACTGTTAACAGGGAAAAAGCCCGCTCTGCTCGATCCGCCATTCTGGATCCCAGCAACCAGAAGCGGAGCAACTCGTATTTTTTCTCCTTTATCGCGATGGTTTCAAAGTTGCTGCGGAAAATCCTATCAAACCACCCGGGGACTGCGGTCGTATAGGTCTGCCCGACAGCCGGATTGCTCGGGGTCGTTTCATGGGTTGCAGTTAGTTTCGATTCAATGAAGAAAAGTACCTCCTTCGTTTTAATGATCACATCTGGCTCAGAACCGTGCTGGGGCAGCTCACCAAAAATTTTCCGGTAGGTTTCCAGGTCTTGCCAGGTGTTCCCTCTTACCGGATCGTATGACCAATAGAACACTTGCAAATCTTCAAGACGCCGGCCATGGATTTCAGAAAGGATCTCGAGTAGCAAGCCACTCTTTTCCAGGTAGCGGAATATATTCCAGGTGAGTGCATCCTCGCTGTTATCCCGCGCCATCCGGCACTCACGCTTAACAGTCTTGATCTTCCTCAACAAGGCCTGATCTTCAAGACCTTTCCAAAGCAGATTATCAGTCTCTTCCGGATATTCAAAGGTAGAGGGTGAAATGTAGATGTGATGTTCTGGGCACTGGAATTCGGATTTACGTCGAAATTTAACCTTTTGGCGTTGCACCGAGTGTTCGCATCCCTTGACCGGGCATTCCACCGAGGTTTCACGGACGGTATTATGGGATTTTAATGTGTTCAGACCATAGGGAAGGTACTTCGACAACTGCTCTGCGCGATTGTGTATAACCGTGAGCCCGGTAGTCTCTGAAAAAGTGGCAAAGCTGGCCTGTCTCCCGAATTCACGAAATACATATTTGACGATTTCGTCCCGGTCTTCCAAGGGTATTTCAAAGTTCTGAAGAATATCTTGTGGTGGATTCGTTGGTACAATTGCCGCAATCAATCCAAGCCTGGGTAAAAACTGAGGTGGAACATAAACCGGTACATCCAGCCCGAAGAGATGGCTTTTGATTAGAAAATCGACCGTGGCCTCGGGAAATTTGGATCCAAATTGGGTAAACCTCTCCGGTACTTCAATCTGGGTGATTTGTAAATGGTCTTCATCAAATTTTACTTTTGTACGGAAAATGAGGCTCCCAGTCCAGCTCCGACAGAAATATAGGTAATGATCATCCAGCAGGTAGATATCCCACTTATCCTCCATTGAATGAGCCTTAAATACTGGTCCAATGCCGAGGCCAGGAAATAACGGGTAACATAGACAGCAATCCAAGAGAAGACAATCTTCTGGACTGGATTCCCGGTATTCTTTGCCGGTTGATCGACGCAAACGTGCGAATGTTTCATTTGTAATAGAGTCGCCTGACCACGCTTTCATTCTCCGCGTAATACCACGGACATCCAGGCACCGTACGCCGAACATGTTTTCGTCAGCGTCTAACCATCGTAGTGCGGGAAACCTGTGCGAACTCTCTTGTTCCATCCAGCGCTTCTTTCATTATCTGGACTTTTTTTCCAAAAGCTTAGCTCTACTCTAATCAGGCCTGGTTGGGTTTACGTTTTACTAACCCACTCCAATTGCTTTAAGCGCGGCGCCCAGCGGTTCGGAGTAGAAGATCGGATCCACCCGCTCGAGCAGATCTCCCGGTACTTCCATCAGTTGGCGTTTATTGCTGATCGGCACCAGCACCTTCTTCGCTCCGTTATCGACGATCACCTGCAACGGTTCGATCAGCGAGCGAACTGGAAGAATATTCCCCTGGATGGTCATTTCCCCCAATACCACTAGCCCCGCCAATGGCGGCTTTTCTCTCAAAAGCGAGTAGAGCGCTACAAAAAATGCTACTCCACCTTGTGACCCTTCCTTGGCTTGCATCAGGTCCACGAGCTGAACGTGAAAATCGTAGCTTTCCAGATCACGTTCAATGCCCAGGTGGTTCTTGTTTGCCCGGACGTAATCAAATGCGGTGATGATTGAATCCTTCATGCCGCGGTCTGGGTTGCCGGTAATTCGCAGCTTACCCGCTCCGCTCATTTTGCTCACCTCGATCCGATGCAAAGCCACCGTATCCGCTGCCGTGATTGCGGCAGTGTAGACGCATCCAGCCGGCAAGGGATCTTGCCCGATCAACGACCGGCCGCCTTCTTCTGGAACCCCGACAAATTGTTCTGCCATGCTTTCGTTATCGATGTACGAGAAAGATGTCTGGTAGTACTCAAAGGAACCCATCTTCTTCAGCTGTTCTTTGACCCGCCGACGCCCTTCAAGCGACAGATCCAGGTATTCTGCCACTTCTTCCTTGCTTGGGTCGCCGGCGGGGTGCAGCAGTTTGACCAAGCCTGATAAAGTACGCCGGACGGCTTTCGCATCTCGGGTATTTAGATCGGTGCCGAGCGAATAGTACCTGTCGATCACATCGGTGTAGTTTCGGCGGCGCAGCTCGCGGAATGCCTCTGCCAGATAATCCACTACAAAACCATAATGGTCGGACAAGAACTCGTTACGCATCTTGGGCAGTTCCCAGCCCGGGATGTAAAAATGGATGCGGTCAATCAGCGCCATGTCCTGCATTTCGACAGGTAACGGCTGGAAAAGCGTACTGGTCTTGACCAGCACGTCCACCGGTTGATTGATGTTTCCGGCAAAGACAATCGACGCATCTGCGACCAACTCCTCACGCCCACGGCTGAAACTCCCACTTTCCATGTAATCTTTGAGAATTTGGATGGCGGTTTTATCATCAAACTTAATCCCTGCCACTTCGTCAAATGCCACTGTATCCCACAAACCAACTAAGCCCACTTTACGGGTACTCATGTTGTAAAACAAGTTTGGGACAGTTGTTTTTCCACCTGAGATCAGAATTGAATACGGGGACAAATCGCGGTAGACGAACGATTTGCCTGTACCGCGCGGTCCCAGCTCGATCAAATTATAGTTGCGCTGCACCATCGGTACCAGGCGTATGAGCATCAGTAGCTTAACCCGCTGGCTGTAGTGCCTTGGCTCTAATCCCATACTGCGAACTAAGAGATCCAACCATTCCGCAGTCGTGAACTCACTCCGCTGAGTGCAGTAATCTTCTAGTTTGAAGGATGCAAGTTGGATGGGGTTCAGCTCGGTTATAAAGAAAGGCCGAGATTTGCCACCTACTTCTTCGTCCTCGTGGTATTCCAGTTTTGCCTGCGCCCAGACCCCGCCTTCCAGTAAGCGATCATATTTGCGGACAATTGAATCGGGGATGTGGACAAATGCGTTCCCAAAATTAACCAGCTCCGCCCAATACTTTGTTCCATCCAGGCGCACTGAGATCTTGTCGATGTAGATCATCTCTCCGCGTTCTTTGACCCTCGACTGCGCCTTCATGGCTTCATCGGGCCGGATGACACTGTCGGCTAGTGTAGTATTGACCAGGCGAAGACCGGCCTCGATGGCAGCTGAGTCATCGGTAGCGCAATATTTACCAAGCAAATACTCTAATACATAAACCGGGACATTTGCGCCCACCTTCACCTGGCGAACCAGGTCTTTGCGCACGACTTTTCCAGCGAAAACCCGGGTTACTTTTCGATCCAATTCGTCCGCCACAGGCATTTTTTGGCCTTCCTTGGTCGGCAATCTGCTAGCTTGGGTCTCTGTCATAACGATCTCCGTCCTACCTAGAACGCAATCTCGATGGGAATACCTTTTTCTTCATGAAGGGTCAACCCAATCTCATCCAAAATGAGCAGGTTGACTTTATTCACCTTGGGAATCTTATTGATCCGCAAGGTGATGGTATTCGGCGCCAAGCTGTTGGCGGATTCAAGGTCCATTTGCATGGCAACGTCCCGAGTGGCTTCGTGGAACCCGTAGCTGGCAGCCACAGGCTCCGAAATCGGCTGATCGTCCGCACGGAGCTCGACCTGCAAACGGGGAGGTTGGGCGAAAAGATCCTCTGCTGTGCCTTTTACGGTGACAGAAAAGAATCGGGTTGATATCTTCTTGCTACCGAGCCCGATCTCCCATCGGAAGGGGGATTTACCCATTTCTAAGGTCTCCGCTCCGGCGGTCAAGCTCAACACCGGGATCACCATCTCTTGCAGGGATAGCCCGCCGTGGAAGTATTCTGTAGAACTTCCTCCAACCTTGAAACAAGCCAACCCGTATGACGTGACCAATTCTAAATCTCCACCTAGTCCAAAAGCGGAAATCGGTTTGCGTAAAAAGCCCTGGATCGCCGCGCCGCCTTTTCCGACCCAGACTCGCCGGTGCAGATCGGCTGTTTCACCGCCGGGAGGGTCGACTGGTTCTCCCAGGACCAGAGATTCACCGGCCAGGAACCCATGATCGGCTGTGATGATAATTTGGCGATAGCCAAGCCCGAATAGCGACCGGATCCCCCGGCGGAGTTGTTCGAAGACGTGGTCTTGCAAACTACGCGCCATGTGAGACTGGTTTTCCCAGAGACCATCAATCTCTTCAGTAGCTGTTACCAGGACCAGGTTCGCCTCTAAGAGACGGGTGCGGAGATGTTTTTCTTTCAAGGGTGCAATCTCATTCAAAACGGTAACAACAACCGGTCCGGTTCCTTTGTTCTCGAAATATTTGACGCGATCTACGCGCGTTTTGAAGGGTACCCCCTTGATCATTGCCCCGAGTTTACCGTTGCCGGCAGAAATTAAGGTAACCCCTTGGTCTGCCCCAGGGAGAAGCGCAGCCATACCAACCTCTGTAATCGTCGGGACGGTTGCCAGAGCAGGGGTGAGCTGCTGTTTCCATTCTGACGAAAGTTGGGCTGCCAATTCTTGCGCCATTTCATAACGGAAGGCGTCCACCCAAAAATAGGCAGTTTTTCCTTTTTTCGCAGCAGGGTCTACGCATTCTACGTAGATTTTGGACTGTTGTAATATACCTGGAAAGGTAAAACCGGCTGCTTCGAAACCTCTGATAAAATGCTGAGCCTGTTCCTGAACAACATCTGAATAGCGTTGTTCTGCTAGTGCCACTAACTTCATCAGCGAATCATGGGCCGGTTGGTCTAGTTCGAAATGCGTCCAATCGCGCTCCAAATGGCGAAGAAGGGTGTCCAGGTTGCACCAGGGAGAAACGCCGGCCGTGTAATGTTCAAGGTCTGCGGCAGCAGACAGGTTGCTTTTAAGGGTTTGCAGGATTTCTCGAGCAAAAACCAGGATTTCTCCAGCCTCAAGAACGATCTGCCAGTGCAGGCGGTGCTCGGGGATCAGGGTAGGCCAGAAACATTTGGCACGCTGGCGAACCAATGCCAGCCATTCAGGCGATGGTTTATCAACCAGGGCAGATTCGATTAGAGCCTGTAAAACGCTCTCTAACTGCTCGAACGTCTCGGATTGACTTAGGGATGAAATAGAAAAACTTAAATTTCCCAAGCCCAGCCCAGATTGGGCATTCTGAGCAAAATTCCGGTAAGAATCGGCAAGATCTCGGCGCTGGCGCCAGGTATGCGTGGTGCGGATGATTGCTTCCCGGGCGGCCTTACCCTCTGGCACTGGGATCGTTTTGAGTTTGGCTGGGATTTCTCCCTGGAGGCTCTCCAGGAAATCAACCAGGAGCAAGTGATGAGCCAATACCGATCGCAATTTGGCCAGATCGTCACGATCCCCGAGACAGGCGCCGTACGTATTTCCCAGCAGGTCGGCCAGCGCCGGCCCGGCATTCTTAGCCGCTAGATCATGATCGATCTGACCATCAGTCAGGAATCTCAGCGCCATGTCTTCAGCGTTGCCTGTGCCGAAGATCACTCCCAAGGCACCGGTCTGGATCACCAGCCCGTTCGCCGCGATCTCCTCTAATTCTGCCAGATCCAGCTTGCCCTGCTCGACATCTGCGATCACTGCTTCTACGGAGGCGCGCGGAAGCACCTTCACCATAGCCCGGCGCGCTACAACGGCCAGGCGGGTATTGTGCTCGATGGGCTGAAGACCAGGAGCCAATGCAACGCCCACCACGGTATATTCTTCCAGCGCGTGGTGGGTATCTTCCTGGCTGGAAGGCACATAGATCAACAGCTGCGGCTTTTCGTCCAGGCTGCTCCAGATGGGTTCCAGCTCGCGGCGTAAGAAAAGGAAGCCTTTTTCCGGAAGGTAACGATAAACCGCGGTTTCTGAAATCTCCAGGTTGTTCACGACCGATAGATAAGCTTTCTCCGGGTCGAACCAGACGACTACCCGGTGGGCCTGGACCTGCTCGGCGATCTGTTGGACCAGCGTATCGGTGATAATGCCCATTAGAAACCTTTCTTGCTTAACTGCTGGTGAATGGTACTCCATGCGTACGCCCCAGATAGCAGCTCTTTCCAGATTTTCTCCGCCTCTTTCCAGGGGACCAGGGCGTGAAGCGGGGCGATGTTGAGCAGGACCCCATCGTTCAGATCGGGTTTGATCTCCAGTGCCGCGGCTTCGTCCAGCTTCCTCAGAAAAGCCTGGATCTCGCCCACCAGGTCGTCCTGGCGGGCGATCTGTTTCTCGCGGGCTTTCAAGCTGGTACCCGCCAGGCCATTCAGGGTAGCTGCCATCTCCTCCAGACGGTCTTTCTCGAGATGGAGTTTGGCGTCGCCGTATTCTCGGGCGGCGTGGAACAGGGTATCCGGGTTCAGGCGCGGATAGTACAACCAGATGGAATAGTTGCGCCGGGGGGATTGCAGCAGCCAATAGATCGGTGCTTTGCGCCGGCTTTTCGAATAGCGCTTGATGTGGTAAGCAAAGAAACCTTTCGGATCACGGAACCAGGCGCGCAGGTCGGGGACTTCGAGGATTTGACAAATCTCGGTCTCAATGGCATCTGCCTGCGCATTCCAGATCAGGCGCAATACCGCTTGCACCGCGGAGACCAGGTCACGCAGGTGGCCGGGGTCATCTACCAGGACACCGTCGGCGGCAATTTTCAATGGATAATCCGCCGGAAGAGCTTGCGGAGCTAAGGGTAAGCCATCAGGTCCTTGGAGCATACCCGGCGAGCATACTGGCAGCGGGTCGAATGGATCGGGAAGCGGCGGCTGGCAGCTGGGATCGAGCGCCAGCCGCACC
>JAQTMA010000200.1 GCA_028714615.1 Anaerolineaceae bacterium | reverse complement strand
TACACGTCCAAATTGCGGACATCTTTCGCGTGGGTCTGGATGAACTTCGTCCGGGGAGGCACGGCTTCACCCATGAGCATATCGATAGTGCGATCGGATTCGGCAGCGTCGTCGATGCCCACCACCAGCAGGGTGCGGTTCTCCGGGTTCATGGTGGTCTCCCACAATTGCTCCGGGTTCATCTCACCTAAACCCTTATAGCGCTGGATACCGGCCTTCTCTGCAGCTTTTCCCATCTCGGTGATAATCTTATCTTTCTCATTATCCGAGTAGACGTATTGAGCCTTGTCTTTGAGCTGAATGCGGTATAACGGAGGTTGAGCAATGAATAAGTGGCCTTGCTCGATCAGAGTAGGCATGTAGCGGAAGAAGAAGGTCAGGAGCAGCGCCCGGATGTGGCTACCATCAACGTCCGCATCCGTCATAATGACCACCCGCCCGTAGCGCAGGTTGGCGAGGTCGAAGTTATCGCCGATGCCGGTGCCCAGGGCTGAGATGAGCGCCTTAACTTCATTATTGCCCAGAATCTTATCCAGGCGCGTTCGTTCGGTATTGACGATCTTACCGCGCAACGGCAGAATAGCCTGGAAGTGGCGGTCGCGGCCTTGCTTGGCCGAGCCGCCGGCCGATTCACCCTCGACGATGTAGAGCTCCGTCTTGCTCGAGTCGCGCTCGGAGCAATCGGCTAATTTTCCAGGCAACGTCAGGCTCTCCAGCGCTGACTTACGAATGACCAGGTCACGGGCTTTCCGGGCGGCATCCCGCGCGCGAGCGGAGGTCAGGCATTTGGAGATGATCGCCTTTGCGGCCGCCGGATTTTCTTCCAGAAAGCGGTTGAATTCTTCGGCAACTACCTGGGTGACGTAGGTTTGCACCTCCGGGTTCATCAGCTTGACCTTGGTTTGACTTTCGAACTGGGGATCAGGGTGCTTGACGCTGATGATGGCGGTCATCCCTTCACGGGTGTCATCCCCGGTGAAGTTCGGATCGGCTTCTTTAAGAAGGTTGGAGCGCCGGGAATAATCATTGATCACCCGGGTGGTGGCGGCGCGCAGGCCGGTCAGATGGGAGCCGCCATCGACGGTGTTGATCGTGTTGGCAAAGGAGTAGACCGACTCCTGGTACGCGTCAGTGTATTGGATCGCGGCCTCGATGCCGATGTTCTCGATCATCTTTTCGACGTGGACGACCGGGTGGAGCACTTCGCGATTGCGGTTAAGATACCGTACGAAAGAGGTGATCCCGCCTTCGAAGTAGAAGGTCATCTCTCGATCGCTGCGCTCATCCATGAAGTAGATGGTCACACCGCGGGTAACGAACGCCATCTCGCGGAAACGCTGAGTGAGTGTGTCGAAACGGAACTCCAGCTCGCCCTTGAAGATTTCAGGATCATATTTGAACGTAGTTTTGGTGCCGTGAGCATCCGCTTTGGCTTTGCCGATGATCTTCACTGCGTCGATGGGGATGCCGCGTTCGTAGCGCTGGAAATAGACCTGCCCTTCGCGGTACACTTCCACTTCACACCACTCGGAAAGCGCGTTAACAGCGGAAACGCCCACGCCATGCAGACCGCCTGACACCTTATAACTGCCTCCGCCGAACTTGCCGCCGGCATGCAGGATGGTCATTACCACTTCCAAAGCAGATTTCTTCTTTTCGGGATGGATGTCAACCGGGATGCCGCGTCCATTATCGGTAACGGTTACGCTGCTATCGGGGTGGATGATGATGTCGATCTGATCGCACGGGCCGTTCATAGCCTCGTCAATCGAGTTATCCACGACTTCAAATACGAGGTGGTGTAACGCCTTGATGTCCGTTCCGCCCACGTACATCCCTGGACGGCGGCGGACGGCTTCCAGGCCTTCCAGCACCTGGATGTCTTTGGCTCCGTAGGAGCTGATCTTTACCGTTTCAGTCACTCAATCCTCCAAACGAAAGCATGGGTTGATCAAACCCAATTCATTTACCAGTAACGCGCTAGTTACTCGAAAGGTGGTATTCCTCGATCCTGCCGGATCAGGTCTTCAACCGACTTGTTCCAGACTGTTGGAGATAATCGCGTACCCATTGCATTGCGTCGCGGTAATAGACAAAGCTCGCTGCCAGCAAAGCAGTCGTCACGAAGGCATGTCCGGCAATCGCTACCAGGCTCAGCCATGACGAGGGTGGGGGAACCTGCCAGAGTAAATCTAAACCCTGAGATAAAACGACGATCGTCAAAAAGAATAGGCCGGTGCCCGGCAAGATAAAGCGTACCAGGCGCACGCTGGTCAACATGGAATACAGCGCATTCTGGTGGAACATGAAGATGCCGTGGGGTGAAAACGCCAGTGGTATCATCACCCAGACCAGAACTACGCTGAGCAGCAACAGGCCAATCTGAGCGATGGCCGGGCTGAACAAGGCGATCAACGAGAGAATCAACATGGCCGGGATTCCGATGATCAGCAAGACGACCAGGCAAGCCACGGTGAGCAGGACAGACTGCAACGCCATCCAGGTATATTCTCCGATGGATTGAGGAGTGCTGTCGATCGCCACCGTTTGTGCGACCCTGGAGAAATATGCGCTGCCAAGGGATAAGCCGACGAAGACCAACGCCAGCCAGACCGAAACGGCCACTCCAGCAGAGGTGATCTGTGCGACCATGGGGATGCCCAGGGGTGTCACTCCGGGGAATTGGCTCGACATCAAGCTGGGAATACCTACCGGGAAGGTACGCAAGGAGCCGGCCAGGTTGATCTGTTCGGCGATGGTTCTCCAAATATCCTGGCTGTAAGTGACCAGATCCTTCATTTCAGGCGTTTCCATCCCCGGGAAAGTGGCCAACTGTTGCGCGAAGGGCAACAGTAAGGTTTTCAGGCTGAGGTGCGGGCCAAACCAAAGAAAGAGATCCAGCAACACCGGAAGAATGATGAGGCTAATATGATTGGCAACCGCGTCGAATCCGCCCCGCAGCGAGCTAACCAGTTGCGGCGGACGAAGTTGAGTGGTGTCGGGTTGAGCGAGCGTACGATGCTTTTGATCCATATGGGTTTTAATTTTACCACATCTGTTCGATTTATTCCCGGCCGGGGTCGTGAAATCAAAACTACTCCACGCTGGCGCCGGGAGGCTGATCACTTGGCAGCCTACCAAGAGACGATTACAATGCTGATATGCGCGCAACCCGCCACATGCCGGATATGAACCATTTGAGTGTGTTGGCAGCCACGATTTTACTGGCCTACTCTTTAGCCAGATTCGTTGATATCCCCGAACAGCTCCTTTCCTTGCGCTTACCGGGCATTTATCTGGCGCTGCGATTGAATTTCCAAACGGTGGTTTCGGTGTTGGTGGCTGCCCTGGCGGCATCGGGCATGGAATGGTTGCTGCGCGGCTCACCCGCGGGTCAGGGGCGTGGCCAATCGACGTACCAGCATTGGATGCTGCCGGCGCTCACCGCGCTGGTGGTAGGCGCCCCCCTTTCGACCCTGGCAAGCGGTAGAGAGTGGTGGGTGGTCTTTTCTATGGGCGGGGCGTTGCTCATGCTCGTTTTCGTGGCCGAATACATTGTGGCAGACCCGGCGGATATCCGCCATCCCCATGCAACAGCCGTCCTGACGGCGCTTTCGTTTGCCTTATTCCTGATCCTGACCATTGCTGTCCGAGCAACCGAATTACGCACCTACTTGCTCCTGCCGGCTCTGGTGCCGGCGGTCGGATTGGTCAGCCTGCGGACGCTGTATTTGCGCTCGGGAGGGCGGTGGATGTTCGCCTGGGCGGCCGGAATAGCCCTGGTGATCGGGCAACTCGCAGCCAGTTTGCACTATTGGCCGGTCGGTCCGATTTCATTCGGTTTGGCATTGCTTGGACCCGCTTACGCGCTAACCAGTTTCGCCGGGGCTTACGAAGAAGGCCGGCCACTAATCGCTTGGTTGGTTGAGCCTTTGGCGATGTTGCTGGTCTTATGGGGCCTGGCGCTCCTGTTGGCGTGAAAATGAAAGCCGGTGCATTCTTGCACATTCCCCGTTCCATCTGGACTGAAATGCAGGCTGAAGCCGTACAAAAATCGCCGGAGGAAGCCTGTGGGTTGTTAGCCGGGCGAGACGATCTTGTCGAGCGGTGCTACGCCATCCCGAATGAATTCCACAGCGCTACCCGGTTCCGCATGTATGCTCAAGATCAGGTGAGAGCCTTGATCGATATGGATGAGCGCCACCTGGATCTATTAGCGATTTGGCATTCTCACCCATCCGGTCCGCCGTATCCTTCTCCCACCGATATTGCCGAAATTACTTATCCGGGAGTTATCTATTTCATCTGGTTCCCACACCAACCGGATTCGGGCGACCTCCTCGAGACCTGGGAAGCGCGGGGTTTCCGTATCGATGGCGGAGTGGTGTGCGAAGTCAATGTTAAAGTCGAGTAACGGAACCATGAAGAATGGGTTAAAATAGATAGACTAGATAAGGATAATCGATATGCACATATTGACCATTGCCGGTGTGCTATTAGGGGCATATCTGATTGGAGCGATCCCATCAGGGTATTTGATCGTGAAGTTTTCGACCGGTAAAGATATCCGCACGGTCGAAAGCGGGCGGACCGGGGGGACGAATGCAATGCGCGCCGCCGGCATTGTGGCCGGGATCGGTACGGCAATATTTGATTTCCTCAAGGGCGCTGCTGCTGTTTGGCTGGCGCGTTGGGCTATGCCAGAGATTGGCTGGATGCCCTACATCGCTCCGGTAATTGCGATCATTGGGCACAATTATTCTGTTTTCCTTTTGGAATATAGCCGTAAAACTGGTTGGCGTATGCGCGGCGGCGCCGGCGGAGCAACCTGTGTCGGGGGCTCATTTGGGCTGTGGCCGCCGAGTTTGCTGATCATCGTTCCCATGGCAGCCGCTATCTGGTATGGTATCGGTTATGCCTCAGTGACCACGATGAGCATTGCCTTGCTCTCGTTGATTATTTTTGCATACCGCGCAGCCCTGGGTCTCTCGCCCTGGGCATACGTGATCTATAGCGGCATGGCGCTGGTGCTGCTCGCCTGGTCGCTGCGCCCGAATATCCGCCGGCTGATCAACGGCACCGAGCGTTTGCACGGTTGGCGAGCGCTCAAATTAAAAAGAGCCGAAAAAACCATCCAGAAGTAAATATAAAAATATCTGCACTATAGTGCAGATATTTATTAGCTATTCTTCTTTGGCAGCCACTACTTTTTCCGGACTGCCCGGTTCTTCTTCAATCAGTAATTGACGGTAGAGGGCCCGCAAATTGCGGCGGTGGAGTTCTTCCGCCAGGCCGCCCAGGAAGACACGGCTTTTTCCACAGGATTCGATGGCAATTTCCGCCAGGGCATCCTGCGGATTCCGCCGGCGCGCTGCCGCCCGCACTGCCTTGCGGATGCATGCCAGGTAAGCCAGGTTCTCTTTTACCGCGTCGTCGATCTCACCCCGGAGGATGATGTCGCCATGACCCTGAACGATGTTTTCCAGGCCCAGTTTACCGATCTTCTTGATGGTTGCGGCCAGCTCCTCGATATCTCCGTCGACGACGAAAGGCAGAGGCAAAAAAGCATCGCCGGCGAATAAAACCCGATCTTCTTCTACAAGAATCGAAATTCCATCCGGGCTATGGCCAGAGGTAGGAAACATCATCAAGTTTTTCTTGCCCACCCGCAAAGTCATGCTACCTTGCTCGAATGTAAGCTGAGGGGGAACCAGCTTGATCTGTTTAAAGGTAGAATTCAATCGCCGGGCAGATTCTAAGGCCGCCGGACCTCGTTCGACCAGGGCTTTTCGACACAGCTCGTGACCGATGATGGTTGCGCCCGGAAAAAAACAATTTCCCCAAGCATGGTCGGCGTGAGAATGCGTGTCAATCACGTACCGGACGGGTACTTTCAGCACGTCCTCCACAAAATCACGCATAGCAAGAGTTTCTTCCGGAAGTGCCAGGGTGTCAATGACGACTGCCCATTGTGGCCCTGCTATGACCCCCGCGGTAACTTGCGCGTACACTTCGCTTTGGAACCAGTAGACGTTATCGGAGACGCGTTCGCGCTGCATACTTCCTTCCAGAGCCTGAGATGCTTCAAGAATAGCATAAATGAATTGAATTGTCAAAAATAGGAGGTTGAGGCCAATCCCCCTTTTCCTCTGAAACGGGAGGCTAAGGCAGTCCGCGGCGTTGGAAGAGCACCCATCCGCCCGCCAGGAGCACCGCGATCCCGAACAGGCTGCCGATGCCCAGGCTGGTCCAGAAACCGACCCCTCCCCCTCCCCCAGATCTTTCCGGCCCAACCGGCTGGGGAGTCGTCGTGGCAGAAGCCGCTGCAAAGGTCCCTGTAATGGTAGGGGAGACCGCGGAGGGCATCCCTGGGAGGGTGGCTTGGGAGGTCGCCGGAGACTGTGATCCTGAAGCCGGATAACCACCGGCTGATTGTTTCGTCGGCTGCCCCGCGGCCGGGTAACCAGAACCTGTCCCCGAGCTGCGTGGAGTAGTCTGGTTGGAGGCAGGATATCCACCTGACGCGATCGTGCTGGTGCGCGTGGGTGTTTTTGCCTGAACTGTTCGGGTTTGCGCATTGGGGGTTGGGGACCTGGACCCGCTTGGAGTGGGAGAACGGTATGGAGTGGTAGAGTAAGGCGTCAGCGTCCTCCACGGAGTAGGTGAGTGGTATGGCGTGTAGGTCCTGGTCGGCGTGCGTGTGGGAGTGATGGTGCGTGTGGGTGTGGCGGTGGCTGTAACGGTGGGGGTATTGGTGATGGTTGGCGTGATGGTTGGGGTTGGCGTGATAGTGGCTGTGGGGGTACTCGTGGGGGTTGGTGTGGGTGTTGGCAGGGAGGGACTGGCTGAAACAGAGCCGAACAGGATTGAAGCGCCGTCACTGTTGATAGCCTCAAGGCGGTAGTAATACGTACTCCCATTGGTCAAGCCCGTATCCACGTACGAATAGGAGGCGCCGGTTAATCCATTCCCTTGCGAAGGGAAGAAGTGTGGGTTTTGGCTGTCCGGTATGCGTCCGAAGGGACCCCCGGCCTGGTTGCCCCGCTGTACGTAAAACCCCGAAATATTCATCTCCGATAAGGTCTGCCACTCGATAGCCACCTGGGTGTCACCGTTGAGTGTGATAAACCGGGAAAGGACGACCGCTGAAGGGGCATGTTCCAAGGCGACGACCAGGGGAGTGAAGCTCAGCTCATCCGATAATCCCGGGTGACCGCTTGCATCTACCTCCAATTTCAATTCGTGTTGATTGGTCAGGCAGGTGGTTGTTTGTCCACCCGGACCTGGACCTGTCTTCAGCCAGCGGTTTGAGATTGTCCCACTGGGGTCGTACCACCAGAGCGGGGGGGTGACTGTGGTGTTGGCGCAATAGTTGGTGGATTCGACCGTAGCGATGCAGCCTGAGCTCAAATTATATTTAAAGTAAAGAGAGAGTACCTCATCGGAAGCGGGCTTTTCGCCGTTCTTCAGGAAAACGTCCCAGA
>JAQTMA010000199.1:3480-7494 GCA_028714615.1 Anaerolineaceae bacterium | reverse complement strand
ATTTTCGTAAAGAAATTGGTATGCCCAATCAAAAGCAGGAATTCAAAACAGGTTATGTAGCCGTGGTCGGCCGTCCCAATGTCGGCAAGTCGACGCTGATGAATGCCCTATTAGAGCAGAAAGTGGCTGCCGTCTCACCACGCCCTCAAACCACCCGGCGTCGCCAGTTGGGAATCCTCTCCCTGGAAACCGCCCAGATCATCTTCATGGATACTCCGGGCTTACACAAGCCCCATCATAAGCTTGGGGATTTCATGAACGAAGAAGCTGCTGACACCTTAAAAGACGCCGACGTGATCGTCTTTATGGTCGACGCCAGCGAGTCGCCCACCGATGAAGACCACCTGGTCGCCGAAAAGATCAATGCCCTGCGTGCGGCGCCTACCCTGATCCTGGCCTTGAACAAGGTGGACCTGGTGCCTCCCCGGGAGTTGTCGGATCGCGAACGGGCTTTCCACGAGCTGGTCCCGGCCGCCTATCCCATCCAACTCTCCGCCTCCACCGGCTACCAACGCCAAAAGCTGATCGACGAGATCATCGAACACCTGCCCAGTGGCGAAGCGATGTATGACCCTGAAACGGTCACCGATCTATATGAACGGGAGATCGCCGCCGACTTGATCCGTGAAGCCGCGCTGGTGCATTTACGTGACGAAGTTCCGCACGCCCTGGCAGTACGCGTGGATCAATACACTGAGCGGGGCGAATCTGGCGCATACATCGGCGCTACCTTGTTCGTCGAACGCGAGTCTCAGAAACCGATCGTAATCGGACAGGGTGGTGATATGCTTAAAAAGATCGGCACCACTGCCCGCCAGGAGATCGAGTCAATGAGTGGTCGCAAGGTATTTCTCGAGCTGCGCGTCAAGGTCGAAAAGAATTGGCGCAACAATCCGGATGTGCTGCGCCAGTTAGGGTACCGCCGTGGAGGGCAAGAGTAACGTGGACTACACTCTGCTGGTCGTGGCTTTGGTTCTGGCCGTTATCGATTGGGTTGCCGTCTGGCGCAAATCGCAGACATTTGAGTTTGTCTTCAAACCCGCTACCCTGATCGTACTGCTCCTCTGGTTCGTCCAGACCACCGGGTTACAAGGTCGGACCGTTTGGTTTGCCATCGGACTGGGTTTCTCCCTGGCCGGGGATATCTTCCTGATGTTGCCAGTCAATCTCTTCATGGCCGGGCTGGCTTCATTCTTGCTGGCTCACCTGGCTTATACCGGTGGATTTAATCCCACCTTTCCTCCGATTGATGGAATCGCGATGATGTTGGCGGTGGTCGTCGGCGGTGCAGCTTTCCTGCTATACCGGCGGGTCGCCCAGGCGGTTGCCTCCCGTCCGGGTGGAACCGGTCTGAGCATCGGCATCCTGGTTTATAGCATCGCCCTTACCCTGATGACCGTATCCGCCATGCTCACCCTGGTGCGCCCGGAATGGAGCCTGCGCTCGGCCAGTTATACAGCGGTAGGCGGCTTGCTCTTCTTCACTTCCGACTCGGTGTTGGCGCTCGATCGCTTCGCCGACCCGATACCGAAAGCGAAAGTCCTGGTGCACATGACCTACCACCTTGGACAGATTGCATTGATGCTGGGGGTGGCGAGTCAGGTAGTTGGATAGTTACGTAGTTGGGTAGGTGCCACCATATGCTTGACAAGGGTTGAGTGAAAAGGTTAAGCGCCTGAGCGAAAGCATTGTCAAGGCCCTGTATTACCTCGTTGACCTGTTGCCTTCTCCCCAAGGATCCCCTATGCCCAAATCGATATCCTTTCCCATCGAAGAAGTTGCCACGCTGCCGCTGCCCGGAACGGCCGTCCCGGGTGGCTTGCCGCCCCGCTCAGCCAGCAGCCAGAACCTGGCGTTCACTCCCGATGACCAATTGATCACTTACCTATACAGCCCACAGGGCACCTTGCAGCAGCAGTTATACGTCTTTGACCCCGCCACTGGCGCCGAACGCCTGCTGGCCGCCCCGCCTGAGGGCGGGACCACCGAAGAGAACGTCTCCCCAGAAGAAGCCCTGCGGCGCGAACGAATGCGCTTGCTCTCCCAAGGCATTCCCCAGTTTTACTGGGCGCCGCAAGCCAACCGTATGCTCATCCCCATGCAAGGCGACATATATGTGATTGACGGTGTTGATTCGCCTATGCGCAAGGTAGTAGACGCGCAGGGGAAACCAGCCCTCGATCCACAGTTTTCGCCGGATGGGGATTGGATCGCCTACATCCAAGATGGTGAAGTGTACGTTGCCAGCGCCCGGCCGGGGGAAAAAGGCCAGGCGCACCAGGTCACCCATGGAGCGCGTGAAGCCGGGAAAACGAACGGCCTGGCCGATTTCCTGGCCCAGGAGGAGATGGACCGCAAGCACGGCTTCTGGTGGTCGCCCGACAGCCTTTTCCTGGCATTCGAAGAGGTGGACGAGTCGCACATCCCCGTCTATCGCATCACCCACCCGGGCAAGGACGTCACCGGCCCCGAGGCCCAAGAAGACCACCATTACCCGTTCGCGGGGATGGACAATCCACGCATTCGCCTGGGGGTGATCTCTCGCGAAGGCGGCGACCCGGTCTGGATGGACCTGCGCGATGCAGACGAAGAACGCTACCTCTGCCGAGTGGATTGGCTGCCAGACGGCCGCCTGACTGCCCAGTTGGAGAACCGAGAGCAGACTCGCCTGGAACTGGTGCGCTACGATCCCGCCACCGGTCAAGCCCAGGTCCTGTTGGTCGAGGAATCCAGGCTGTGGATCAACCTGAACGACCTGTTCACTCCCCTTAGGGATGGAAGCTTCATCTGGGGATCGGAGCGCACCGGTTTTCAGCATCTATACTTGTATGACCGTGACGCCCGCCTGGTCCACCCGCTGACCCAGGGCGAATGGGTAGTAGGGAACATCGCTGGGGTCGACGAGCAGCGCCGCCGCGTATATTTCACCGCCAACCGCGAAAGCCCGCTCGAAGACCAGTTGTACCGGGTGTCCCTGGATGGAGGCGAGGCGCGTCGCATCACGCCTGAGGCTGGTGCTCATTCCGTCACCCTGGATCACGCCTGCCGGCGTTTCGTCGACACCTACCACTCCGTAACTCAGCCTCCGGTCGTGCGCCTGCGCTCGCTCGAAGATGCCTCCATCCTGGCGACGATCTACGCCAAAGGCGACCCGCGCCTGGAGAGTCGGCCGCTGGTCACACCCGAGCTCGTTTCCTTGAAGAACAGGGTCGGAACTACCTTGTACGGGGCGATCTTCCGACCGCCCGAATCTTTCGGAAAGGGACCACACCCGAGCATCGTGTGCGTGTACGGTGGACCGCACGTCCAGTTGGTGGCCAATAAGTGGTTCACCACGGTGACCATGCGTGGCCAGTACCTGGCTCACCAGGGCTACCTGGTGTTCATGTTGGATAACCGCGGCAGCGCTCGCCGCGGCCTGGAGTTCGAGGGCTCTATCTGGCACAATCTGGGATTACACGAGGTGGAAGACCAGGTGGATGGGGTGCGCTGGCTGGTACAGCAAGGACTTACAGACCCCAAACGGGTGGGTATCTACGGGTGGAGCTACGGCGGCTATCTGTCAGCCATGAGTCTGGCGCGCGCCCCGGAGACTTTCCAAGTGGCGGTCGCCGGAGCACCGGTGACGCATCAGGGCGGCTACGACACACATTATACCGAGCGCTACATGGGCTTGCCGCAGAAAAACCCGGAAGGCTACCAGGATAGCAGCGTGATGGCTCACGTGGAGAATATGATCGGGAATTTGTTGTTGGTGCACGGGCTGATCGATGAGAATGTGCATTTCCGCCACACTGCCCGATTGATCAACGCGTTGATCCGCGCCCACAAGCCCTACGAACTGCTGGTCTTCCCTGACGAACGGCACACGCCCCGCCGCCAGGCCGACCGGGTCTACATGGAGGAGCGGGTCGCGGAATTCTTCCTGCGCAATTTGCCTGTACATTCGTAGTGGCAGGTCCGCTCGGGAATGATCGCCAGGGCGTGGGAGACCTTCACTCATCGCGCTGAGCC
>JAQTMA010000199.1:0-3380 GCA_028714615.1 Anaerolineaceae bacterium | reverse complement strand
CCCTGGATACTGACCGTTTCATTGACGATCTGGATGTTCAGATCATCCGGATTGACGCCAGGCAGCAGCGCCGTAACCACAAATGAGTCTGACCCACCAGCAACATTCACCGGGAAAAATATTTTGTTTTCCATCATTTCGGGCATATCATTGGCCTGCAGCATGCGCTCCATCCACCGGCGGCGGGCAGAACGAGTGAAGGGGGTAAAATACATGGTCATCGTACTCTCTCCTGAAAGGTAATTTTGATTCGGAAACGATCCATCTTTTCTCTGCTTATTATCTTACTGGGTGACAATTAGAGTCGTGCTAACGCTGTATTGGATTTGTATTAGAAGGCATTGCCCCTTGCTTTAATCTCCTTTCCCCCTTACAATCATCTCAATCGAATACCGCAGGGTGCCTTCTCCCCGGATGGAAAGGCTCTCAGGCGAAACCGGTGATGGATCGGGCCACGGCCCGCAACAAAGTCCGGTGCTGTCGCGCAACTGTGGGAGTAGTGATTAATTAGTAGTGGTTAGTGATTAGCGATTGGGAATATGCCGTACGAATGGCACTTTCTCATTACTAACCACCAATCGCTAATTACTAACCACTACTCAAGCCAGATCGACCGCCCTGCATCCTCGTTCACCACGACCTCGCTGAAAGGAGGTGGAGACCATGGCAATTACTGATCTCAGCCAGAAACCCCTCCCCTGCATTCGCGGCAGGGGCTTTTCGTTCCTACCGGGTAAAGGCTGAGTTTACTTCGCCGGGGTTAGCTCAAGCATGCTCTGCGTTCTTAAGGGCATTGACCCGTAATGAGTGCTATGCAAAGCGCCGCCGGCAAGCTTTCTGCCCAAAGACTACCTGTCTGCCCATCCAACTACCTGACTACCCTACTGTGAGACTACCTGCCCCCATGAATCCTCGTCTTCTCCTGCTCGTTTCTATCGTCTTGCTGCTGGCGGCCTGCCAGCCGGCGGCGGTTACTACCGTCGCTCCGACCACGCCTGTATCTGCTCCAGCCACTCTGGAGCCAACGATAGCCCCATCCGCAATCCCAAGCGACATCACTGCCGCGCGGCCTACGGATGCTGTCGCCCAACAATCGGTTCCCCCAGCCATAACCGATGGATTAGGCCGTCAGGTACAACTGGCCGGCCTACCCAAACGGATCGTCTCTCTGGCTCCCTCGAACACGGAAATCCTCTACGCCCTGGGCGCCGGATCCACGGTCGTTGGCCGGGATGATTTCTCCGATTACCCTGTGCAAGCCAAATCCCTGCCCACTGTAGGCGGATCGATGGGCAAATACAACCTCGAACAGATTGCATCCTTGAAACCCGACCTGGTGCTCGCCGCCGGCGTGAACACAGCCGATCAGGTAAAAGCAATCGAAGACCTGGGTCTGACCGTCTTTTACCTGGCAAACCCAACCGACTTGCAAGGTCTCTACGACAATCTGAAAACGGTGAGCCAGCTTACCGGGAAATCTGCACAAGTGCGCGAGTTGGTTGGCTCGCTGCAGAAAAGGGTACAGACCGTGGAGAAGAAACTGGCGAACGTGACCGCACACCCTGACGTATATTACGAATTGGACGCCACCGATCCGGCCAAACCATACACCTCTGGCGCCGGCACCTTTGTCGATCAATTGATCACTCAAGCTGGCGGAGAAAATGTCGCCGTCTCCATAGGCAACGGCTGGGCGCAGATTTCGTCGGAGGAACTGCTGGTCAAAAACCCAGAGGTGATCCTGTTGGGCGATGCTGCTTATGGGGTCACACCGGCCAGTCTATTAAACCGTCCCGGGTGGGATGCGATCAACGCGGTCAAGAATCACCGCGTTTACATATTCGATGATAACCTGGTCAGCCGCCCAACACCACGCCTGGTGGACGGGTTGGAAACATTGGCGAAACTCATCCATCCGGAGATACCGTAAAGTAATAGATGCGTTCCTATCTCCCCCTCGTCCTGCTCCTCGCCGCCGCCCTGCTGCTCAGCCTCGCGCTGGGCAGCGTCCTCATCCCGCTTCACAGCCTGTTCGAGTTGATCGCCGGGAAGATACCATCCGGTCAAGACGCCTTCGGGGTAATTTTTTACGAGCTGCGCCTGCCGCGCACGGTTTTAGTAGCCCTTACCGGCGCTGCCTTGGGAGGTTCCGGCGCAGCTTACCAGGGACTATTCCGCAACCCGCTGGCCGATCCATACCTGATCGGGGTGGCTTCGGGAGCCGGATTGGGCGCCGTATTGGCCATGAGCGTCCAGTGGCCATATACCTCCCTTGGACTGTTGGCCGTGCCCCTGGCTGCTTTCACCGCCGGCCTCCTGACTGTCGCTGCCGTCTACCTGATTGCCCGAGTGGGACCTCACGGGAGCGTCCCCACTTCCAACTTGATCCTGGCCGGGGTGGCCCTCGGTTCATTCGCCAACGCGCTGACCTCCTACCTGATGCTGCGTTCGACAGGCGAGTTGCGCCGTGCGATCGTCTGGTTGCTGGGCGGTTCATCGCAAAGCGGTTGGGGGCCAGTGGTGGGTATCTTGCCCTACGTGGTGCTTGGCCTGATCGCACTGTTGTTACTCGGGCATGCCCTCAACGTGCTGCAATTTGGCGATGAGCAAGCCCAGCAACTCGGCCTGCCCGTCGAGCGGGTGCGCATCGCCATCATCGCCGCCGCCTCCCTGACCAGCGCGGCCGCCGTAGCCTATTCGGGTATCATCGGTTTCGTCGGCCTGGTCGTACCGCACATCATCCGCCTGGTGTGGGGCGGGGATTATCGCAAGCTGGTGCCGTTTTCCATCCTGGGGGGCGCCATCCTGCTGCTCCTGGCTGACGTGCTGGCCCGCCGCCTGATGGCGCCCCAGGAGCTACCCGTCGGCGTCATCACTGCGCTGGCCGGCGCCCCATTCTTCTTGTGGATATTGAAACGGGCAAAAAGGCAAGCGACATGGTAGGCAATGGGGCGATGAGGGCGTACTCTCTCTCTTAGCGCAGCACCCCGATTGCTTTCCTCGGGGCCTTTCGCGAGGGACTGCAAAGCGTCCCGGCATCGGAGAGACTCCCTCTCCCTGTGTTCGTGAGGGAGAGGGTTGGGGTGAGGGTTGTCGACGTCCAGGACTTGATGGTGGGTAGATTCATTTTCCTCCAAGTTTGCACCTTGTTGTTATTTTGAGTTACTTGACTGCAAAAGATGACCAGTAGAACTGACTTTGACATTGATTTGCCCTCATACAACCCTCACCCCAGCCCTCTCCCTGACAAGCCCAGGGAGAGGGGGCACTTCCTTGTTGCCTTATTGCCTTGGTGCCTTTAAGGAACTAACCATGCTATCTATTCATTCCCTCTTCGTCTCCTACGGGTCCCGCCAGGTACTCCACGACGTTAGCCTGGA
>JAQTMA010000198.1:5169-7504 GCA_028714615.1 Anaerolineaceae bacterium | reverse complement strand
GTCACTGTGGCCGTGTGGCTACTGCTAACGTCGCAAGTTAATGTAAACCAGGGGTCAGTCACATCGACGGCTTCGGTGAATGAAACGGTGATATTGGTATCGAGCGGGACGTTGAATGCGCCTTCCGTCGGGATGGTACTGGCAACTGCGGGCGCAACGTCAGCAGGGGGTGTATTCCGAGGATTGGGAGCGCCAACGGTAAAGTCGGCGCTGTTGTTATCGGTGTCGGTTGCGCCACCATCTTTCCTCAGTGCCGCAGTAGTGTTACTTAAAGCAGGGGTTGGTGAAGTTTCTGAGCAGTTGGCAGCTCCGAATCCAACAAAATCGATTACCCCGGTCGGACAGGCTCCGGTTAATGCTGTCGAATTATTTACAAGGGCAACTTTTCCTTCAGTTGCACTCATCGGAATAGTACCAATCGCATTCGGCGTGGGCAATTCGACTGTTCCACCTGTGCCTTGTGCTTCTTGTACGAGATAATACTTTCCCGGTTCGATAGTACCGGTTAAATCAGTCTTCTGCCAGGAAGTTCCTGTTTTGGATGCGTATTGCACCGTCCAGCCGGTGACATCCACCGCCGTAGCCCCCAGGTTATACAGTTCGATAAAATCATTCTTATAGGTTGCGCCTCCATTTCCCCCGCCGCCGTATACCTGGCTGATAACGATAGTGGTGGATGCCGCTTGAACTGGAAATATCTGCAGTGGAACCAGGCTGACGACCATCGTCAGGCAGACAGCAACGCAGATCAGCCGATAGAGATGTGCAGACGTCTTCATAAACCCTCCCGTATTTCAACGAATAGGATGACGTGCCAATTCAATTTTGTTCAACTTCAGGTGATGTCTCATTTTAAGGGGCAATCTGAAAATATGCAAGCCCGGGATATCCTTCCAAAAGCCTGCCTTTCAGTCTGCTCTTCCATATCGGATGTATCCCAATGATTTCTGGGATGGAATAGTATTTAGCTCACCGGAAGCTTCCCAGAAGCCCAAGAACGATCCCGATCAACAGCACGGCCAAAAATAAAACCAGCTTGAAGTTGATCGAGCGGAGTTGGTGAGCGATCTCGATCTGCAGCCGTTGGTCGACGGTCAGTTCCACAGGTGCACTCGGTTCTTCCCCCCGAATCAATTCATCGAGCACCTCATCGGGGATGGGTTGTTGGATATTCGCTGATTCGGTCATCAGATCGTCTCCTTTCCAGAAAACGGCTCAGAGTACCAGGTCGAGCGGGTACTCGACCAGGGGTTCGATGCGGCCATCCGGCTCGACGAAATAGGTATCTTCCAAACGCACCCCCAGGCCGCGCTCGGGATAGTACAACCCGGGTTCGAGGGTGAAGACTGCGCCCGGGGCCAACACATCTTGGGAAGTAGCTGTGTACCCAAAATTCGGACGTTCGTGAATGAACAGCCCAACGCCGTGCCCCAGCCCGTGGACGAAACCGTCTGTGGTACCCGGCTGCGAACGTAGTGTAGCATAGCCTTGGGCCTCGAACAGGTCGCAGGCCAGCGCCTGCAAGCTGGCAGCGAGCATACCGGGCTGCAGTGCGCGGCGAAGCTGTTCGAGCACCGCGCGCACGGCGTCGTAGAGCGCCTGCGCCGCGGGCGGAGCAAAGCCAACGCACCAGGTGCGGGTGAAATCATAGAAGTACCCGCCGCCCGATTCGCATGGGAAGATATCGAAGACGATGGTCTCGCCCTGGCGGATGACGTCCTCGTTATTGCCCGTCGTATGGGGGACGCCGGCGCCGCGCCCGATGGAGAAGATGCCTCCTT
Source organism: Anaerolineaceae bacterium (assembly GCA_028714615.1). The sequence goes on along the minus strand of JAQTMA010000198.1, from coordinate 5,723 downwards.
CCGGGTTTTCCAGGCCGCCCTCTACCAACCAGACCTCGATCTGGCGTTTTACCTGCCCGATGGTGAGGGGCTGGCTTTGCTCGTTCAACAGACACCCCTCCCGCACGGGCGCCCGGCGCAGGGATTGCGCCACCTGGTCCACGACCGCTGCGGTGGCGCGACCCACCTTGCGGATGCGCTCGACCTCGGCGCTATCCTTGGTAGCTCTCGCCTGCAGCAGGAGCGAGTCGTCCAGATCGCCGGCGAACTCGAGTTGGGGGGCGATCCGTTGCAGAGAAGAGAGGGTCGCCCAGGTGGGGCCGAGTTCGTCGCGACCATACAGGGCAATGCGCCCCTCGTGGATATCCAGGTCGGTGAACATCTGGCGGTAGCGCCGGGCGAGGGCTGCGCTGCGGTTACCCCCGGCCTCCCGCACCCAGGCTTCCAGGGGATAGCGGTCATAGGTGATCGTGCGCAGTTCCGAACGGGCAGCTTCCTCACGTTCCATCGTGTGATGGAATAGCACTGGCGGCTCGCCGCGCCGCTTGATCAGGTCGGCATGCGTCAGGTTGGCG
>JAQTMA010000198.1:0-5069 GCA_028714615.1 Anaerolineaceae bacterium | reverse complement strand
TGTTCGGCGGTTTGGGCGATCATCTGCCAGACCGGGATAGTCCGTTCGGCTTCGTCTTTGAGATAATGCAGCAGCGTAGCGGAGAGCGCCGCCAGGCATAGTTTGTCGGCGCGCATGGCGCGAGCGAGCGGGTGTTTCTTTAGCTTCGCGATCAGCTCCCGACGGCCGACCAGGATACCGGCCTGCGGCCCGCCGATCAGCTTATCCCCCGAGAAACTCACCAGGTCAACGCCCAGGGCCACCGATTCCTGCACCATAGGTTCGTGAGCCAGGCTGAAACGCTCGGTCTCGAGCAGGGTACCCGAACCCAGGTCGTCCAAAGCGGGCGCTCCGTGCTGGTGAGCCAGTTGCACCAGATCGGCCAATGCCGGTTCGGCGGTGAAGCCAATCATGCGAAAGTTGGACGAATGGGCGCGCATGACCAACGCGGTAGGCTGCTGAAGCGCCAGGCGATAGTCGTCCAGGTGGACCCGGTTGGTGGCGCCGACCTCGACCAGGTGCGCACCCGATTGGGCCATCACCTCCGGGATGCGGAAGCCGCCGCCAATTTCGATCAATTGAGTGCGCGAGATGATCACCCGCCTGCGGCGGGCAAGCGCAGACAGCGCCAGCAGGACAGCGCCGGCATTGTTATTGACCACCATAGCAGCTTCTGCCCCGGTCAGGTGGGTGAGTAGTTCTTCCGCGTGGATCAGGCGCGAGCCGCGCATGCCTTTTCGCAGGTCGAACTCCAGGTTGGAGTAACCCTGCCCGGCGGTGATCACGGCTTGCATGGCAGCAGCGCTCAAAGGCGCTCGCCCCAGGTTGGTATGCAAGATGACGCCTGTGGCGTTAATGGCTGCAACCAGGCTGGGAGCAACCCACGCGGCGCATTTTTCTTGCGCCCGGCTGATCAAGGCTGTATTGGCAGGTACGGGATCGTCAGGTTTGAGATCGCTGGTCCGCATCTCGGCGAGAACCAAACGGATGGCTTCGAGGGTAAGGGGCCGTCCATAGGTCGAGATCATCTCGGCAGCTTGCCGGGTTTGGAGCAGCTGGTCGACGGAGGGGAGGGAACGCAAATCGGTCATGGAGACCAGCGAACGATGATCCTGGAATTCTATCCGTTATTCTTTGGGTTTCCACTGGCTGATTTCGCGCAGGCGCAACATGCCTTCGATCAGGATCAGTGCCCCCGCCAAAATGGCGGCGATGGTGAAGGAGAACATCCGCCCGAGTTGCAGCCAGGTCAGCGCACTGCCGTAAATCCCCACCCAAATCGCCTGGCGTACGATGACGTTCCCGTCGGCGGGCGGGTGGCTGGGAAACCGCCGGTTAAAGAAATATACCAACGGCATCACGCTGCCGCTGAGGGCCATGACCCCCAGGAAGAAGAATAACCAACGCGGACCGAGGGTGGGGAGGGTAAACAAGACCACCGCCACGAGGCCGCCCCAGCCGACGATGGCCAGCAAGAGAACGGCAGGCAGGAAGGATAAGAAGTTCGGTGTCTTTGGCGTGTTTTCCACGGGGATGGTTCCTGGTACGTTTGATTATATCCCAAGTTTGTGGTAAACTCTATCCAATTCGAATAGGGAAGGCGTTCGTCGCCTGACCACTCATCCAGAGAGGTGGAGGGACCGGCCCGTTGAAACCTCGGCAACCGCTGTGAGTACACGGCTGGTGCCAACTCCGGCAGAACCTGATGGGAATCCATCAGGAATTCTGGAAGATGAGGGAGAAACCCCTTAACCGGTTCAGCCTCTCTTTCCAGAGAGGCTCTTTTGTTTTATGGACTTGACCAGTTGCATCACCGTTTTTTCCAGGCCGGCTGGACCTACGAGGTAAACGATGGGGCCTTCGATTAAAGTTACTCGTTTCGCGGATCGGTATTATCTCTTCTCCCATTGGGATACTGACCTGCCGATTGCGGTCAGCCTGATGCAGGTGGGCACCTGTCCTACCTGCGGGCAAGCATTTGTAACCGTCCAACCCTGCGAAGATGGACCGTATCTATTGAAGGCGCTTACCGGTGCACGTAGAATGATCGCAGACTACATTGGACGTTCGGGTGAGGAACTGAGTATTCTTGTTTGTCAGGGCGATTGCGCCAGGTGTGGCGGCTGCGGGCGCCAGATTGTGCTCCCCGCAGCGGAGCTGCTCGACGCTGACCGCACTCCCTTCGGGCGCTACGCCATGTGGAAGAGTGAGAAGCGAAATGGCTGAAGAGGTAAAAATGGTTAGAATCTATACCAATCGCAAATATCTGGATGCTCTCAACGAGCGGGTATTGATCTTCGATGGAGCAATGGGTACCAGCCTGCAAAAACTCGATCTCTCGGTTGAGGATTTTGGCGGCGATAAGACCCAGGGTTGCAACGACTACCTGGTGATCACAGCGCCGTGGGCCGTGGAGGGCGTGCATCGTTCCTTCCTGGAGACGGGGGTGGATGTCATCGAGACTTGCACCTTCCGCGCGAACCGGCTAACGCTGGGTGAATATGGCCTGGGTGAGCGGGTCATCGAGATCAACCAGGCGGCTGCCAGCCTGGCGCGCCGCCTGGCGGATGAATATAGTACTGCAAATACGCCGCGCTTCGTTGCCGGCTCGATCGGGCCTTCCGGTAAACTGCCATCGGTCGATGACCCCGAGCTATCGAACGTCAATTTCACCGAGCTGTCGGACATCTTTTGCGAACAGGCTCGCGGGCTGATTCAGGGAGGGGTGGACCTGCTGATAATCGAAACCTCTCAGGATATCCTGGAGGTCAAGGCCGCCATTCATGGCATCCAGCAGGCATTTACCGATACCGCTACCTGGCTGCCGATTCAGGCCCAGGTCACGCTGGACACCACCGGGCGCATGCTCCTGGGAACGGACGCGAGCGCGGTGCAAACCATCCTGGAAGGGCTGCCCATCGATGTGATCGGGTTGAACTGCTCCACCGGCCCTGACCACATGCGCGAACCGATCCGCATCCTGGGCGAACAATCTTCCTTGCCGGTCTCGTGTATCCCCAACGCAGGCCTACCTCTCAACGTGGACGGGCAGGCAGTGTACCCGCTGGAACCCGAACTCTTTGCCGAGACGTTGGTCGAGTATGTCGAGAAATACCACGTGGCCGTGGTGGGTGGCTGCTGCGGCACAACCCCGGCCCACCTGCAGCGCCTGGTGGAAAAACTAGGCCGGCGACCCCAGTCGCCTCGCCCCGTGTTGAACGTCCCGAAGCTGGCCTCCGCCACCCAGTCCGTCCCCATGCTGCAGGAACCTCGTCCTTTCTTGATCGGTGAACGGCTGAACGCCCAGGGTAGCCAGAAATTCAAGCAGTTGCTCATGGCGGAAGATTATGACGGGATGGTCTCCCTGGCTCGCCAGCAGGTCAACGGCGGGGCGCATGGGTTGGACATTTCCGTGGCCCTCACCGAGCGCGGCGACGAAGCTGTTCTGATGCGCCGCCTGGTCAAACCACTGGCTTCCCTGGTGCGCGCTCCGCTGGTGATCGATACCACCGAGCCGGAGGTGCTGGAGGCAGCCTTGCAGACAGCTCCCGGGCGCTGCCTGATCAACTCGACTCATCTGGAAGCAGGACCTGCCAAGCCCGAGCGCGTTTTGCGCCTGGCCAGGCAGTACAACGCGGCGGTCATCCTGCTAACCATCGATGAGCAGGGCATGGCTAGAACCGCCCAGCGCAAACTGGAGGTGGCAAAGCGCCTCTACGACATGGCGGTAGGCCAGTTTGGCCTGCAACCGCAGGACCTGGTGTTCGACGCGCTGACCTTCACGCTGGCTACCGGCGACGCGGAGTATGCCGGTTCCGCCATCGAAACTTTGGAAGGCATCCGGCGTATCAAGGCGGAGCTTCCCGGTGTGCTGACTTCCCTGGGGGTGAGCAATATCTCGTTCGGCCTGACCCCGCCGACGCGGGCTTCCTTGAACAGCGTCTTTCTCTACCACGCCGTCCAGGCCGGGTTGGACATGGCCATCGTCAACCCGGCGCAGATCACTCCGTACGCCGAGATACCGGCTGAAGAACGCAGCCTGGCGGAAGACTTGATCTTCAACCGCCGCCCGGACGCGCTGCAGAAGGTGATCGAGCACTTCAGCCAGGCGGAAGTGTCCGGAAATGGGAAGGTGGATGCCAGGAAAAGCCCTACCGAGGGTATGACTGCCGAGCAATGCCTGAACTGGCGTATTGTCCACCGCTATAAGGAAGGTGTGGAGGCGGATATCGACACGATCCTGGCTCGTGCGCCGCAAGCAGAGCGTTCGCAGGCGGCCGTGCAGGTACTGAATACCGTGCTGCTGCCGGCCATGAAAGAGGTGGGCGACAAATTCGGCGCAGGCGAGCTGATCCTGCCCTTTGTTCTGCAATCTGCCGAGGTCATGAAGAAAGCTGTTTCGCACCTGGAGCAGTTTTTGGACCGCAAAGAAGGCGTCGCCAAAGGCACTCTGGTGTTGGCGACCGTCTATGGCGACGTGCACGATATCGGCAAAAACCTGGTCAAGACTATTCTGTCCAACAATGGCTACCGGGTGATCGACCTGGGTAAGCAAGTGCCGGCGGAGACGATCATCGCCAAAGCAGTGGAATCGAAGGCGGATGCCATCGGGCTGAGCGCCCTGCTGGTGTCTACCAGCAAGCAAATGCCGTTGATCGTCAACGAGCTGCAGCGGCGCGGGCTGCACTTCCCCGTGTTGATCGGGGGCGCGGCCATCAACCGGCGCTTCGGGCGGCGCATCCTGCTCACCGAACAGGGCGAGTATTACCAACCCGGCGTGTTCTATTGCAAGGACGCCTTCGAAGGGCTGGGAGTGATGGACCGCTTGTCCGACGCGCAGCAGCGTCCGGCCTTATTGGCACAGGCGGTGCACGAGGCCGATTTCGAGCTGGGCCGCGGGCTTGCCGTGAAAAGCAGCCCATCCGAGCAACCGCAGCGTTCTGGGGTAGTTCCGGCGCAATCCATCCCGCGCCCGCCGAGTTGGGGCGCCCGTGTGGTGCGTGAGATGCCGCTGGAAGCCGTGTTCGACCAACTGGCCAAAAACGAGCTGTTCCGCTTGTCATGGGGAGCCAAGAACTCCCACGGAGCCG
>JAQTMA010000197.1:5551-7574 GCA_028714615.1 Anaerolineaceae bacterium | reverse complement strand
CTACGAAACCATCGATATCGCCATCCAGTACGGACTGGGCATTGCCAACTTCAAAATCGGTGCGATGGTCTTTCACCATCTGGTATGGGTGGAGCACATACGAGCGAATTTGGCTGCCCCATTCGATTTTCTTGTATTCTCCCTTGAGTTCCAGCCTCTGTTTTTCCTGCGCTTCACGCTTGATTTCTAATAAGCGCGCTTTGAGGACACGCATGGCGTTCTCGCGATTTTGCATCTGAGACCGTTCGTTCTGACACGAAACCACCAAACCAGATGGAATATGGGTGATGCGCACGGCTGTGGCGTTTTTCTGCACATTTTGACCGCCAGCGCCGGAAGAACGGAAGACATCAATCCGGATATCATCCGAATTGATCTGTATTTCCGAATCATTTTCGACTTCGGGGAGAACTTCCACCTGAGCGAAGGATGTATGCCGGCGATGGGCCGCGTCAAACGGAGAGAGACGCACCAGGCGGTGGACGCCTTTCTCGGCTTTAAGGTATCCAAATGCGTATCGGCCGGTAACCGCGATGGTGGTGCTTTTAATACCAGCTTCTTCACCATCGGTCATGTCGAGGACTTCGGCCTGGTAACCATGATTCTCCAACCAACGGAGATACATGCGGTTCAGCATGGCAGCCCAATCCTGAGCCTCGGTGCCTCCAGCGCCAGAATGAATTGCGACGATAGCATTGCCTTTATCGTAAGGCCCTGAAAGAAGGGTGCTGATCTGGCGACGGTCGATCTCAGCTTCGAGCTCGTTGATCTCTTTTTCAAGGTCCTGGCGCAAACTCTCGTCTTCTATTTCTGCCAGCTCAAGTGCATCTTTCGCGCGTTTTTCTAATGCCCGCCAGGTTGCAATCTCGTCGCGTACATCGGCCAGGTTCTTCATCACAATCTGGGCTCGATCCCGATCATCCCAAAGTTTCGGGTCTTCTGATTGCTTTTGCAGTCGTTCTACGTCAACTTCTTTAGCTGGTAAGTCAAAGATGCACCATCAGGTTTTGGATGGTTTCGTTGCATTTCCGAAGCCTATCAATCAAATCTTGCATATCATCCTCGAATATTTATTTTGCTAATATTCCATCGACAAATGCTTCGCGATCGAAACGTTGCAGATCTTCCGGACGTTCGCCCAATCCGGCGTATAAAATAGGGATGCCAAGTTCCTCCTGGATAGCAAAAGCCATACCACCTTTTGCAGACGAATCTAACTTTGCCAGGATCACCCCAGTTAGATTGACGGCGCTTTTAAAAGCACGAGCTTGCTGTAAGGCGTTTTGGCCGGTCGTCGCGTCTAACACTAACCAGACAGCTTGAGGCGCCCCAATCTGTGCTTTACCGACCACACGATAGACCTTCTTGAGCTCCTCCATCAAATTAAAACGGGTGTGCAGGCGACCGGCGGTGTCTACGATAACGAAATCAACGTTACGCGATTGTCCGGCCTGCACCCCATCGAATGCAACTGCCCCAGGATCGGCATTCGGCGCTCCGGCAACGACCGGCAGCTTGAGTCGATCGCCCCACACTTGCAACTGATCGACAGCAGCAGCTCGATAGGTATCCGCTGCGACCAGGATAACCCGTTTTCCACTCTGGACAAACTGCATCCCCAGTTTGGCAGCCGTGGTCGTTTTGCCTGACCCATTGACACCGACCAGTAAGATGATGCTTGGCCGGTCTCGGAAACGGAATTCCGGTATTGGATCGAGGCGGGAGATGAGCTCCGAGCGGAGGGCCGCCTGTAATTGTTCGGTTGTGTGGAGACCCTCATTCTGAACCCGTTTTCGTAAGCTTGCAATCACAGCCTGGGTTGTACCCATTCCCAAATCGGATTGGATCATTAAGGCTTCGATTTCATCCCAGGTGTCATCCTCGATTTCTCCTGCGCCAAGTAAATTAACAATCCGCCCAAAGGTGACTTTGCGCGTGCGTGAAAGTCCTTCTTTCCATTTATTGATGAAATCGACCATAAGTTGAAAAATTATAACATGTGCTGGATAGGTTTCTACCCGGC
>JAQTMA010000197.1:0-5451 GCA_028714615.1 Anaerolineaceae bacterium | reverse complement strand
AACCCTTCGAAAGAGAACACCGAGAACAGCTTTTCGCGTAATAAGTTTGGCAAGTTGGTAAAATGATCCGGTCTGAACCATAGCTGTTGGTAAGCTCCTCGCCAGATCTGCAAGGCCCGGTAACTCGGCTCGCCCCAGGAATCCAGCACCAGTACGAGCTCGTCCAGGCTAAGATCATAGAACAGCTTCTGGGGATTAACTTGGCTTCGATTTATTTCATTCAAAATCGACTTCCTCGTCTACTCGATTAATTGCGTGAGATTCTCAGCAATCAGGTCGGGCTGGGGGCGCCAGGCAAGGGCTTGTTCTCGGGTACTGATCCCACTCAAAACAAGCGCAGTGCGTAATCCGATCCGCTGACCACCGGCGATGTCCGTTTCCAGACGATCGCCAACAGAAATGGTTTCTTCTGAACGAGTTCCCAAGCGCTGAAGAGCCAGGTCATACATTGGCCGTTCTGGTTTACCGGCAATCACCGGTTCAACCCCGCTGGCTGCATGTAAAGCTGCCAGGATTGCCCCTGCACCGGGTGTGATGCCGCCTGCAGCCGGGAAAGTGACATCCGGGTTGGTGCCAATAAAAGGAACCCCCGAGCGGATTAGATCTGCACCAAGCGCGAGTTTTTCGTAATTAAATTGCCGATCAAGCCCAGCGACGACGGCCAGGGCGCCATCCTGGGCCGGTGAAAAGTTCGCCGCTTGCAACGCTTGAGTCAGGCCATCCTCTCCGATGATATAGACAGGACCACCCAGTGGGAACCTACGCCGAAGCGTTTCAGCGGCTGCCACGGCTGAATTGATCAACTGCCAGGGTTCCAACTCAACCCCAAAGCCACGCATTCGTTCCAGATATTGGTCAATGCTCCGAGTTGCGTTGTTGGTCGCCATAATCGTCCGGATATTCAGTTCTTGGAGTCTGGCGAAAACGCGGGGTAAATCACCTACAGGTTGGTTTCCCCGCCACAAAACCCCGTCCATATCCAGGATCATCCCACATATGCGTGGGTGCAAAGATAGTATCATACGCTCCTTTACCTATGGGCAGGCCGGATAGCGTGAATTGCCATCCGGCCTGAGATTTCAGGATTTGTAGCTCTTCCGGTGAGGAGCCGGTTTATTTGTCTGGGAATTCCAACACTTTATCAACAAGCCCGTAATCTACAGCACCTTTCGCATCCAGGTACAGGTCGCGCTCGGTATCCTTCTCGATGGTTGCTAAGGGTTGACCTGTTGCAGAGGAAAGGATTTCATTCAATCGCGATTTCAAGCGCAAGATTTCTCGCGCCTGGATCTCAATGTCCGAAGCCTGACCTTGAGCGCCACCCAGAGGTTGATGCATGTGGATGGTCGCGTGGGGTAGGGCGAAGCGCTGGCCCTTCTTGCCGGCTGCGAGGAGTACGGTGCCAAAGGAGGCGGTTACGCCTACGGCAACAGTGCTGATGGAATTAGGAATCATTTGCATCGTATCGTAGATGGCCAATCCGGAGTAAATTACACCGCCTGGTGAATTGATATACATCTGAATCGGCCGCTCAGGATCCTCGCGACTCATCACTAAAAGTTGGGCCACTACGGAGTTGGCAACCTGGTCATCAATTGGCGTGCCAACAAAGATGATGCGCTCCTTGAACAGTAGCGAATAGATATCATAGGCGCGTTCCCCTCGGCCAGAGTTCTCGATGACCATTGGGATTACGTTCTTATAATCCGATATATTCATTTATCCTCCCATTGAATTCCAAAAAAATAAATCAAAACGAAAAACCTTAATCTTCTACAGCAGGGTTAGCTTCCGAGGAAGCCAGGTCTTCAGCATCAGCCGGTTGAGGAGTCGGAGTTACAGCTTCATCGGGAGCTTCGGCTGGCTTTTTTATTTCACCGGTAGCAATTGCTTTTAGTCGAGTTAGGACACTGCGATTCATTACCCTGTTAATGGATTCCAGGGCAACGGCATTGGCCAGACGGTTTGCCGACAATTGCTTTCGAAGTTTACCAAAATCATTGGATTTTTCAATTTCGGCCATTGTCTGGGAGAAGGTAGCCTCGATCTCTGCGTTTTCCACATGGATGTCTTCAACTCTAGCAATCTCATCAAACACGAGGCTTTTTTTCAGTCTACGCACAGCAGATGGCCGAACTTCGTCATTGATAAACGTTTCGCGGTCCAGGCTGCGAACTTTTAGGTAGGTATCCAGGTCCATATTCTGGCGAGCCAGGTCCTCCTGGATGCTCCTTAACACCGATTCGACTTCTTTGTCCAGGAGCTGGGGAGGATATTTGATATTTGCACCTTCCACCAGTTTATCGGTCAACTGAACAAAATAATCCCGGTCATACTCTTCATTTGCATTCGCTTCAAGGCCCTGGCGAACTGAGGCGCGCAAGGCGGCGATATCGGAGAATTCCCCTACGGATTGGGCGAACTCGTCGTTCAATTCCGGTAAATTCATCTTTTTGATCGAATCGATCTTGACCTCAAATTCAATTTCCTTCCCCTTGAGATTGGAATAAGGGGAATCATCGGAGAATTGATGGATCAGGACTTTCTCATCGCCCACGGAAGCGCCGGCTAATTGCAATGCGAAGCCTGGGAAAGGCCACTCGTCCTGAGGATGTTCGGTATCCGGTTTGAGCAACACCGTCAATGGGCGTTCGTCCAGCACTTCGACGTTTTGTCCTTCTTCTGGATGGGTCAAGATACCCCGTATGGTCACTCCGACCATATCCCCTTCTTCAGCCGGGCGCTCGACCGGCTCGTAGGTTGCGTAAGAAGTCCGCAGGCGCTCGATGAATTTCTCAATCTCGGTATCGGTGACTTCCGGAGTTGTATACTCTTGTCGGATCCAGTTGTAATCACCCAACTCTACGCTCGGCGCCAACGGGACGGTAAAGGTTAGTTTGACCGGTTCTTCTTCACTGATCGACTCGAGCTGGCCAGGAGCTCCTGGTTTGATGTCAGCTTGATCAAGCGCTTTGGGATAAATCTCATCAATCAGTATATCCAGCGCCTGCTTTCGGATTACTTCCTCACCGGCAAAGCGACGAACCATATCATAGGGCGCTTTGCCGGGGCGAAACCCGGGGATGCGACGTTCCTGTGAGATTTTCCGGGCAGCCTGGTGCTTACTCTTCTCATATTCTTGTGGTTCAATTTCTGCAATCAGGGTAACCTGATGATCATCACGGTCTTCGGTTGCAATTTTCAACGTTGCTATCCTTCACATAAGTATTTGTTTGTATCGTACATGGGGAAGAGGGGACTTGAACCCCTACGCCTTGCGGCACATGATCCTAAGTCATGCTTGTCTGCCAATTCCAACACTTCCCCTTAACCCAATTTCAGTTGATCATCCCATAATCCAAGGGATACTCGATCGATTAACCATTAGCTGTCTCTATTTCGGGCCCCAGCCAAATCCCCTTGGACTGTGCAATTCTACCATAACACATTCGCGTAGACGGTTAACTATTTGTATGAAAATAGTATATAACCACCAGAATTCCGCTTACCTAATGGGCTAGAACCCCCACTCCTTTTTGTGATTTGGGACTTCAACCTGGATGGTGGCGCCATTTCCCGGAAATGAAGTAATTGAAATCTCACCCCCGATGGCTTCGACCCTTTCGCGCATCCCGACCAGTCCCAGGTGACCATTACGAGCCAGGGTTAACCACTCCTGGGGTAATTCAAATCCAGTCCCGTTGTCCTGGATCGTCAGGATTACCTTCTGATCTTTTTCGTGGAGACCAATCGAGACTACCGTGGCGTGTGCATGCTTGAGGATGTTGGACATAGACTCTTGATAAACCCGGAAAAGGGCTAAGGCATTCTCTTCTGGGAGGTTTTCTCCCCCTTGAGCGCAATTGAATAGTATTTGCAGCCTGGTATGTTTATCTTGAAAGGTATCTATGTGAGACTGGATGGCTTTGGCCAATCCGAACTTTGTTAGGGTAGGGGGTCGTAATTCTCCGGCGTAGGCACGCAGTTCATTGATTTGGTCTTGAAGGGTTGCTTGAAGCGCCTCCAATTCTTGAGCAAGTTGGGGACTACAACCTTCCATCAGGATACCACGCAAGGCAAAGGTGGCGGCAGTCAATTCCTGGACAGGTCCATCATGCAGGTCCCGCGCGATTTGTAATCGTTCCAGCTCGCGTTGCCCGATTAATTGATGTTGAACGTCCATCCATGCCTGGGCAGCGATATATTCCCGTTGGGTATTCCGGAGGTTCGTGACGTCGACACCCGTAACCAGAATAATCATGGGCTCACCATGGCTATCCAGGATGGGTCGTGCACTGAACAAACCTGTCCACTGCTTTTCGGTGTCCTTACGCCGGACAACCCGCTCCACATTCACGACGTGCTCGCCACGCATCGCTCGAAAGAGATCACTCTCTTGTGGGGGTACAGGTTTTCCATCCGGATAGCAGATTTCAACAGTATCTTGTACCAACTCGGCTATACGAGTCTTCACATCGGTCCCAAAGCCGTAAAGGGCTAAACCGGCGGGGTTGATGCGTACCAGTTCCCCCTGTGGATCGAAAAGCATGACCAGTTCATTCATACTATCGATGACCGATTCGAGTTTTTCCAAATTGATGCGTGCAATATCCGCCAATTGGCGTGATCGCTCCTCGCTAGCTCGTAAGGCCGATTCGACCTGTTTCCGGATAGTGATATCTTCTTTGATAGCGATAAAACCGGTAATTACACCGAATTCATTGATCACCGGGGAGATTTGGGCGGACTCCCAGTACAAATCTCCATTTTTCTTCTTATTGCAGAACTCGCCTCGCCAGATCTCTCCTGATGTAATAGTCTTCCACAATTGTTTATACTGATCCGCAGGGCTTAGTCCGGATTTTAATATCTTTGGATTTTGACCACGTGCTTCCTCGATAGAATACCCAGTGAGGGCGCAAAACTGAGGGTTTACATACTCAATCGTTCCTTGAGTGTCTGTTATTACGATTGAAACCGGGCTTTGTTCGACAGCCAATGACAATTTGCGCATTTCTGTTTCAAGGTGTATGCGCTCCGCGATTTGGGGGTTATCCTCGAAGAACCGGGAAGTATCTGCAGTGAGGGTTTTCAAATCAAGGGCGATTTTGGCATAATCTGCTTGTGAAAGCTGGTTGATATCCTGAGCAAGCCTTCTCAGGTTATCCTGGACCGTTGCTAATTGGGGTGGGGGAATAGTTGCCATCATCGATGAAAAATCCCAGCCGAGAATGAGTTCATATTAAAATGATCAAGATCTTCATGCTTATGATACCAGATTAGTGGATTGAACTTGAGATATAATTCGGTGCATTAGCTTGGGAGATAGGGCATTTCGGTCAGTCTAGAGTGCCCGTTACTACTGGAGGTAGCATTGGGTAGGGTAATTAACCCAGATAGCGCTGGTAAGGAAAGAACACGCCTAACCAAAGAAGTCGTTTTAGCGATTCG
>JAQTMA010000196.1 GCA_028714615.1 Anaerolineaceae bacterium | reverse complement strand
TTACCGGCGTTGCCGGCCTTCTGGCGGGTGCATTTTCAATGGCGCTGGGAGAATGGCTCTCGGTGCAAAGCTCGCGGGAGTTATACCAACACCAGATCGGCATCGAGAAAGCAGAGCTATTGAGCGCACCCGAAGAAGAAGCTGAAGAGCTGGCGTTGATCTATGAGGCGCGCGGATTTCCTCAAGCGGACGCTCGCCGGATGGCACAACACGTCATCGAGGATCCAGACTCGGCTCTCGACACGCTGTCGCGGGAGGAACTCAATGTGGATCCGGCTGAGTTGGGTGGTTCAGCCTGGGAAGCGGCGCTAACTTCCTTCGTGCTCTTCTCGGTGGGAGCCATCTTACCGGTGATTCCATTTACCTTCCTGCGCGGCGCTGCGGCGGTCACCGGTAGCCTGGCTTTTAGCGCGGTTGGATTGTTTGCAATCGGGAGCGGCATCACCTTATTCACCGGGCGTAGCGTCCTGTTTTCTGGAACACGCCAGGTGTTGTTCGGACTGGCTGCCGCGGCGGCCACATTTGGCATCGGCCGGCTGATCGGGGCTTCAATAGGGGGATAACGGATCCTGTACGGGATCGATACACAATAGGGTTATTGGGCACAATGTCCACCCAATAACCCTATGTGTTGCATCGGACGCGAGATGCTTTACTGCTTGACCAGGGGTAAGAAGATACTCATTGTATCTTGCTTGAACAAAATCTCTGCGATGAAGATCGTTGAAATATTGCCGGCAGAGTCGCGGAGCTTGAAAAATACAGATTTCGAGCCGTACCCTTCGCTAAGCGTCCAGCTCAGGCTGGTCGCATACGGTTGCCATGTTGACCCGGTGAAAGTGGCGTCGTTTGAGATCATCATGCTTTCAGGGGAATTGGCTCCTCCATTTGCAGTAATTGTGAGTGTCACAGCGCGATTGATGGTACTGGGCTGGCCATCGTTGATGATGGCCGAACCGCTCGGAGCGGAACTGTCGAGTGTGATACTATCGGAGTAAACACTGGAAACATTGCCAATCTGGTCTTTGAACTTGGCGTAGACGGTTTTGCTCCCATCACCGCCGGTGAGCGTCCATGACTTCGTTGCGCTATATAATTCCCAGCTCGTATCGCTGAACGATTCCGCGTTCGAGATCATCATCTGGGCAACGCCGCTACCGGTTTCCGTTGTGGGTAGCACCAAGGTCACGTTGGGTGAGGCAGTTACCCCCATGCCACCATTGACCAGGATGCTGCCGGTCGGCGCTGTGGTATCCAGAATAGTGCTCGTACTGTAAACCGCCGAGGGGTTGCCTACCTCGTTCTTAAACTGGGCAAAGACGTTTTTAACCCCATCCCCGCTCCCCAGATCCCAATTTACTTGGTTGGCAAATGGTGTCCAGGCTTGCGTTAGCAGATGTGAGGACTGTTCAGTGTAACGCATCTGGTATGGGGTACCGCTGGTGGTAAAGTCGAGCATGATGGAGGACTGGTTGGTGAATGTCGGGCTGTTATGGAAGGCAACTCCACCGGTCGGCGGGGTACTGTCCAGGGTGATATTGGCTGAGAAGATGGATGAGTTGAGACCCGCATTATCCTGATAGCGCGCGTAGACGGTTTTCGCACCATCCCCATCGCTGAGTGTCCACAACCGCGAAGGATTGTAGGTGTCCCAGGCTGTCCAGGTAGACCCGTCATTGGAAAGCACCATCTGGCTAACCCCGCTGGTAGCATCGCTGGCTGGCAGAGTCAACAGCACCTGGTGGGTTAATGCCACCGAGGCGCCGCCATTGATGGTGATACTCCCGGTAGGCGCTGCCGTATCCAGCAGGATCGTATCGGAACTGGCTGAGGACACATTACCGGCCGCGTCTTTAAAGCGCGTCCATACGGTCTTGCTGCCATCACTTCCCGACGTTGACCAGCCTTTGTTGGAAGTATAGGCTTCCCACTCCGACCAGGTTGACTCATCATTGGAGAAGCTCATTTCTAGACCGGGATTAGCGTCGGTCACATCGACCGAGAGCAATATGCTCGCCGAAGTAGCGTAGGCTGCCCCACCATTGATCAGAAGCGAGCCAACTGGATTGGTTTTATCCAGAGTGATACTGTCCGAGATAGGATTGGATAGGTTGCCGCTCAGGTCTTTGAATTGGACGTAAACTGTCTTTACACCATCCCCTGGTTCCAGCGCCCAGCCCGCTTTGGCCGTGCTATATGCCTCCCAGTCCGTCCAATCGCTGCCATTGTTCGTGTTCGAGAAACGCATCCACGTGACGCTGCTCTGCGGGCTGATGGCGCTGAGGGTCAATGACACGGACGAGCTCGCCGTGTAATTGCCTGACCCCACACTGAGCGTGCCGCTGGGAAGTTCCTGAGAAGACCAGCCCTGCACAGACCACAGGGAGAAGTGGTTCGGGTGAGCGGTGAGCGTATGCGTGACCGTGTTAGTATTACTGGCTTCTTGAACCCAGGCCGATCCGCTCCAGTAATACAGGCCCAGAGTATTCTCACCGACGCCATCCAACCCCGTGGGTTCATAGCCGATGGTCAAGTCGTAGGTTTTGCCATCTGGAAGGCTGGTCATTGGCCGGTCGTGGACCGCATCCGTAGCCGAGTTGGAGAAGGTATGGCCGATGAAAGCGCGCCCCACCTGTGGTTCGGGAGCATTCGCCCCCAGGATGGGGGTATGCAACAGACGCAGGTCGCGGGCGACATCGCCAGCCTGGAAGGAATAGGTCGTGCCGTCTAAATCAGAAATGAGGCTGTCGCCGCTGGTGGTGGTGATGCCTGCTTCAACCTGTGGGGTGACCCAGAAGGTATACAATCCGGCGTTGACCGCCGAGACCAGGATGTAATTCCCGATCCGGTTGAGGTCAAACACTTTACCTGGGAGTGGAATAGATTGGTCGATCTTCACAATCGAAGCTGGATAGCTTACATCCAGAGTATAGATCTTCATTTGGGAATTATCGGATACGTAAGCATAGACATGCTGGTTGACCGCTTCAACGGCTACACCCAAGAGGCTGCTGGATTTGCTGCGAAAACTGCCTAGCTCGAACCAGGTGTTAGGATCCGAGCTTGAGATATCCCAGACGAGCAAGCCTTGATCGTAGGCAGCTATATACAGCCGGCCATCCAGAATATCCATGAAGCGCGTGCGTAAGCCGGGGAGTGAACTACTCACCTGGTTCGGATGCGCCGGGTCGCTGATATCGATCACGCGGACCCCGCCGCCGACGCAGTTGTTTCCGTTATTATCACAAACCTGGGTGAGCGTTACCAGCGCATAATTGTTGTAAAAGAGGGTATCATTGGTTTGGCCGTCGAAGATAGGCCCTGTTTGGCCAACTTCCTGGATATTCATTGGATCGGTCACATCGATGACGCGGAATGATCCAATGTTAAATTGGTCGGTTGCCGGTCCATCACCATCCGGGTCACCGTACCAGCCGCCTTCGGGTATATAGGCGTAAACCGAGGCCCCAACCTGGCGGACCCCCAGTGTATTCAACAGGGTCCCACCGATGTCATATACCGAACCGGCCAGGGATGGCGCCGCCGGGTCGGTTACATTCATCACCCTCAAGCTGCTTTGCCCTGGAAAACCCGTGACCAGGTAAGCATAGGTCATCGTGCCGGGTGTCGGAGTAAGCGCTTCCACATCGTTGATGCTCGTATCCAGGTTCGACACGCTCAGCTCGCGCGGGTGCGCCGGGTCTGAGGTATCCAGAATACGCAGACCACCCTCCCAAGTCGCTTGATAGGTGTAGTCTCCCAGAGTGGCTAGTGTTCCCGATGTGCTTATCGGGCGGGTTTGCTCGTCGAGGGGGGTCGAACTGCAATCGGGGAGGGGCGAAGTGGTTAACCCCTGCTCGAAACGCGCGAGGTAGACCCGGCTGCCCGACCCGATCGCGTCTTCCGTCGACCCAAAGAAAAAGCAACGGGTTGGCTCCGGAATACTTGTGGGGGTAGATACATCGAAGGTCCCCACGCTTGCACGACCGGCTGTGGTGATCACGGTATTTCCATCCAGGTTGATTGTATTGGGTGTCCAGTCGTAACCGCGCGTATCAACGCTGTCCAGGCCGGCATCACCCATTGTGGAAGTCGATATAGCCCTGAGGCCGAAACCTTGATCGGCCACGAAAGCCAGGGAACCATCGGCATTGAGCGCCAGGTCAACCATCCTAACGTCTCCGGTGGGTTTGTATCGCCCGGTTTCGATCGGGGCAACCGTTGCCGTAACGCCGGAAACATCGACTTTTACGACGCCTTCATTTCCTGCCGCAATGTAAATCGTCTGCCCATTTCCTGTTCCATCCCCCACGATCTTGCGGATCTCATTCACCCGATCCGGATCGCCCCATTCCAGGTAATTGAGGATGACGGGGTTGGCTTTGTCGCTCACATCGACGACGAACAAGCGCGCCGAAGACCAGCCTCGTGAGCAGCAGTTAGAACCGACATAAGCGCGGCTGCCCTTAACCGTGACGCTGGTGGTATTAGCGAGCAGCAGGCTGCCGATCTGCACCGGATGAGTCTTATCGGTCAGATCGAGAATGGCAAAGCCGGCGTTGTTATCAAACGTGAGGTAGGCGTAGTTGCCCTGAACAGACAGGTCGCTCATGAGGAATGGAAGCAGGTCCGATTCGCCCACGAAAACGGGATGATCCGGATTGGCCAGGTTGAAGACATCTAGACGCGGGCCAGCGCTGGAATACAGGTAAGCGCCGTCTTTCACCATGTGCTGGAGCGGACCACCTGTTTGCCCGGCGAATTCGGTCGGCTCTACGACCGGGATAAACTTTTGAACGGTGTAACTTCCCGGATCCGCAATATACAGAGCCCCCATCTCATCCACCGCTAATCCCATCGGGTTCGCGAGTAGGCCATCACCGTGCCCATACTCCCCGCCGATGGTCGCTAGATAATCTCCAGCTTCTCCAAATACCTGGACGCGGCTGTTGTTCTGGTCGGCCACATAAAGGCGGTGGGCGTTCTTATCCCAGGCTAACGAAGCCGGTTGGTCCAGGTGGAGGGGATCGTTGTTGCTCGCCTGTGTCTCTCCAACAAATGTCTCACAGGTCCAATTCGTGCCACTTGGCGAGCTGCGTGTGCATTTCTGGACGCGCTGGTTGTTCATGTCGGAGACAAAGACCGTTTGGTCATTGGCTACGGCAATTCCGCTCGGCCGGTTGAAGTGTTCGTTGTCCGCGCCCCAATTATTGTCCACATTACCAATCATCGACTGGTAGAAGCGGTCCGCAGTGTAGATCTTGATGTTGTGACTATCTTGGTTGGCGACGTATATATCGCCATTGGGGCCGATTGCTACTCCGGAGGGGGAGTTGAGTTGGTAATTAACCTCGCCATTCTGGTTGCCGATGGCGCCCAAGTATGTACCCGTTGAAGATAAGATCACCACCCGACTATTATTGCGATCCGGGAAATAGATGCGTCCCTGGGTATCGACTGCCGGGTTGCCTTCAGGGTTGTTGGTGTGGTTGTAATCGTTGCCCCAGACGCCCGCCTGGCCAAAATTCCAGGCCAAATCGCCCTCATCGAACAGCTTGGTTAACCGTTGACCCTGGCGTTCCAAGATCAGGACACCATAATCGGGCGTGATGGCCACCCCGACAGGATCGTTAAAGTTGAGATCGGCCGATATATAAGGAGAGAACTGGGTGCCTTTGAAAACCGAATATTGGGATTGGTCTGCAGACAAAAACTTCTTGACAGTTGCATCACCCCTGTCGGTCACGAAGGCGTTGCCGGTGGTGTCGAAAGCAATATCGACCGGGTCAAACAGGATTTGAGGAGCGTTGTCTGGGTTGACGATGTAGGCCGAGCAGCTTGAATCATCGCATCGATTAATCCCTTGACCACTCCAACCGGTACGCGCCACATAGATGTGGGTCGGATCGGCCGGGTTGAGACCGAAACCGCGTCCCTGGAAGCCGGGGGCCATTCCTACGCAGTTCCAATCGCCGCTGCCGCCGTCTTCGGAACAACGCTGCACACCGCTATCATCAGTGACGAATAAGGCTGGGGAGGAACCGGTCAAATCGGCGTAGACCGATTGCACGGGGTTGTTCAAAGAGCCCTTGCCGATCGTTTTGGAGAGGGAAACATGGTAATCCGGGAAAGCCCCGGAAACAGCCATCAGAAGGACTTCGTTGCTGCCGCAGGCCTGAACGACATACAGCCGGTTTGCGGCGTCAAAGGACAGCCCGGTTGCGCAGTCGAACCAATTGGGCTGGTTGGGGTCTGGGTTATCATACTGGTAAACCTCCTGGCGAGATGTTCCATCGGCGTTGTAAATCACCAGGCGGTTCCAATCCGCCACCCAAATCTTGCCGTCATAGAGGGCCACGTCTTGCGGATTTTCCAAAGCGGTATTTTGCCCGGCAACGCCCACCGGGAAGTTCATTGTATTCACGGCTGACGAATCCATACTCCACAGGCGCTTGCCGCCGGTCTCGACCAGGTAGACGTGATTGGTAGCATCCAGGTAAATTCCTGCCGGGATGTTGAGGTGATCCTCCTGGCCGGCGGATGGATACGGTATACCGGTTTCGCCGAAGGTTTTTACGTAATGGAAAGAAATCGGTAGCGAACCTGTGGTGGGGGTCACCCCCGTTTCCACTCGCTGCGCCGGTACTTGCGCGGACGCTGCAAACACCGGCGAGATCAACTGCACGATAAAGACGCAGATTACAATGGCATTCAACATTTTAAATCGGTTCATGTCTTCCTCGCGTCTTGGCTTCCTCAAAGATGGTTTAAACAACTCCATGGAATTCGTCGCTTCGGCCTTATACTGCTCAAGATCTGGTTGCGACCAATTGCATTTTGACGATGGACAAGTGACAGTTACAATTTCAATGGGGATGGTTTTCTTGACCTCCTTTCCACTGATCGGTGGTCGGAGAAACATACTATGACTCTTCCTTTTTTGCTCTTCAGCCATGTTTCACCCAACCACGCGCGATAATACTCGGAGCGTATTATGATAATTCGGTTATACGGATAAATGGGGATTTAGAACCCAATAATACTAAACTTCAAAAAGTATATCATGACTCTACTGGAAAAAGGAGGGGGATGAGCGCTTTACGAGTTCCGCAATAGGTTATTGCGACATGCGATTATTGAAGATATTCCGATTTTGCCTATTTTTGAAGCAAGCGAATCGCTGATCGCCACATGCAGCGGTTCTGTCACGCTGTTGCCATGGAAAAATCGGATCAGGTAATCTTGCACAACGGAAAAGGTTGTCTGACCGGTATTTTGATCCACGGTCACCACGCCTTTGGGCTCGAAAACTACCTTCTGGGCGCTTAGGTCAACACCAGGCTGGAACGGATATTCATCTGCGCCAAGGTCTGGCTGTGTGTTTTGTGGTGCGGGACGAGGTTCGCCGTCGATATCGACGGTCACCCCGGCATCGGCGCCTGCGCCCAATGCCATCGAGAAGCTTGTAATGTGATAGCCGTCCAGGTCAAACCCGGCAGCTCCATCAAGGCGCCCAATCTCATCAAAGACGCCATTATTTGCGGTTGTATTCCGGTCCCATAAAATATGGTTAAGGTGAGCTTGCCCATTG
>JAQTMA010000195.1 GCA_028714615.1 Anaerolineaceae bacterium | reverse complement strand
CTCATTTTGGGAATTACGACCATCCTTATGTACTACCCCTTCGGGGAATGGTTTGCCACCTCATACAGCTCAGTCCAGTGGTGGCAAGGCTTACGCACCCCACTGGGAGATTACCTGACGGTGCACGGATTGTTCCTTTTCATAATCGTTTCTTACCTGGTTTGGGATTCTTTCCCCTGGTTGAAAGAATTTGCCTTGCTCTGGTATTCCCATCCGTTTGCCTGGTTGGCATTCGATCGAAAGTCCAGTTTCCGCCTGGCGAGCTTCGTTGGCGCCCTGCTGGCATTGACCTGGCTATGGTTCGCCGATTTGCAGGTCTTTGTCCTGGTCGTCCCCTTGATCGCGTGGATCGTGATACGCCTCATCCAACGAGACCAACCGGCAATCAAGCGATTGCTACTGGTTTTCTTTGCAATTACCTTGTTGATTACCCTGATGGTCGAAGTGATTGTCCTGACTGGCGATGTCGGACGCTCGAACATGGTGTTCTACTTCTACATCCAGGTCTGGGCATTCTTCAGCGTAGCCGCCAGCGCCGCTATGGTCCTGCTGCTTGAGCATTCCAGAAGATGGGCTCGGGGTTGGAGATGGAGCTGGCTGGCAGCTTTAACAATCCTGGTTTTCGCCGCCGTAAGTTACCCTCTTACCGCCACACCCGCCCGCCTGGCCGATCGGTGGCCGGATGTGATCAATCCACCTCGTACCCTGGATGGGATGGCGTACATGCTGGGAGATGGCGCGGTATCGGGGGATCCCTCTGCTTCGGCAATTTACAATGATGACAACCGGCTCTTCTCCCTGGCCACGGATTATGCCGGGATGCGGGCCATGCAGGCGGGAGTATCCGGCACTCCGACCATCGTCGAGGGGCAGACCGAAGAATACCGGTGGGGATCGCGCTACTCCATCTATACCGGGCTGCCGACCGTCGTTGGATGGAGCTGGCATGTTCGCCAGCACAATTCATTGATGGACGGCGCCATTGTAGAGAAACGCATTGCAGAGGTGAAGGATTTTTACACAACCACGGATCTCAATTCAGCCCTTTCCTTCTTGCGGCGCTACCAGGTGAAATACATTATCCTCGGCGACCTCGAGCGAGGTTACTATCCAGGGGATGGATTGAACAAGTTCGCGGAGATGGTCCGGACGGGAACGATCAACGAATTCTTCAAGAAGGATTTGGGCTCCAGTCACCTGGTCATTTATAAAGTAGGAAACGTTCAGTGAAACGTCCCGGGCGTCTGAAACAATCACGTGTATTCGATTACGCTGTGTTGGTGTGCGCCCTATATTTAGGAATTGCCAGCACTTTTATCCTTCGCCAACCCGAGATAATTGCCTCCGACAGTATCTGGCCGTGGCTCAGTTTGCTAGCCGCCGCATTATTAGGGGGCTATGCTTTACTTCGCATCGATGCGTGGCTTCCAGAAGGTTCGACTCTTCCTAAGACAGCCACGGTTGGCGCTATCATACGGCGCAGGCAAGCCTGGGCTTGCATGGTAGCCGCCGGATTATTTACTGCCTGGGTGGTCTTCAAACTCTGGCCGGATTATCATCGCTGGGATGGCACGCTCTTTCCTTGGTTTACTGCCCTTGCGTTGTTATTGTTAGGAGGATTTCTTTTCGGGGTTCCGGAACATAAGATCAAACAAACATCAAGCCTTTCTGAATCGAACGACAGCCAGCCACGAGCAGATTTCCTAATACCGCGCTGGGTTGAGGTTGGTGGGTTCCTTTTCATTGCAGCGCTGGCAATATTTCTGCGGGTATACCGGATCGATATAATCCCTGCTGGAATCTATGTGGATGAAACCAACGGTGCGATGGACGCTTTGGCAATCTTGCAAGGCAACCACGCCTCACCCTTCGCCACCGGGTGGTATGGTACGCCCAACGGGTATATCTACTATATGGCGATGATGATCCGTTTTTTTGGAGCAAACTACGGGACCCTTAAAGCAATTTCGCTCATCCCGGCCATACTGACCGTGTTTGCCATCTACCCATTAGGCCGGATGATGTTTGGTCCTATTGGCGGTTTGAGCGCTATGCTCCTCCTGGCAGTCAGTCGCTGGCATCTGAGTATGAGCCGGTGGGGATGGAATGAGACGGCTGTTCCCCTATTCCAAATCCTGGCCATCTATTTCCTGTTGCGGGGACTGCGCGAACGGCGTCCCAGGGATTTTGTGGTTGGTGGGATCATAAGTGGCTTGATGATGTATACCTATCTCAGCAGCCGGCTGGCCATCGCCACAATTGCCTTGTTTATCGTTTATTGGATTATTTTCGATCCAGCGGGACCGGTCGAATGCTTGAAAAGGAATCGACTAGGGCTGGCCTTGTTTGCAATCGCCGGTATTATTGCTTTTGCGCCATTGGCTGTAACTCATATCACCGATCCATTCACGTTCTCCAACCGGGTGGATGAAATCAGCATCTTCCGCGATATTAAGGAAGCAGGCAGTTTGCAACCCCTCTGGGCGAATATACAAGACCAGCTCCGTTTTTTCCACCAGATTGGCGACCACCAGGGGAAACATAATCTCCCGAATG
Source organism: Anaerolineaceae bacterium (assembly GCA_028714615.1). Next base: position 5,065 of record JAQTMA010000195.1, on the reverse strand, counting down.
AGCCAGAAACTGACCCGTTCACCGGCGTGCTCTTTGTCATCGGCCTTGCATACGGCTCGTTCCGGCTACGAGACCGGCGCTGGGGGTTGCTTTGGCTATGGCTCCTATTTGGATTGGTGGGAGGAGTTTTTTCTTCCCACCACGAATCGCCGCAATCGTATCGAACACTAACTGCTCTACCGGCAATCACTCTATTAGCCGGAGGCGTCTTATCGCGGATCCTCCGGGGAGGGTATCGTGTATTTCCAAAGATTACCTTGCAGATCGATCACAGGCGATCTCGAACGTTTTTTATTATTCTTAGCTCAGGTTTGTTTACAATCGCACTTGTCGGGTCAACGCTTTGGGAATCTACAACCTATTTCGTACGCCAGGCAAATGCCATTGAATATCAGGCAGGATTTAACTTAACCGAAAATGGGGTTGCCCATGATGTTGTAAATGCTTTAATCAATGGCTCTCCGGTTTTTGTTTCACCTCGGTTTTATGATTTCTCACAACTACGTTACCTGGTTTATGGGTATATGAAGCAAACGGTCGGGAGAAATACTCTCGACGACCGGCCATATTTTCTCATTCGGCCAGAAGATGCTTTGCCCATTCCATCACAAGGAAAAGATACGATCTTCCTGCTCGATACTTATTACCAACCTGTAATGGATTTATTCCGGCTCTATTATCCAGACGTCGAACTTACCGTGGTGAAGTGGTCTGGTCAACTTCCTCTCTATATCCGAGCCCGCGTGCCTGTGGCAGATTTCGCCGCCATTCAAGGTGTAAACTATAAAATTTCCTATCCGAACGGGCAGGTAAAAACCGGCACTTTGCCCACCATTACCTCACCAGAAAACTCCTCAGAAGCAAGTAAAATTGAATGGGACGGCAGCATCCAAGTTGAGCATAGTGGAAACTACCGTTTTTCCAGCCTGGGCGATTTACAGATACTGATTGATGGAAAGCCGTTGGTTGACACACAGACCTTGTGCGGTGGTCTCCATCGCATCCACATCATTCAGGATAATCCATCCATCCATGATCCAGCAGAGGTCTTCTGGACGGCGCCAGGCAAGGAAGGAGCACCCATCCCAACGCAGAACCTATTCATAATCAGTCCACCCAAGGTTGGGTTGACTGGATATTATTATCAGGGGGCTGAATGGCAAGGTGAGCCAGTCTGTGTGAGAGAAACCCCATTTTTCCTTTTGGCCTGGCCCGACCAGGAACCGCTCGCGAATCCATTCAGCGCGAAATATAAGGGGTTTTTACGGGTTACCCAACCTGGTTCTTATCGTCTGGTTATTCACGCGGATGACGGCGCCAGGCTAACTCTAGACGATAAGATCATCGGGGAAGGACTGAAACCCAATCAACCTAATGATTTTGAAGTAAAGCTCGACCTAGACTCGGGTGACCACCCTATTCAAATCGATTATTTTCAATTGGGTGGCGGCAGTGGGTTGACCTTCAACTGGCAACCTCCCGACGGGCCTGAAACGGTGGTACCTATGGAGGCATTATTGCCAGAGAATCCATAGATCAAACCATCAGTGTTTCAGTTTTCCACATGACTGTCGCTATTCAACAAACTGGCTGTAAAATTTTTCAATCCTATGAAAGACACCAAACATGAACCACTCCGCCCGTTTGCCCTACCTGCGTCTTGCGTTCATATTCATAGCGGTTGTCTGTTCATTTGGAGCCCAATCGTACCTAAGCAAACCACAATCCACCACATCTGATATCAATCTCTTCATTGGTATAGGTTTTCTCGTCCTGGTATTTTTGGGGGCTACATTTGGTTTTTTTCCTCAAGACAAATGGAATGGGATACCCCCTTTTTCGATTGCAATCCCTCAGAAGAATGGTATTAATCATAGTCGGAACAGGTTGTTCCTGGCAGTGTTCTGTTACTTGCTGTCCAATTCTTTGTACCTGACCATTGGAGAGACAATTTTCGTCAAAGTCTTCTGGTTGGGAGCGATCCTCGTAGGGGCTTCGATTTATTGGCCAGAGTTACAACAGGTAGTCAGTGTATATCGAAAGAGGGGGTTCTCGAGATTACGCTTGGAGTTTTTTCTGATTTTTATCATCACCGGGGTTGGTTTTTTCTTCAGGTATTGGCGCCTGGCAACCATCCCATCCGGCATTGATGGGGATATCGCATCGATGGGATTACAAGCCTTGGAGATCATCCATAAGCCGATCTTGGATTGGTTTGGGGTGGGCTGGTCAGGACATTCCATGTTGTTTTTCCAGCCCTCTATTCTGAGTATGAGGATATTTGGTGAAACATTATCTGGGCTTTTAGCCGCTTCTGTATTTTTAGGTACCCTTTGTATTCCCGCAATATACTTGCTGGGAAGGGAATTATTTGGCTATAAAACCGGTCTCCTTGCGGCTTTTTTACTTGCAGTCAGCTATACCGATATCCAATTTAGCCGGAGCGTTTCTATTGAGGATGCTTCTCTTGGCTTAATTGTGATGGCATACACTCTGATTAAGGCATTACGCTCCGGAAAATCGGTCTGGTATTCTCTTGCAGGATTTTTCCTGGGCGTTTGTCTTTTTGCATATTATCCCATCAGGATTGCCCCGCTTCTTGTGATTCTTTTGTTTATTTGGCTGATTATCTGGGATCGAAAAGCGATCAGGGGCAATTACCATAACTGGGCGGCATTTACCGGAGCCTCATTAATCGGTTTCGGCCCTCAACTGGCTTTTGCTTTCAGTCAATTTAGAACATTTGTTGGACGCGGTAATGATGTTACGATCTTCAATCCAGATGTGAGCATCCATCTACTCGGGAAATACCATATTTCCAGTATCGCACAACTTCTCCTTGAACAAATCAAGCGATCTTTTTTGGTTTACTCTAATTATGGGGATTCGAGTACTTTTTTTGGATATCGTGGAGGGATGATTAACTTCCTGACGGGCATGTTCCTCATTTTAGGTATTTGTTTTTGTTTGTTCAGGTTGAAAGATGTGCGACATTTTGTCCTCATCGCTTGGCTGGGATTAGCGTTAATTCTAGGAGGTGTCATCACCAATGATCCTCCCTTTTGGCCCCATTTAGTCATCACACTTCCAGCGGTTATGATCTTGGCAGGATATGCTATCACATTAGTTTGGAGTTACGTTTCCCCTTATCTTACCAAGCCTGTTCGGGTGGCCAGCACTATCGGTTTAGCTTCAATATTAATACTGACCGGAATACAAAATTGGCAGACATACCTCGGATTTGTACAAGACAATGCGGGACCACGAGTCCGAATCGCCCGCTTTCTCTCCAGCTTATCTCCTGATTATCAGGTTCATTTCATGAGTGGTGATTTTGGGTGGGAAGATCGGGAGTTCCAGTTTATGAATCGAGGCATGAATGGGGATGATCTGGTTCTGGATCAAAATTGGATCAAGAATTCCTCATCCTTGAACGTTCCCACTGTTTTTATTCTGACACAAGACCGTTTCTCCAATCTGCCTATCCTTGAACAAGTCTATCCGCTGGGCGTTTTACAAGATCATTTCGAGTCGACCGGATGGCTGGCGTTTAAATCATACATTGTCATACCCGCTCACTATCAGCCCCTACCTCCTCCAGCAAACAATCCACGACAAAACTGGTTTTTGATTGTCTTGCTCGGACTGGTTGTAGCCGCTTACCTTGCACTCCTTGCCTATTATTTTTGGGGCAAGGTTACTCGACGATTAATCCACGGGCGCCAACAACCAATTCCTTCTCCGGTTGAGAAACCGATCACAATTAATTCTCACCAGGCTCGAACCACGCCATGGATAACAAATGCTGTCTTACCATTACCTATATCGATCGCAACCCCACCAGGGACTTTCATCTCCCCGGATAATCAGCGGGATAACCAATCCAGGTTTTCTCCATGGCTTCTGGTTGCTACCATTACATCCATCGGATCCGTTTATACCCTCCTGAACCTATATATTCATCAACACTTCTCATCACCAGTGTCCACTCCGGAAATCACTGTTACCCAAGCTCAGATCGGTGCACGGCATTTGCGGAACCAAAACGGTATACACCATAATTTGAATAGAATTTCGTCGATTTCACCAAAATGGCTTATCCTTGGTTCGATTATCTCTGCTTTCACTTCCCTCTATATCTTGATAAGGCTTCGCTTTACCCACAGGGATCGAAACGCACTTATATTTCGAATAGACAGAAACCAACCACACAAAGATGAAAAAATTGAGCAGGTTCAGTTGAAAAACTTGGTTGCCGTTGATGCGAACAGAGACGGCGAAACGATTAACGAAAAACCACACTTGAGCAATCATCGGTTCCCGAAATGGCCAATTTTTGCTCCTCTTCTCTTTTTGATGGTCGTATTCTTTGGCCAAATAATCCTGGACGCTAATACAAACGGCGAGTTGGCTGTCAACTTCCGGTGGCTTACCGGAATGGACGAATCCACCCGGGTTTGGATTGGTTTACTCGTCCTGATTTTGGGTTTTCTATCCTGGCTGTTTGCAACTCCCACGGATAACGACGCTCATCGGAGTAGTATGGCTCAAAGTGATACCCAGGAAGGTGAAGTTTTCTGCTCGGGATTTGAAATCTTTAAGGGGAAACAAGCTTTCTCTATTCAGCTCTTCGGCTCTCTTACTTCTTGGATGGGTATCCTATCTTATTGTTTTTCGATGGTTCTATTTATTGTTGAGGGTGAAAATGGATTAGTCCAGTTTTTTTGGTTCGCCGGAGTGTGTTTATTTATCTTGTCCCAAGGGATTCTTTGGATACTCAGCCGATCGAAAAGACCAAGTGGGATTACCTGGCGGACTCCATCATTTCCACAGGTATTTCTCTTCTTATTGATACTCGCAACCGGCCTGCTTCTACGATTCTATCGCCTTGCAGACATCCCCAGTGATTTTCATGGGGATATGGCATCCCATGGGCTTATGGCAAGAGACCTTCTGTCCGGTAACGTCACTCAGATCTTCCATGATGGATGGGCAAGCATTCCGAATATGGCCTTCATACCCGCTGCCATATCGCTAAAGGTATTTGGCAACAATCTATTCGGTC
>JAQTMA010000194.1 GCA_028714615.1 Anaerolineaceae bacterium | reverse complement strand
GTCACTACGATGGTCATCAACGTATTAAAAGTGTTTGATATCGTATATGTGATGACCGGGGGTAATTATGGAACAGAGGTGATTGCCAACCGCATGTACACCGAAGCCTATTCCAGTTACAACACCGGTAGGGCGGCTGCCATCGCAGTTACCTTGATCCTTTTAATCCTTCCAATGATGTACATTAACGTCCGCCGCTTCCAGGAACAGGAGAAGATGCGATGAACGCGAGCCGGATTAAACATTGGTTCAGTCAGGCGCCCATCCACATTGTGCTGATCGGAATTTGCGCCATCTGGCTCCTGCCGACGATTGGTTTGTTTGTCACCTCATTCCGCCCATTTCAGGAAGTAAAAAACGGGGGGTGGTGGACGATCCTGGCGCCGCCAACCGGTACCAGCGCCTATGCAACCAACTGCGCCAGTTGTCATGGAGAGGATGGAAAGAAAATTGCTGCAGCAGATCTGACCAATCCAAAAACCTTGGCCCCCTATCAAAGATCATTCTCCTTGATTGCGCTCTTGAGCAAAGAAATCAGCGGAAAACCCCACCTCCAAGGGGCTCCAATCCCCAACCAACAACAAGCAGCCGATATCGTATCTTATCTCAAGCGTATCTCGGGGATCGATGCTCATGCCCTATTAACATTCGATAATTATATTGATGCACTGGTTGGCTATCGTGGCACAACCACTTATCGCGCGGATTGCGCTGCTGGCGCTCAATCCACCGACTTACATTGTAACCTGACCGATTTGGGTAATCCCCGCGGAATGGGCCGGGCTTTCGTAAACAGCCTGGCTGTCTCCATTCCATCCACTTTTCTCCCGATTTTATTTGCTGCCTTTGCTGCATACGCCTTCTCCTGGATGCACTTCCGTGGACGCCAGTGGTTGTTCGCCTTGCTGGTCGGCTTGCAAATTGTGCCCCTTCAGATGACCTTGATCCCCATTTCACGGCTGTATGCTCAACTCGGATTGAGCGGCACCTTCCTGGGAATCTGGCTTTTCCATACCGGTTTCGGCCTTCCCTACGCCATTTACCTGATGCGTAACTTTTTAGGAGGTCTTCCACGAGAACTGTTCGAATCGGCATACCTGGACGGCGCCAATCATTGGACGGCGTTCTGGCGGCTGGCGCTGCCTCTTTCCGTTCCGGCAATTGCATCCCTGGGTATCTTCCAATTCCTGTGGATCTGGAATGACCTCCTGGTAGCGTTAGTATTCCTTGGAGGCTCCCATCCTGTCATGACCTATCAGATTTCTAACATGGTTACTTCGCATGGCAGTGGTTGGCATTTGCTAACTGCAGCCGCATTTCTCTCGATGTTGCTCCCGATGGTGGTTTTCTTTGGTCTCCAACGTTTTTTTGTCCGCGGTTTGCTGGCCGGATCTGTCAAGGGATAATCAACGTGTGGCAGATAAGTGTCACAATCGTTGGCGTATTGTCATGGAGAGGTGATGATTGGTGCCTGAAAGTAACTTGCCTTGGTACATGAATGCAATCTTTTATGAGGTATACGTCCGGTCTTTCGCGGATGGGAACGGTGATGGCATCGGGGATATCCGTGGCCTGACCGACCGGTTGGATTACTTCGTCAGCCTGGGGGTGGACTGTTTATGGCTGCTGCCAATCTATCCATCTCCGATGGTGGATGATGGCTACGATATTGCTGACTACTATGCCATCCATCCGGATTATGGAACGATGGAAGACTTTAAAACCTTCCTGGTGGAAGCCCATCGACGAGGTTTACGTGTTATCGCCGACTTGGTGGTCAACCACACCTCCGACCAGCACCCCTGGTTCCAGGCTGCCCGCAGCTCACGCACATCGCCTTTTCGGGATTACTATATATGGAGCGACACCGATCAACTCTACCAAGAAGCCCGGATCATCTTTGTCGATAGTCAAAAATCCAATTGGGAATGGGATCCGCAAACTCAGCAGTTCTATTTCCACCGGTTCTTTCCCCAGCAACCAGATCTGAATTACGACAATCCCGCCGTCCGCCAGGGCATGCTGGATATCATGCGGTACTGGTTGGATTTGGGATTAGATGGCTTCCGCGCAGATGCCGTCCCTTACCTGTTCAAGCGGTCTGGAACCACCTGTGAAAACCTTCCTGAAACCCATGCATATTTAAAGGAGCTGCGAAAGGAGATCGACACTCAATATCAGGAGCGCATCTTGCTAGCCGAGGCGAACCAGTGGCCACGTGATGTGCGCACCTATTTTGGGAGCGGCGATGAGTTTAACTTGGCCTTCAATTTCCCGCTCATGCCACGTCTTTATATGTCGCTCGCTCTGCAGGATTATCGCCCGGTTGTCAACATCAGCCAGGCAACCCCACCGATCCCCGATAATTGTCAATGGTGTACCTTCCTGCGTAATCACGACGAACTGACTCTCGAAATGGTCACGCCTGAAGAACGTGAACTGCTATGGAATATTTACGCTCCCGAACCACGAATGCGGTTGAACCTGGGCATCCGCCGCCGACTGGCCCCGTTGATGGACGGTGACCGGCGCAAGATCGAATTGCTCAACTCGATCCTTTTTACCCTGCCGGGCTCCCCCATCATCTATTATGGTGATGAAATCGGGATGGGAGATAGTATCTGGCTAAAAGATCGAGACGGGGTGCGCACGCCCATGCAGTGGGATGCGAGCTTGAACGCGGGCTTTTCGAACGCTCCCCCTGATCGCCTATACGATGCCATCATCGATGACGAACGCTTTGGATATCAGCACATCAATGTTGAGCAACAGCGCGCCGACTCGCTTTCGCTGTGGCACACGATCCGCAGGATGATTGCCATCCGAAAACAGTTCCCCGTTTTCAGCCAGGGTGCGATCGAGTTCATTCAAGGCGATAACCTGTCGATCCTGGCATTTGTCAGAAAACTAGGCATTAGCGGAGTTTGCGTGATCCACAATCTATCTGAGGATATCCAATCGATTGATATCCCGCTTCAATTCAATTTCAACAGTCCCTTGCGCGATCTGCTCACTCACCAGGAATATCCTCTCACACCCGACGGCCGACTGCAGTTTTTCATCTCCCCATACCAATCCGTATGGTTATCGACTCATCCTTAGGGTTGTCCAAAAGGGCAACCCCTATGGTATTTCTAGCGCCACGTCAACCGGTTGCACGCTCAGCAGATTGTTTCAAGTGCAGCTCGTTTACCTTGGCGAAATGGAACCGGTAGATCGAGAAGGTGATCGCCAATGGGAACTTATTGGGATAATTGAATAACGTCCAGAAAAAGAGTTTCCAGTAATGGACCCTTTCAATCCCACGGATTCCCAACCGGTAGATTGAGCGAAAAAACGCGAGAATCTCAACCGGTTCAATTTTTACTTTCGCCCCGACCGGTGTATATTCTCGCAGAAAATTCCTAACCCGCTCATAAAATAAATCCGGAGAATAGATCTGATCCATCAATCCTTTATATCCCCGGTAGAGCACTCCGGCATCCATTTTCGGGACGATGTTGCTGGTGCCATCCACGTTATCCCCAGACATCTCGTTCACCAACCGCCCTTCTTTTTCCATGCGGTTGTAAAGCTGGGTTCCGGGAGGAGCTTGCAACAATCCAACCATCGCAGTCACAATTCCACTGTTCTGAATGAAATCGATCTGGCGTTGGAAGATTGAAGGGGTATCGTTATCAAACCCGACGATGAAGCCACCCATTACCTGCAATCCCTCGCGCTGCAAACGCTTCACACTCTCGATCAAGTCGCGGTTCTTGTTTTGATTTTTGTGGCACTCAGTCAAGCTGCCATCGTCAGGGGTTTCGATGCCCACGAAAACCGAGTTGAAGCCTGCAGCCACCATCAAGTGCATCAGCTCCGGGTCATCCGACAGGTTGATCGAAGCTTCCGTTGAAAAGTTGCAACCCTTCTTCCCCTTGCGCCATGCGATCAATGCCGGCAGTACTTCCTCTTTCAGAATGCGTTTGTTGCCGATGAAATTGTCGTCTACAAAGAAAACATTCCGCCGCCATCCGGTTGCGTAAAGTGCGTTCAATTCGGCGACAATTTGAGCTGCGGTCTTTGTCCTGGGGCGGTGGCCAAGCAGGGAAGTGATATTGCAGAAATCGCAGCTATAAGGGCATCCACGGGAGAATTGGATGCTCATTGCATCGTAATGTTTACGATCTACCAGGTCCCAGGTTGGAATAGGGGTTTGGGTGATATCCGGGAACTCATCTGTCTGGTAAATCCGGCGGGGTGTACCCTTTTCGAGATCAGCCAGGAAGGGCGCAAGGGTGATCTCAGCTTCGTTCAAGACAAAATGATCGATCTCCGGGAAATTTTGATGCTCCATTGTAAAAAGCGGTCCACCTGCAACAATCTTTAGTCCGGCTTGTTTACACCGGGCGGCAATGCTCTTGGCCGAGTCTCGCTGTACGATCATCCCGCCCAGAAAAACAATATTCGCCCAGCTCAGATCTTCATCGGTGAGCACCTGTACATTCACATCCACCAGGCGTTTGTTCCACTCTTCCGGTAACATGCTGGCTACCGTAATCAAGCCCAGAGGTTGCGATGATGCTCGCCGGCTCACAAACCGTAGGGCATGTTTGAAACTCCAGAATGTGTCGGGGAATTCCGGGTAAATCATAAGGATATTCATAAGTACGTCTCCCTACCAAGCCCATACACCAGAATCATACCGGACCCTTTCTCCGGTAAAAGGTAATCCCAGTATAGCCAGCACCATCCCTCTACAGATGTGCCGTAGGTCACATCCGATGGTCATATCGGCAGGTATGACCATAAGAAGCTGACGAACACCGAAATGCGCTTACCCCATCACCCGATGCTATAATCAAGGTGCATGGCGCGAAGAAGAAATCTACGGATCACCCTGGGAAGTGGCAGCCGGTTAGCATTTGCAATCGTGGTGTTGGCTTCGTATTTTGCCATGTTCAGCCAGGTCCAAAAAATAACTTCACTGCTTGACATTACACTGATCATGCTGTTAGGGACCGCCTATATCGCCATCGGTGTGTATGGATACGACTATTGTGCGCATTCCGACTCCTTAACTCCTCGTTTGGCGTATTTTTCCTTGCAAATTCCACTGGGGGCTCTGATCGTTTACCTGAGTCGTGGAGCTGGGTTCAACGCCCTGATCCTTATTCCATTAGTCGGCCACGCGGTAGTTTTCCTTGACCCGGTATACGAACGCATCACTAACCTAGCTGTCATCCTGGCGTATATCCTATCGACTTTCCTCTACTCCCATGATTGGAACGCCGTTCTCGGCGGGCTTCCTATCTTCTTAGCAGGCGCTGTTTTTATTATGGTCTTCACGCAAATGGCATTGAACGAAGAAAACGCCCGCACCCATGTCGAACTGCTCGTTGATGAGCTGGAACAGGTTAATCAGCGCTTACGTGGTTACGCTGTCCAGGCTGAGGAGCTCGCGATCACTCGAGAGCGCAACCGTTTGGCGCGCGAAATCCATGATGGGCTTGGCCATTACCTGACCGCCATCTATATGCAGATCCAGGCTGCTCGCGCCTTGATGCGTTCCCCCATTCCTCTGGTAGATGAGACGTTGTTCAAAGCGCAAAACCTCGCCCAGGACGCCCTGGTAGATGTACGCCAGTCTGTAGCTGCTTTGCGCGCCTCCCCCGGCCAGGAGCAGCCCCTCCCAGAGGTATTGGAACGTATGCCAGGCGACAGCCTGGATAGCCGCATAACTTCTCGTTTTTCACTGTTGGGTAAACCCCGCCCTCTTACTCCGCAAGCCCACTTGACGTTATATCGCGCCGCCCAGGAGGGTCTCAACAATACCCGGAAGCACGCCCATGCTTCTCACGTCAATATCGTTCTGGATTACAGCGATCCATCCCATGTCCGTTTAGAAATTCAGGATAACGGCGCCGGCTCAGACAATCTTGAGGGAGGGTTTGGTTTACTCGGCATACAAGAGAGGGCTCATCTGCTTGGGGGCGAAGTGGTTTTGCAGTCTGCAAAAGGTGAAGGGTTTTGCCTGGAAGTGGTGTTGCCTGGATGAAGACCCCCATTCGTGTTCTCATCGTAGATGATCAAGTCCTCTTTCGGGAAGCGCTCCACACCCTTCTCACCGTACAGTCCGATTTTCAGGTAGTAGCAGAAGCCTCCACTGGAGAAGAGGCTCTTCGATTGGCTTTGGAACATCACCCGGATGTAATCCTCATGGATCTGCGGATGCCTGTAATGGATGGGGCTACGGCTACTCGCCGCCTCAAGAATCAGCTCCCAGGGTGCCGGGTCATCGTGCTGACTACTTTTGACGATGATGAGTATGTATTCGATGGTCTTCGGGCTGGGGCTGTCGGTTATCTGCTCAAAGATACTTCATCAGATAAACTATTTGAAGCGATCAATGCGGCGGCTCGCGGTGAATACTTCTTGATGCCATCTATTACTGCAAAAGTGCTGGCTGAATTTGCGCGCATCTCTGGACCAACTCCCTCATCAGACGGTAATAAAGGTCCAATACTATCAGATCGCGAGCTGGAAGTGCTTCGCCTGGTGGCCACCGGTGCAAGCAACAAAGAAATCGCCGACCATCTGGTGATTGCTGAAGGCACCGTCAAAAACCATCTGACCAATATATTAGGCAAAATTGGCGCGCAAGACCGCCTGCAGGCTGTCCTGCGTGCGCGAGAAATGGGTTATCTGAAGTAATCCAATCTGGAGACTGGATGGACAAAGCCACGGAAAAACAACCGAACAGGGGACATCGCTGGAATCTATCCTCTCAAGCAGGCCTGGCATTGATATTGTTCGGCGTTCTGGTGTTGGCAGATCAGTACATCCACACAGGCTGGCTCACGATTTCGGTGCCTTTTATCGCGGGATTGCTTATGTTGTTACGGGGAATTTTCAACCGGCAGTATCGTTTCTTGATTGCCGGCGGAATAATGAGTGGGGTCGGAGCCGGTGGTTTTGCGGCGTCCTTTCCATGGTCAGAGGCAGCAGTAGCAATCCGCCTGGGGATTTTTCTGCTGCTTAATGCGGTTGGTTGGTTATTGATCCTGATATTCTCTGTCCGGATAAACTCCCGACCGGCCTACTGGTCTCTTGTGCCAGCCATCGTATCCGCAGGTCTGGGCGTATTTACCTTATTCACTCCGCTCAATCCCCTCGAGTTAGGGCTTTATCTGCTGACCGGGATCGGCTTAACCTTATTGGTATGCGGATTGATGGGCAGTAAGCTCGGCCTGATCATCCCAGGTTGTCTCTTACTCACCATCGGTCCTGGAATTTACTACCCTTGGGGACAAACAGGCAGCGTAAACGGACTCACCCAAACCGGTACCATGCTGGTGATCTTCGCGCTAGGTTGGGGATTGATCACCGTCTTTTCCCGGATGAGTATCCAACGCTTTATATGGTGGCCACTCATCCCTGGCGGCGTCCTGGCAATGGTTGGTTGGGGATTATATATCGGGGGTAACCCGGGTAACGCATTGAGTTTCATCGGGAATACAGGCTCGATTGGCTTAATCATATTCGGAATCTACTTACTGTTGTGGCGGAATGAGTTTCGCAAATAAGGTCTTGTTCTGATCGGGGAACGCCTTTTATGGAATCGGATCAGATCGAAAAGTTGGTTTCGGAGAGCAAAGCCCATATCCGCGCCGGAGAAATTGGGGAGGGGCTTCG
>JAQTMA010000193.1:2306-7681 GCA_028714615.1 Anaerolineaceae bacterium | reverse complement strand
GCCCGCATAACACGAGTGGAAGTGCTCTCGTCGCTATCGTGGGTTGTAAGCATCAATTCGGGTTCTAAACGGTAAGGTTGGCCAAAATTCAAGCACAGCGAACCCTGGCTTTCGTAAATACCAACCGGCTGGAAGGATAACCCTATGCGGGCCAGCAGTCCCATCAACCGCCCCACCCCTGGAAACGGTTGGCTCAAGCAGCCATCGGGAGTATCCCCACCCTCCGGGGCAAATCCGATGAGCGGACGAGATGTGTTCCGGGCGTAATTTAGTAAATGGCGGACGGCCAAAAAACGATCTTGCGATTCCCAGGGACGCGGTGGCATAGGGGGCATACTCAAAAAGCCATATACCTGGGCCACCTTCCGCAGATAAAAGCGGGAGAATGGAGTTTGCAGCCATGTGCGCAAGGAATGACCAGAGAATGTGTGCGCTGAAGTTATTACCAGTTTGAAATCGGCAGGTAGGATTGACGCCAGGGCAAAACCCAGCCACCACCCATCGAACCCGGGGCGGAAATAATGATTGAAGGTTACCAACAGGCCATGCTCATAACAGTTCAGATCGGGTGGTACCCCGATGACCTTGATTTGAGAACAACCCTGCAGGAAATGGCGAGAATCTTGCTGGAAAGACCTGGGGAGGCAGGTCAAGGCTGCCAGGATGAGCCGGATCGTCGGGATGAGGTGGACGTGGTAAACAGGATAAGGTGACGTCCTCATTGTTCTCCCCGATGTTGGCGCTTGAGAGGAATTCCTAGCCGGATTAACCACAAGCGTAAATGTAACCGGCGCCATAGGGCCATTCCGTGGATGTGATCCTGGGATGGAATGGGCATTGATCCATAGGCTGCCCGGGAATAAATATTGGTAAATTCCAGAATTTCCTGCTGGGCAACTAATACAATCACAGACGACCAACTTGCAGGTTGCTTTGGTTCCAAAAAGCCCGCCATGCGTTTGGCCGTCTCCAAGGGTGTATCTCCCTGTTTGGTTGGGCAGTTCAACCATGCTGCTGAGCTACGCATAGTCCGGTACGCACGCTCCAGGCTAATGACGGCAGGCTGGGAGCGTTCACGCCATCGGTCCCATACAATGATGATCAAAAGGACGACCAGAAATCCCAAAACTAACAAGAAAAAGGCTCGCGGATCCACTTTTTTCCCCAGCCCGGTTATTCCCGATATCCCTTGAGTTCCAGGAGTGGGAATGAATGGAGATTGGTATATGGCGCGGTCTGATTCGAAAAGTAGGCTGCGGGAGGAGGTGGGCTCGAATTCCACCCAACCATATCCGGGAAAATACAGCTCTGGCCATGAATGGGCGTCTGCCTCGGTAATCACCATTGCGCCGAGAGTTGGGTCGTAATGCCCACTTGCATAGCCCATGACCAGGCGAGCAGGTATCCCAGCCGCCCGGGAGAGCACCACCATGGCGGTTGCATAGTAGTCGCAATAACCTTTCTTAAGCTCAAACAGGAAGTAGTCTGCGATGTCGCGGTCGGGAGGAGGAGCAGGCAAGTCCAGTGTATACGGGAACTGACGAAGAAAATCCTGGATGGTCAGCGCTTGATCGTAAGCATTGGCTTGCGAGGCGGTTAAGTCACGCGCCAGGTTATAAACTCGTTGAGGAAGATCGTTAGGCAAGTCCAGGTAAAGCTCGCGCACCTGAGATGGATAATCGATCCCTGCTGAGCGCAAATCGGTGCGATTGTAGATTGGGACAGCCGAATCCACCTGATAGGTATTGAATTTAATACTTGCCGCAAATAGATCGAGTTGGGCTCGGCGCTCCGAGAAGAATGGCCGGTTGGAGGTTAATAAGAGGCCGGTGTGATACAAGATTCCGCCTAAAGGCTCGACCCTGTGGATGTCTTCGTGCAATGGACGGAATAACTGCGGGTCATAGGAAAACAATTTCATCCCGGGTCGAAAGTTATTATTCCCTGTTGGATGGGTAGCCCAGCCTTGTCCTGTATACCGATCATAAGTGAGACCACGCCAATAGTATCCTGCGTTTTCATTTTGTGAACCACTCAGGGTGATAGTCATCACCACTTTTTTCCCCAATTCTGGTCCTGAGCCGATGAGGTGTTCTCGGGGCAATCCAGGGGAGCGTAATTTGTCTACCCCGGTTGGTTCTTGCGGAGATGGATTCAATCCAATCGATTCAGCCAGGCTGGGTTGTTGTGCAGCAGGGGCACGGGATTGATCCTGAAAGTAGTCGGTGAATTGTTTAACGGAGATAAACGGAATCAGTGCTGCTGCAGAAAGGATTAGTAGTGATAGGGGGATTGCCGAGACAGCCAGGTCGTACCGGATTTCCAGGGTATAGTCGGTGTTGGCCGAATCCCAGCGCTGTTCTCGGTAGATCTGGCTGACCAACACGTTTAACAAAAGTAAATTGCAAAAGAAGATCAATATGGCAGTAGGTGTAAAACGCACCAAGCCGAAGCTTCCGGCCAACAAGACCAGAGCAGGCAGTAATACTAGTAATACCTGCTTACGCCGGTGGATTGCCCATCCCGCCCAAACAGCAGCGCTCCATACTGTGAATCCCCATAATAAAGCAGTGATGAGCGGATCATACCTGGGTTCTCCCAGGCGAATGCTGCTAACCCAACTTGCCAGGCGCGTGAAGATCACACCAAAGCTGGACACTAAAGCATTCATAGATTGGGAGAGTATTTCGTTATGCGGTTGAAATTCGTATAGCCACAAAAGAGCGCCGGTATGATTGCCGATAAGCGCCCAAGCTGCAATCAGCACATGCACCGCCAGACCTGACAGCCATACAACCAGCGCCACAAACCCGACCAACATCAGGATAAGCACACCGGGTAGGTCGGGTAGCTTGTACCGGGCGAGAAACCAACCTGCCAGTAAACCCACGATGGAAAGGAGCCAGAGCAAGCCACCATCCAATCCCCGTACCATAGCAGGTAATCCGCTCGCCAGGCTGATGAATGCCCCGATGAGTAGCAATCCCGAGGGTATGCTGGCAATCGCAACGCGGCTGTGCAAGTGGCGCTCAATCGTGGTCACCGCAAGTCCCTCCAGGCAAGGTCCCTCGGGCGGTGGATGGGGATTGCTCTACCCAGGGGGGATGTACGCCATTCCCAAGCGTTCTCAGGCGCCGGTTGACCTTCTGCTGGGTTGAGAAGATCGGGGGTAATCGTGTAATGGGTGATACTCTGCTCATCAAGAACCGCTTCGAGACCCCGAACGGATTGACCGCCTGCAAACGCCTCAAGATCCAACGCCAAAACGGTCGGTACCGTTCCTCGCCATGCCAATTTCAGCAACCCAGGCAACCAATCGCCGCGTGGGTTGGCGCTGATGACAACCAGGCTAGCCTGGTGGCGTATGGAAGGAGCTACCTTCTCGAGTAGGGTAGCTAATGGATAGTCACCCGGAGCAGCTCTAGCCAAAGCTTCCAGGATTTGCCAACGCTGCCCATCTCCGCTGCGTGGGGACAGCCATGCCATTTCGGAACCATTGGAAATAAGTCCCACGGGTATACCCGCTCTTAACCCGCGATCCGCAAGCGATGCCGCCAGGATGATGATCGTCTCCTCCGTGGATTTGAGCCCTTCTCCACATTGAAAGCGATGGTCTAGATCAACCAGAATCCACCAATCGCCAGCCGGCATGTGGTCGAATGTCCTCACAAAGGTTTCATCCCGTCTTGCGGTTGTTGGCCAATGCACTCGATGGAGACTGTCTCCAGGAGTGTATTCACGCACTCCAGAGGACAGCACTGACTGCTCTATAACTCGACGGGCAGGGCGGCCTTCACCTGCCCGTCCACCGGTTGCTACCTGGATGGATGGGAGCGGTAAAATCGCTGGAGTAACTAACAACGTAGACGAATCTGGTTGGTAGATGTGGAGTGTAAACACGCCAAGGGGATCTCCACTCCTCAGTTCCGTCGGTCCAAGAGTATACAAACCTCGCCGGCTGCATGCTTGATGGGTAATCCAGGCCGTTATTGCGTGGGCCGATACCCCCGTCACCCGGCTGGCCTCGTAACCAGGGACGGTTGACCGGTCGATCAGTTCCACCCAAATGCCCGGCGCCCATCCCAAATTCGAAATAGTAAAACGTTCCTCCAGCAAATCACCAACCCGCGCCCACCCATAGCGCATTTCACGGGTGATGCGCAGATGGTTTCTGAGGGATCGCACCCATAGAAACCCGATGAGGACGGTACTCCCCAATCCTACTAATAGGATCATCCATCCCCGGTATGGAAATATGATTTCCAGTGTAAATAGGACGAGAACAAGGCCAGGCCACAACCGTGTAGTGAACCGGATTTGTGTTTCCTTAGGAAGGTTCAACATAACATCATTTGGGGAATTAACCATGCCAGATATTCGTACTTCCCTCGTCTGGTAGATCTTGAAGGAAATCGATTAAATCATTATACATGAGGACGATCTATTCGGAGCTCAACCGATTTCACCAATCGATTTCTCAAACAGGGATAAAATCCTACTCATGGAAATCAAATTCTCTTCCCTTCCTGTCAGCATCGCTCGGTTCCCTCAACCAGACCGCATCGTGCGGATTCTCCGCACTGCACTCCAGGCGGCGGACCCAAGAATAGCTGTTCAAAACCATTTGGAGCTTCGTGGGCACACCCTGATCGCTTGCGGGATTGAGTATGCAATGGATAAGTACGATCATGTATTCTTGATCGCTATTGGAAAAGCCAGCATTGGGATGGCACAAGGCGTTGTAGATCGGGTTGGGGATTATTTGACAGGTGGGGTTGTGGTGACAAAGCATGTGGTTTCTCAGCCTGCAGCAGGCTTGGAGCGTATTGAAATTCTCCAAGGTGAACATCCCCTTCCTGGTAAGGGCAGCTTGGAGGCTGGCAAGCGAGTTGAGGATTGGTTACAAAAGGCCGGTCGAAATGACCTGGTCATCTGCGCTATATCGGGGGGTGGATCAGCCTTGCTTACCAGGCCTGTCGAAGATGTTAGCCTGACCGACGTGCAAACCTTGACATCCGCCTTACTCGCATGTGGCGCAACCATCCAGGAGACCAATACTCTCCGCAAACACCTGGACCAGATGAAAGGTGGGGGGATTGTAAAAGCCGCCGAGCCAGCACAAATGTTAACGTTGATATTATCCGATGTGGTAGGTAGTCCATTGGATACGATAGCTTCTGGTCCTACGGTACCAGATCCCTCCACGTTTCAGGAGGCGTTGGAGATCCTCCGACGTCATCAGCTTTGGGAAAATACGCCCGGTTCCATCCAGAGACACCTTATTAAGGGGGAAAACGGATTGGTCCCAGAGACGTTAAAACCAGGGAATTCTGTGTTCGAGCGCGTTCAGAACTTGATTGTTGGGAGTAACCATC
>JAQTMA010000193.1:0-2206 GCA_028714615.1 Anaerolineaceae bacterium | reverse complement strand
GTCATTTATAACCGCACTTCCAACCTCACACTTGAGCTGGCTCAAGAACATCCGGGTTTCATTCCCGTTTTCAGCCTCGAGGATTTGGTCAGAAACCTCGAGGCGCCGCGCGCCGTCTGGACAATGGTGCCGGCCGGGGGACCGACGGAAGAGATGCTCCTAGTAACGGCTGATCTCCTTTCGGAAGGGGACATCTTGGTTGACGGCGGGAATGCAAATTTCCACGATTCCATGCGTCGCGGGAAAAGATTCGCAGAACGAAATATCCATTTTCTAGATGTGGGTGTTTCGGGAGGAATTTGGGGATTGAAAGAAGGATATTCGTTGATGATTGGCGGCGAAGCCGAAGCAGTAGAAAGCCTAACACCAATATTCCAAACCCTGGCGCCAGCTCCTAACCAGGGTTGGGGCCATGTTGGCTCCAGTGGAGCCGGACATTATGTGAAAATGGTGCATAATGGGATCGAATACGGCATGATGGAAGCTCTGGCCGAAGGGTTCGACCTGCTACAATCCAGAAACGATTACCAATTTGATACCCACCAGATCGCAGAAATTTGGCGGACAGGTTCGGTGGTGCGCTCCTGGTTGCTGGATTTATCCGCTGCGGCTTTAGCAGATAATCCAACATTGGAGGGGATCAAACCCTGGGTCGCTGATTCCGGCGAGGGTCGGTGGACTGTAAAAGAGGCAATCGACCAGGGTGTTCCTGCGCCTGTCATCGCCACAGCCCTCTTCCGGCGTTTTGAAAGTCAGGATGAGAATAGTTATGCTAACCGCCTGCTGGCAGCCATGCGCAATCAATTTGGGGGCCATGAAATCAAGCAATAGGTTGGAGAGGTGAGATGATCATTCCTGTGGAAAAATCGGCGCCAAACAGCCCTGTGGCATTTGTGATCTTCGGCGTTACCGGCGACTTGACCCATCGCAAACTAATTCCGGCATTGTATGAGCTCGCATTGGCCGGTCGGCTGGCGACCCCATTGACGATCATTGGATTTGCCAGGCGGGATTGGGATGACCAGAAGCTTCGTGATGTTTTACGTGAAGGAGTGGAGCAGTTCGCTCAAAGCCGCCCGGTTAATACAGAAGTACTGGAGGATTTGGTCTGTCGAGCCCGTTATGTGCAGTCTACTTTTGACGATGTAAATGGATATCAATCCCTTGCGCATCTGCTTCGTAACCTCAAAATCGAGAATATCGTATTTTACCTGGCCACTCCGCCTGAAGCGTATGCAGATATTGTTCTTCAGCTCGGCGAAAGCAAGCTGGCAAAGAGTGGTAGCGGATGGAGGCGGATCGTCATCGAAAAACCGTACGGCCGAGATTTGGATTCGGCGGAAGCATTAGAAGGTGTGGTCCACAAGGCTTTCAACGAGAACCAGGTCTATCGCATGGATCACTACCTGGGAAAGGACACCGTTCAGAATATCCTGGTATTACGTTTCGCGAATGGTATTTTCGAACCATTATGGACCCGTCACTATGTGGACCACGTGCAGATCACAGTAGCTGAAACGTACGGCGTTGGATCTCGAGCTGGGTATTATGACACAGCCGGTGTCATTCGGGATGTCTTCCAAAATCACGCGCTTCAACTACTTACATTGACAGCTATGGAAGCGCCGGTTGCCTTCAACCCGGACGCTGTTCGCAACGAGAAAGTGAAGGTATTGAACGCTTTACGTCCGATGAAAGATCAAGAGGCCATCCACAACACGTATCGGGCGCAATATGTTTCGGGGATGAGTGATGGAAAGAGGGTTCCCGGCTATAAAGATGAGAGCGGTGTACCTTCTGGGTCGGTCACCGAGACGTACATGGCAGCCAGGTTATTTGTCGACAATTGGCGCTGGGCGGGGGTGCCATTTTATATTCGTTCAGGAAAAAGGCTTGCTCGCCATTTGACGGAGATCGCCATACAATTCCGGCAGGTGCCTCTTTCGCTTTTCGGATGGAGAAATATGGCCGGCGATGCGCCTAACGTTCTGGTGCTGAACCTCCAACCGGATGAAGGCATTACATTGAGTTTCGGAGCGAAAGCGCCTGGACCGACTGATACGATTGCACCGGTACAAATGAGCTTCAATTACACAGACACTTTTGGAGGTGAACCACCCGAGGCCTACGAAAGACTTATCCAGGATGTACTGATTGGGGATGCTACCCTGTTTACGCGCAACGATGAAGTTCAAGCTGCTTGGGC
>JAQTMA010000192.1:4014-7722 GCA_028714615.1 Anaerolineaceae bacterium | reverse complement strand
CGGGGTTGGGATTGAAGGATTTGGGAGGTTTGACCAAACCCCATGCCGCGGGGAGACAAGTGGAATGCATATGCGGTTGGTAAGGTTCGAGGAGGGGTATTATAGAATATATGTGCTAAATTGACAAGGGATTTAGGAGAATTTGGTAAATATCGCTAAACCGGTGGATGATCCAGGAAGGGAAAAAGTGGCCTGGGGAGAACCAATCAGATAAATGTCCTCCAAAAAAAATTTAATGCTTGTATAATCCTAACCACCTGGATAATCCAACAATGCCGTAACCTGACAGGGAAACGAGGATAAAGGATGGCAGCGCGTGTCTTGATTGCAGCGAACGATGAAACGCTGAGCAGATTTCTTTCGAATACTCTCCTTCGGGAAGCCTGGAGCTTGAGTAGCGTCACCACCGGTGAAGGAGCCGCCCATCTGCTCGAACGTGAGCAGTATGACCTGCTATTGCTTGAGATGACCATACCGGTTGAAAGCGGTTTCGACCTGATCCGCACGGTGGAAGAGTTGTATCCAGATACACGGGTGATTCTGCTCTCCAAACAGCGCTCCTTCGAAGCGGTGCTCAAAGGATTGCGACACCACGTGACCGATTTCCTGATTTATCCAATGACAGCCTCCAAACTGGTGCGAAGCGTCAGCAAAGCGCTCGAAAATGTCCAAGAGGGGCTGGCAACACAGGGAGGACCAACCTATGGAAAGCAAGTGGTTAACCGTTTAGACGGGATTACGATTAACTTCGCCAGGCGGACGATTACATGGGCAGGACACCTGGTGGTGCTGACCCCGTCGGAAGGGCGCCTGTTGGGGATTCTAGTCGGACATCCTGGTCAGGTGGTCTCTCCCGTCGATATCGTGCAAGAAGTGCAGGGGTATACCATCGAACCCACTGAAGCGGCGCTGGTGCTGCGCCCATTAATCAGCCGGCTGCGACGCAAACTGGCACGCGTTCCGGGAGGGTCGCGGTGGATCATCAACGTGCGGGGGAGCGGATATCTTTACGAGCGGCGCAATCCCTAAAGTATTAAAAAAAGGTGCTCTGTTAAAAAAACCTCTTGACAAATTCCGACAAAATAGGTAGAATTAGCTAAATAGAACAAAGGTTCTATATCCGTCGTAGTTTGTAGAGGAGATTCAAAATGAAGAAATTTGAAGAGCTTTGGCCATTACCCGCACCGGAGATCATTATCGTTACAGGCCCCTACGGGAGCGGGAAATCGACGTTTACTTTAGGCACAGGCGCAGCCCCTGAGCGGACTCTGGTGATCGATTTCGAGAAGTCGCAAAAGGGGTTTGCCCAACAGCTTCCCTTCGCTTATATGGATATGCAGTCAATCCTGGGTGAGAAATACCCAGAAGGGTACAAAATGGTGAATCTCTATGAGGAGTCCGTCGAGATACTGGATGGAATCCAGCCGGGGCAGTATGACGTAATCGTGTTGGATAATGCCTCTCTATTGGAGGACGGTATCCAGGCTTACGTGGAGACACACCCGCAGGAGTTTGGCCATAACCCGGCGCAATACGCATCCATGAGCGCGCTCAAGTGGGGCGATGTGAAAGCCAAGTACTCGCAGTTGCTCACTCGGTGGGCAAGCAAGTGCAAGATGGTGTTTGTCGTCGTCCACCTGCGCGACAAGTGGGCAGGAAACTCGGTGGTAAAAGACGCGTATGGACGGCCGGTTCAGGAGCCAAAAGGGAAAGAAACCCTGGATATGCTATCCAGCCTGTTTGTATGGCTCGAAATCGGTCCAGGTGGTATTCCGGCAGCACGCGTGCTCAAATGCCGTATCGACCGGAAAGTCTACATAAGCGATCCCAGCAAACCACCCAAGGATATTCCCCAACGGTACATCAAGGAACTGAATGGGGAACCTGGGGTGGTATCGGTACCGGTCTTGCCACTCCGGCTGCCGAAATGCACCTGGGCAGCTATCCGAGAATATATGCGCCAACCAGCCGATTTGACGAACCCAGCCGAGGGCGAGGGATTAAGCGAGCACGAGATGACAGATGATGATCGCCTGAAGTTGCGCGCGATCATCGCTCAAGGCGAAGCGGAGAAGGCAGCAGTCGACCGTCTAAAAATCGAGCAGAAGGACCAGCGCACCAAAGAAGAACTAATAAAGTTCGGCCGGACACTCGAACTTGAACCCTATGAAGTGGGAAACGCTCTACGCAATACCGGTTTGATCCCATTCAATCCCGATAACTGGGAACGAATGAAGGAAGCCATCCGCACGTACTCTGAAAACCGCACCGTTGCGGCTTGATCAATCCGTGATACACCTATTTGGGGTGGGTCTCCCCTTTATATCTGGGCTGGGGAAATCCACCCCGTAAGCTTGCAGCTCAGCGCCGGAGAAAACGGTATATTTCGAGGGTATTATAGCGGGCGATGGTCGCAGCTTCGCTGACCTGATAGGTGTCTGGGGATAAATTGTGAGCCTCAAGCACCATCTGTGGCGTTTCTGCATAAATGGTGTTTACCACTACGAAAATTCGCTCGTGGGGGGTCAGGTCAATGTGATGGACGAATGCACCGGCGATTTGCAAGCGCTGCAAATAGAACCAGAGAGGCGCATCATCCGGACTCACCACTGCCACCGCATCTCCAGCGACCAGGGTTTGTTTCAGGTATGTAGCTACCAATTCAGTGGGACCAGGCGCCGGCTGCCACCCGGGAAAATAATGCTGAACTCTCAGAACAGACCACCCGGAGAGGATCAGGAATGCGACAACCGCGAACAGCGATAAAGCCCGATTCCACGGATACCTCAAGCGGGTCAGCGGCGTAATCAGGCCACCGCAGGCCCAGATGAGCCAGAGGGGGATCAAAAAAGTCCACAAACGGGTCAACGGATCGGGACGTTGGATCAACAGTATTCCAAAGATGCTGACAAAGGTTGTGATCTGAACAGGCACTTTCACCCGGCTAATGCTGGTATGCAGCGCCACTGAGAGGAATGTACCCGCCGCCAACAACCCTTGGAAGATGAGGGGGACGTCATAATTCCATTCGCCCCAGGTGGTTTTGATGCGATCACCCAAGGTTGGCCAAAAATCCGCCCAACTCAAGCGAGCAATAAATGAATTTCCTAGCAGGGAGTTCAACCCAGTGCCGACGATAGCGATGGGTGAGTATAGCAAAACCACGATCACTGCCGTCACCAACCCGGCAACCAGTAGATATTTCATGAAATGTAAGGTTGAGTTATAGGCAGGCCGGGTGACCCCCACGAGCGAACTCGAGAATAACCAGAAACCTACGGCGGCCATGGGGTAGAGCATGAAAGGAACGGTGTAAAATCCGAGGATTGAGAATACGACAAACAGAAACCATCCAGCCAGGTTGTTATGTTTGCTCAAGTAAATGGCGAGACCCAGCACGAGCAAGGAAAATAGCATATATAACGTGTATCCCCGGGCATTCGCGCTGTAATCGATGAGCATCGGTAAAACTGCGATCAGCCCGGCGCTGAACAAAGCCGGAACCCGACCATATATTTGGCGGGCTACTCCATATCCCGCCGGAACGCACAGGATGCCCCCCAAGAAGGCAGGAAAACGGACTGCCCATGAAGCGGCGCCCAGGATGGCGCTCGATACCTTCACCAGGAGGCTGTGAAAAATGTGATTATTGGGCAGGTGATAGTCGGAGATCACGCCCAACCAGGGCCGCCAGGAAAACACGGTCAC
>JAQTMA010000192.1:0-3914 GCA_028714615.1 Anaerolineaceae bacterium | reverse complement strand
AAAGGAATATCAATAATGAAAAGCGGTGGTTCTTCACCACCACTGGACAAGGAGCGGGCAGCGGGACTCGAACCCGCGATATCTTGCTTGGGAAGCAAGCGTTCTACCACTGAACTATGCCCGCAGGATTGCAAGGATTATAGCGAGGGCGGTAAAGAATGTCAATAGATTTGCATCTGCGATCAAGAAGGCCGGATCATGAGTTGCCGGGCCAGTTCCACCAATGCATCTGCGCCGTGCGTGTCACAGGTTGCGATTTGGAGGGCTTCCAGGGCGAGTTGGGTCAGGCGGTTAGTGGTCTCGCGGGTGTACTCGAGGGCACCCTCGCGAGCCAACATGGCGGCGATAGAGGAGGCTTCTTCCGGGAGAATTTTCCCAGCAGACCAGCGGCGGGCGAACTCTCCCCCCAGGCTTAATCCATACAGCACCGGCAGGGTTTTCTTACCGGATACCAGGTCACTCTCTGCAGATTTCCCGGTGAGGGCGCTATCGCCCCACAATCCCAGGTAATCATCCTGTACCTGAAAGGCCAGCCCAAGATACTGGCCAAACTGTTGAAAGGCGGTTTGGGTGCTTTCGTTTGCTCCGGCGACCAGGCTGCCGAGTTCAGCACAAGCGGCCAGCAAGGCAGCCGTTTTCCCCGTGACCATTGGCCAGTAATCCTTAATACCTATCTCCAAACGGCTTTCATAATCGATATCCAGGTATTGCCCGGCGGTCAGGGAGAGGCAAGCTTGTTGAAGCAAGCCCAACGCCTGGAAGGCCAGCGGCAGCGTAGTCGTTTCGGAGAGGCATGCCACAGCCAGGTAGGCCATCGTGTACATGGTATCGCCGGCATTGATCGCTTGAGGGATACCCCAGCGCACCCAAACCGCAGGGCGTCCGCGGCGCAATGGGCTCTGGTCTTGAATGTCGTCATGGATGAGTGAAAAGTTATGTAATAACTCAACGGCGGCGGCGGCGGGAAGGGCTTTTCTCCAGTCGCCTCCGGCTGCAATACAGCACATCAATACAACGAGAGGACGGATGCGCTTCCCCCTGGATTCAGCGCCGGCATTTTCTCCGGCCCAACCCAGGTGGTATGCCAGCATCTCGCGCAGCTCAGGCATGTCAGCCGAGACGGCGCGATCCAGCACACGGCGCAGCTCGTCTTCTACTGCGGGGAGCATTTCGCTGAGGTACGTTTCCAGAACCATCACATCACGCTATTCTCGGGTCGAATCTCGCCGGACGAGAGGGGTAGATTGGAGGGATGAGAGATTGCGAGCACCACAGGCGAACATAGCGATCTGGATTTCGCGGATGATTTCATCAACGGTGCGCCGCGCTTCCTCAATTGATTGGCTGGCGGCCTTCAAAAACGGTCCGGCCATGCCACCTGCGCAGGCGCCCAGGGCAATACACTTGGCAACCTCGACGCCGTTGCGCAAACCGCCCGAAGCAAAGAGGGGCGTGTTGGGAGCGACGGAATGCACTTGCTGGATTGATTCCGCCGTGGGGATGCCCCAATCACGGAATACGCTGGCGATACGGACAGTGTGCGGGTCCTGACTACGGTACATCTCGACTTGCGACCAGGAAGTCCCTCCGGCGCCAGCGACGTCGATGGCAGCCACTCCCGCCATGATCAAGGCGCGAGCGGCTTCCGCCGAAATTCCCCAACCGACCTCTTTGACGATTACTGGGACGGGCAGCTCGTGGCAGATGGTTTTGATGCGGTCGAGCAAGCTGCCAAAATTTGTTTGCCCTTCGGGTTGGAGCGCCTCTTGGAGAGGATTGAGATGCAAAATCAAGGCGTCGGCCTGGATCATCTGGACGGCACGCAGGCATTCACGGATGCCATAGCCATAATTGAGCTGGATGGCGCCAAGGTTAGCAAACAGGAGGATGTCTGGGGCAACATCCCGCACCTGGAAGCTGGTTGCGAGGGAGGGTTGCTCGATAGCAGCGCGCTGAGAGCCCAAGCCCATGGCGATGCCCACCTCCTGAGCTATTTGGGCGAGGAGGCGGTTGATGGCGCCCGCTTCGGTGGTTCCTCCGGTCATGGATGAGATCAAGAGGGGAGCAGCCAGACGTTTTCCGAATATTGTTTGGGTGAGATCGACTTGATTGAGATCGAGCTCGGGCAGCGGCTGATGGATGAATCGAAAGCGTTCCAGACCGTTGGTCAGGCCGGAGCGCACATCCTCCTCAAGGTTGATGCGAATGTGATCCGATTTTCGAGAACTGGTCGGCGAAACTTCTTCCATGGGTTTGTGTTTACCAAAGAGAATCTTATCCCGCGCAACCGTTCCTGTCAACAACGATTGGTTGAAGCATCTTGACAGATGGGGCAGGGAAGATACAATTCATCGACAAGAATTCATCACCAAACCCTGCATGAGGAGGCATTCCATGGCCGATACGCTCGACAGCGTCAAAGACGTGATTGCTGAGGTTTTAAAGATTGACGTCGAACCTATCACCGAGAATACCCGGTTTATCGAGGATTTAAAGGCTGATTCGATGGACCAGTTTTTTTTGATCGACGGCTTTTGTGAAAAGTTCGGGCTCAATATTTCAGACGATGATGCACGGGAGATAAAATCCGTCAGTGACGCAGTCCGCTATATTGATAGCCACAAATCCTAATCCATCAAAAGGCTGGGGATCTCTTCGGGGTGGTGGGCAATCCGGACGCCGGCAGATTCTAAAGCGGTAACTTTGTCGGCGGCCAACCCCGAGCCAGCTTCGACGATCGCTCCAGCGTGGCCCATGCGACGGCCAGGTGGGGCAGTTTGCCCGGCAATAAAAGTGACTACGGGTTTGGTCATGTGATTGGCGATAAATTCCGCGGCGCGTTCCTCATCGGCGCCACCGATCTCGCCGATCAGAACGATCTTGTCGGTGTGCGGATCAGCCTCGAACATTTCAAGGATCTCAATAAAGTTCAAGCCTTTCACCGGATCTCCACCGATCCCCACACAGGTGCTGGCCCCTATGCCCACAAGTTTCATCGCATAGAGTACCTCGTATGTAAGGGTGCCCGAGCGTGAGATGACGCCGATATTACCCGGCAAGGCGATTTCACCGGGAATGATACCCAGTTTGGTCTCTCCTGGGGTGAGCAGGCCTGGGCAGTTCGGGCCGATCAGACGGACATTTTTATGATCCAGGTAGGACCGGACACGCATCATGTCCTGTACGGGTACTCCCTCCGTAATGCATATGATCAGGTCGATCTCGGCATCGGCAGCTTCGAACATGGCATCGGGGGCCGCTCGAGCTGGGACGAAGATAACGGTGGCGTTGGCGCCCGTGGCATCAACGGCCAGTTTCATTGAATCAAACACCGGGACTTTTCCATTGAGCACCCATTCGCCGCCTTTCCCCGGGGTGACCCCCGCGACGACATTCGTGCCATAGGTCAACATTTGTTCCGTGTGAAACAAGCCTTCATGTCCGGTGATGCCCTGGACAACCAGGCGAGTACTCTTGTTAGCCAGGATGCTCATCTCCGCCTCCTTTGGATGCTGCAACCGCTTTTTGAGCGGCGTTGGCGAGTGTATCTGCGGTGACCATATTGGCCTCGGCGAGCAAGCGTCGCCCTTCTTCCGCGTTGGTACCGACCAGGCGGACCACCATAGGAACCGTAACATGCACATCGGCGAGTGCTGCCAGGATTCCGCGAGCAACTTCGTCGCAGCGGGTGATACCCCCGAAAATATTAAATAGGACAGCCTTCACGTTGCGGTCAGTCAGGATGATGCGCAACGCAGCGGCGACTTTATCGGCACCTGCGCCACCTCCGATATCGAGGAAATTGGCCGGTTCACCGCCAAATAGCTTGATAATATCCATGGTAGCCATCGCCAGGCCGGCGCCGTTGACCATGCATCCAATCTGGCCGTCCAGTTTAATGTAAGAAAGGCCGT
>JAQTMA010000191.1 GCA_028714615.1 Anaerolineaceae bacterium | reverse complement strand
ACTCGTGACCGTCGAAGAGTTCATGCAAAACCACAGCGCGGAAGTCCTGCGCTTGATGGTGCTAAATTCCGGTTACCGCAGCCCAATGACCTTCAATGACGAAATCATCGGTCAGGCCGAGCGTGGGCTGGAGCGACTGCGCGGCGCCCTCAACCCGGCCCAGCCGTCCGCCAGCGCAGACGGCGCTACCGCTTTCTGCTCCCTGGATGAGCAAGTGACAAAGACCCGCGAGGGATTTATCGCTTCTATGGATAGCGATTTCAACTCGGCCGGCGCATTAGGCTATCTTTTCGAGCTGGTCCGCGCGATCAATCAGGCGCGCGATGCTGGCGCCAAGCAGGCCGAGTTGGACCCCGCCCAGGCGCTGATCCGCGAGCTAAGCGGCGTGTTGGGATTAAGACTGGACCAACCAGTCGAGCAGAAAGAACAAGCCGCCAGCCCATTCATCGACCTGCTGGTCGAACTGCGCACCGAACTGCGCAAACAAAAACTCTGGAGTCTCTCCGATCAAGTGCGCGACCGCCTCGCTGCGCAAGGGGTGACTATCGAGGATACCAAAGACGGTTCCACCTGGCGGTGGGGCTAACCCATGAAAGAATGGATCACCGGGCGCAACCCAGTCTATGAGACCTTGCGGGCCAAACGCCGGCAACCATTTCGCTTGCTCCTGGCGCAAGGCGTTCAGGAAAAGGGTCGCCTCGCTGAAGTCATCGAATTGGCCAACGCCAGTAAAGTACCGATCGAGCGCGTCCCCCGTCAACACATCGATTCCCTTGGGGAAAATCCACAGGGCGTTGCACTGGAAGCCTCCGGTTACCCGTACTCCGGGCTTGAGGATATCCTGGAGAGGGCTGATCAGCGGAGTGAACCGCTATTTGTGCTCGTATTGGATACGTTGCAAAATCCACAAAACCTGGGTAGCCTGCTGCGCACCGCCGAAGCCGCGGGAATGCACGGGGTTGTATTGCCCCTGGCGCGTACGGTGGGAGTGACCCCAGCCGTCGTAGTCGCTTCTGCCGGGGCCAGTGAGCACCAGCTCATCGCCCAGGCGAATTTAGCCCAGGCCATGAAAATCCTGAAAGAATCCGGCGCCTGGGTGGTCGGCCTGGAGAACACTTCGAAAGCCCAGCCGCCCGATCGAGTGCGCCTGGACGGACCGCTGGCAATTGTGGTGGGTAGCGAAGGAGAAGGCATGCGCCCGCTGGTACGCCAATCTTGCGATTTCTTGCTGGCATTACCGATGCACGGCCAGGTCGAGTCGTTGAATGCGGCGGTAGCAGGGTCGATTGCGATTTATCTGGCTTTGCTTCAAAGAGGAGAAGTCTCTCAGGCTGAAGATTAAGTCCAGGCCCACACTCCCCACAATCCAATCATGACGATGCCAATCCCCAGGCGAGCGACAAATGCCCAGCCCCAACCGATGGCCATCCCTTTGGTCAGGTTGAGCGCCCGGCGCCAGTCCTCCATACGTACCCACTCGAAAGCAAACACAGCCAGGATAGCGGCCGGAATACCGCCCAGCGGTGGAAGCAGGATACTGCCAACAATGCCGCCGACCCAGCCCATGGCCAGCGCCCACCAACTGGCGCCTCCCTCTCGGGCTTTCTTTCCCATCATGAAGTTGTCTACCAGGCTGCCGGCGATCATCAACAGGGTGATCAGCGCAAATAAGATCCAGCCCTTCAGGTCAAATCCAACCAGCACGCCATAAACTATATCTGCCAGCCAGATAACCGTCAGACCGGGAAAGACCGGAACGATCAGACCTACCAACCCGGCCAGCATCACCGTCAAGACCAGCGCCTGGACCCCATATTGCAGGTATAGGTTCATATCCTTGCTTTAGCAGCGTCAAATCGTATCGATGCCGCCCATCCATGGGCGCAACACCTCAGGCACCAAGACATGGCCTTCTGCTGTCTGGTAATTCTCTAAAACAGCAATGAGCGTGCGCGGCATCCCCAGGCCCGAGCCGTTCAGAGTATGCACAAAACGGGTCCTTCCGCCATCCTCCGGGCGATACTTGATGTTCGCCCGCCGCGCCTGGAAGTCTCCCACGTTCGATACGGACGATACTTCCAGCCATTCACCCAATCCTGGCGCCCATACCTCGAGATCGTACGTGATGTGAGCGTTGAAGCCCAGGTCACCCGTGCAGAGTTGCACGATCCGGTAAGTCAACCCAAGCTCGCGGCAGGTCTGCTCAGCGTCCGCCAACATCTTCGCCAGTTCGTCCTCCGATTTTTCTGGGTGGCTGTAGATGTACATCTCCACCTTATCAAACTGGTGACCGCGTTTGATCCCGCGCACGTCGCGCCCGGCGCTCATCTTCTCGCGCCGAAAACAGGGTGTGTACGCTGTATAGCGAACCGGCAAGGCGGCTTCCGGAAAGACATCATCCATGTGGATGCCCGTAAGCGGGACTTCAGCCGTCGGCACCATCCACAGATCCTCCTCGGCATCCCGGTACAGGTTGTCGTAGAACTTGGGCAACTGTCCCGAAGCGAACATGGTAGCTTCTTTGACCATGAAGGGTGTGTACTCTTCTGTATACCCCTGGCGGATGTGCAGATCGAGCATCCAGGCAATGAGAGCCCGCTGCAGACGGGCGCCAGCTCCGCTGAGGACGTAGAAACGCGAGCCGGTAATCTTGACCCCTTGCTCGAAATTGAGGATACCCAATCCGGGGCCTAATTCCCAGTGAGGTTTTGGTGTGAAATCAAACGTTCGAGGTTGGCCTTCTGTGCGCAGCACCACGTTCTCATGCTCGTCTTTCCCAAATGGCGTCGATGGATCGGGGATATTTGGGATGATCGAGACTGCAGCCAGTAAGCTGGCATCCACCTGGCGCAACTGTTCATCCATTTTGGCGATCTGGTCCCCTACCGAACGCATGGTATCGATTTTGGCCTGGCGTTCTTCCGGAACTTTCATCTGGCCGATCTCTTTCGATACGGTATTGCGCTGCGCTTTGAGCGCCTCCACCTGGGTCAACAGAGTCCGCCGCTCCTCATCCAGGGTAAGTACCCGATCTACTGGCTCGGAGTCCATCTGGCGAACCTGCATGGATTTTCGCACGACTTCGGGATGCTCACGAATGAGATTAATATCTAGCATGGTTGCTCTCGATACTGAGATTACGTAAGAAATATGAAGGCCCCCAAGTCTTTGCAGGACGGGGGGCTTACTCGTGACGTCACCTGCTTTTACCGAATTTTAAAAATTATACCCCGCGTACATCTTGTGTCAAGCAATAGGATCCGAGCTCATTGGGAAACGCCGTGATCGATTCTCAATGAACCAGTACAAACTTCAGTTGTTCCGCTTGAACCATTTTAGCAATCGTTCTACAGACCAGGCGTTGATCACGTCTGTGGCTTTGACCCAGCCACGGCGAGCAGTGGCGACGCCATAGAATACCAGATCCAGTTGGTCTGGGTGGTGCGCATCGGTGTTGATACTAAGGGGGATGCCCATTTCCACAGCACGGCGAGCATAGATATCCTCCAAGTCGAGCCGGGATGGATGCGCATTGATCTCCAGTGCGACCCCACTCGATTTTGCCTCGGTTAAAACCAACTCCATATCCAGATCTGCGCCTTCCCGGTCGGGAATCAATCGTCCGGTAGGATGCCCAATGATATCCACATTTGGGTTATGCATCGCCTTCACCAGGCGCGCCGTGATCGTTTCTCTTGGCTGGCGCAGTCCCGAATGGATAGAAGCGACCACCACATCCAACCTTGCGAGAACGTCGTCTGGGTAATCCAGATTGCCATCGGAGTGGATCTCAACTTCGGCGCCTTGCAGCAATCGCAACCGATCCCCCAGTTCGGACTGGACTGCATCAATCTCTTCGCGTTGTTTTTGTACATCCGGGATTTTCATCCCACCCGCCACCCCTAATCCACCGCTATGGTCGGTAATTGCTAGCACTTTGTACCCACGAGCGATGGCACCCTCCGCCATAGCGCGGATGGGCACCTGCCCATCACTCCAGGTGGAATGGCAGTGCAGTTCGGTGATCAGATCGTTGCGACGGATTAGCTCCGGCAAGTGATGATTCAACGCAGCCTGGATCTCCCCCTGATCCTCGCGCAGCTCGGGTGGTATCCAGGGCATACCGAAGAAGGCGTAAAGTTCATCTTCTGTGGCGAACAGGATCGCTCCACCATCCGGCTTGAGCAATGAATGATCGGAGAGAGAATAACCGCGTGCTTGGGCTAACTCGCGTAACCGAACACTATGGTCCTTCGACCCGGTTGCATACTGCAGAGCGGTTCCCCACTCCTCCAGCGGATGCAGCCAGAGCTGGGCGGACATCCCATTACGCAGTTCGACCGAAGACTTCACATCCCCCTGCATTACGACTTTCTCGACAAAATGGCTATCCACGAAAGTTTGCATCACCTCCCCCGGGTGATCGGTGGCAGCTACCAGGTCGATATCGCCGATCGTAGCGCGCATGCGGCGCAAGCTGCCTGCCAGCTCGGCCGCCTTGACGTGCGGACGGCCGCGTAACCACTTAACGATCTCATCAGCCAGGGGATAAGCCTGACCAAGCGGGGTGCGATTGCTCCGCCGTTTGAGCCGGTCGATGCCCTGCAGGATACGCGCCTCAGTTTTTTCACCGATCCCCGGCAGCACCCTCAACCTGCCGGCTCGAGCCGCATCTTCCAGTTGTTCTAGCGTAATAATGTTGGCTTGTTTCCAAAACAGGGCGGCTTTTTTGGGACCTATTTCCGGCACCTGCAGTAGTTCGATCAGGCTGGGGGGAATCTCTTCGGTCAAATTCTCGAAGAATTGCAAACGCCCCGTTGAAAGCAGCTCGTCTATCTTTTCGGCGATAGCTTTGCCAACTCCCGGAACGCTTTGTAGTTCTCCGGCTTTCCACACTTCATGGATATCGCGTCCCAGGCTGGTCAGGCTATCGGCTGCCTTACGGTAGGCTAATATCTTGTAAATATTCTCGCCTTTGATCTCCAAGAGATCGGCGATTGTCTGAAATACCCCAGCAATCGTTGCATTGGTCATTCGTTTGGTTGGCTCAGCCATAGAAGAAAATATACACCGAATTGGTCTGGAATACCAAATCCCTATCCCATGGGGGGACCAAATCAACCCATCATCGCCTGGTTTCCGCTAGGGGATAATTTGTTAATATCGTTGTAATTGTTTTTAGGGGATAATAATGATATAGTAGATAAATTATATAAATAAAACAGGGGCGCAGTATGAAAAAAAATGGACGTTTGCTTTTGGGGTTCATCGTCGGGGCATTTGGCGCGATTGGTATCGCTGCGCTATCCTACCTGGGGAGGCTGTTCGCCAGCTTACCACTCGTCCCCTTGGATATTTTTGATTGGATGGCGCGCCATTTACCGGGCGGGATTATCGCCTTCGCGATTTCTACGATGGTCCATTTGATTTCCAGTTTTCAGCTCGGTCCCACAGCGTCGACCGCCAAGCAGATTGAGCAAGGCATCGGTTATACCCAGTTTATCATTGGCGGCGGTGTGGTCGGCCTTATCGTTGTAGCCATTGGCCTGGCTCTACCGAAACGAGCCTTAGCTGCCGGTCTTCTTGCCGGCGGCTTGACCTTCCTGGCCGTGTTTGGGATGGAATCCTCCCTTGGGATCCCGGCGCCTGGGCCAATTGCCTACTTTGCCTGGCTGGTGATCCTATTCTTCAGTTGGGGTGGGCTGATGGGGTTATGGGCTCGCCTCCAAACCCCTGCTCTGCGACCCGAAACAACCCCGGTAGAACCCAGTCGCCGGCAGTTTTTATTATGGATGGGCGGGGGCGTACTGGCTTTATTGGTGGCTGCCGCCGGGCTATCGCGGGTCAGGGGTTCCGGGTCGGTCCCCATCACCGGTGCTACGAATGGGCCTACTCCTACACCGCCTTCCTTAGGGAGCACCAACGGAGTTGCAGTATCACCTTCCCAACCGACTCTGGCAGCCCGTTTCGCTCCGGTGGCAGGTACTCGTCCGGAATTGACCCCGGTTGATCAGTTCTACCGGATCGATATCAATACCGATCTCCGAGCCGCGAATATGAACACCTGGCGCCTGAATATGGATGGTTTAGTGAACCAGGAACTCGCCCTGACCTTGCCAGAAATCCGGCAAATGCCGGTGGTATCCCAGGCAATCACCCTGGAGTGTATCTCAAACGAGGTGGGTGGCGATCTGATCAGTACGGGGGTCTGGACCGGGACTCCATTAAAAAATGTATTGGAGCGCGCCGGTCTCAAGGACGGGGCAGCCTTTATCCACATGACCTCATTCGATGGATTCTATGAGACCTTGCCGATAGCAGAAGCTATGGATGAACGCACCTTATTGGTCTACGACATGGACGGCCAACCGCTTGCCCAACAACATGGTTTTCCACTGAGAATTTATATCCCCAACCACTATGGGATGAAGCAGCCTAAGTGGCTCGAGCGCATGACTGTGGCGAATGTGGATACGCCCGGTTTTTGGGTGGAACGTGGTTGGGATAAACACGCGATTCCGAAAACCACTTCCGTGATCGATACCGCCATTCGGGATACTGGAAATTCTGACCAGATCGTCGTCGGTGGGATTGCGTTTGCGGGAGCGCGAGGAATTAGTAAAGTTGAAGTCCAAATGGATAATGGAGCATGGACAGCCGGCGAATTACGTAATCCGCCCCTCAGCCAGTTGACCTGGATTCAGTGGCGCATCCAGATGCCTTATCAAAGCGGGCGGCACATACTAAAGGTACGCGCCTATGACGGCGCAGGCGCTTTACAAGAGGCCGGCCGCCAACCACCAGAACCTTTTGGCGCCACAGGGATTTTCGAGTACCCCATCGATTTGTAGGGAATTGCTCTCCAGGTATCCTGGCCGCTATCAACCGGATACCTGGAGAAATGGTGATAGTTCAATCGTGAACAGTCGAGGTTAGGCTGTTCATCCGATTGGTAATACTGCTCGTCATGTCGCTGGCGCGGCCTTTCAATTCTATCGCTTTGTCGCTGGCGCGGTCTTTTAACTCACTTGCCCTTTCCGTAGCCCGGTTTTTAATTTCAGCAGCTTTATTACCGAGCATAGAACGAGTTTCATAACCAGACTGCGGTGCGGAAAGCAATGCTACTGTCGCCCCGATCAGTCCACCAATGAGAAAACCTGCAATCATAGTTCCAATGCCACTCCTCTTGATGATCACCCGTTTCTCTTGCATACCTACCAATCCTTTTCTGGAATTATCCTCTACTGATGTTGATTTAGGTAAAAATAACTGGGGAAGACCGATATTTGGGATTGTCCAGGTCCTCCCCAGTTATTGCTTGCGCTGCACCATCCAGCACCTAACCAGGAGTCAATTGTGAACCATTTGATTATTAGATACTCACTATCCAAATAGACAATCCCTAGTCCTGAGCTCTACCGCCAATTCCTTTTGCTGAGAACGTCTATACTATACCGATAAGGGGAGATTGCTTCAATGGGGGATCATCCTAAAGCACATCTAGGGATTCCCCTATTGAAAACCGGGAACATACGGGTATGCGTTAACGTCTACTTCAAAAAACTGACCATCATTTTCTTTCATAAACTGACTCCGGGGTAGAATTAATCCAATGCAGACTGCTACACAACCTACGCAAGCTCAATCGGGGCGATCCTCCATGACAACGACGATTTCTACAAACGCCCGCGCACCCCGTTTGGCATGGGCACTAATTGCCATCCTTGGAGTTATGCTCCTCGTCGGGATAGGTGTATTGGTTGCTATCGTCGGGTATTACCAGGTGAACCGGGTTATCC
>JAQTMA010000190.1 GCA_028714615.1 Anaerolineaceae bacterium | reverse complement strand
AACTCTAGCTTTGAATCAAGATCGATTCGGATCGGATCGGGGCATGGTGGAAAGTCAAAAAATCAAGATCAATCGGGCGCCGGTGCTCACCTTGTGGGCCAGTGTCGTGGCGGAACGCCTGGGGTATCGCCCGGACGAAGCGCTAACGCTGGGGAAATGTGTAGCAGGGATGAATGCCCAATCGAAAGGTCGCCGCCTGGGAATATATGAGGAAAAGCCCGAGGAAGAGAAACAACCATCTGAACGGAAGCCAGGTGGACCCCAGCCGGAATTCGTCAGGATCTTAAACCGGGGTGTACCCGCCATCCACACACCGGAAGGCTTGCGCGCCACCGAGGAGGGCCAACCCATCGATCCCAAGAGCGTGCAGCGCTACCTGGAGAGCAAATTCGGAGACCACCTGGAATCCGTGCAGGCAGCCATGCACACGCTCGCCCAATCGTATCCAGCCAGGGAGCTGGAGACCAAGGCGTATACCTTCTACGAAGAGTTCCGCCCGGAAGTTCCGGAAGGTACCCGCGGCTGGGGCGCCCGGGGCGAGCTGGACCTGGAAAAAATTCTGTCGTTGAAGAAATAAAGGGGTCGCTGATCCTCAGGTGAGGAGATGAGGGGGTAGATGGTCGGTGCGATTGAGATAAACGATTGCAACCCCTCCTGGGTTGAAATCGATGCGGCTAACTCCCGTGTTGAAGAGGATGGCCCACGAGCCTCCCTTAACCGCATTGCCATACAGGGCTGCCAGGAATTGGTTATAGAAGCCGCCATGACTGACGACAGCCACGTAGTCATCGCTTTCCCCGTGCTTTTCGAGTAGAGTCGTCAAAAACCGGTGAGCTCGTACAGTGCGAGCTTCAGACGTTTCAAATGGCTGGCAATTCCACCAGCCTGTATTGTTCATTTCGGGTGGCAGGACCAGGCCTGGATAATTGGCTTCAAAATAACTGCGATCCCGGCCTGGCAAGCCGGCCCGGACTCCGGTCGCCGCATCCTCCAGGTAAACGCCGCCTTCTTCATGCGCATCGATCCAGGCTTGCACCGGAAGACCCAACCGGTCGGAAACGATCGAGGCGGTGGCAACCGCGCGCAGCATCAAACTGGTGTACAGGTGGGTTAAGCCAAAGCCCACCGGTTGCTTGGGATCAACTTCCCCGCCGCGCGGATCCCCGAAAGCCAGCAGTTTCGCCAGCCGCTGAGCCTGCCGTACGCCCGTGGAGGTGAGCTCGGGGTCTTCGCTGCGCCCCACCGATTGACCGGTGTTATCCCAAAGCGCATTGTTGGTCGATTGGGCATGCCGAATGAAATAAAACTGCATCGAGAATGTCTCCGCGCAACAAAATCTATCCCGGGCTGAGAGGCAGGCCGGGGCGCCTCGTCGAAGTATACGCACGAACCATTCGAATGACAAGTCCACTGGAGACATCCCTTGCAGTGTCCCCTGGGAGGGTGACTAGCATCACCCAAATGGGTGGACTTTCGCTTGATTCAACCCCCGACAATAGATAATTGTGTACTAAACTGGTTATAATAGGATCAATACACGTAGGGGAGAGATGCATGGGATTCCGTAAGCTTTGGTTTCTCGTTTATTTTGCGCCGGTTTTGGCGGGGTGCGCCGGGGGGCAGAACATGTTCAACACCGCCTCGCGTATTTCCGGGCAAGAAGCCGGCCTTTTCCGCCTGGTGCTGATCGCTGGCCTGATCGTCTTCTTGATAGTCGATGGCGGCCTGCTGTACATTGTGATCCGCGACCGGCAACGCAAGGGGGATACTGCCGAGCCGAAGCAGGTTTACGAGAACCGAACGGCCGAGGTGATCTGGACCGGCATCCCGGTGGCCCTGGTGATCAGCCTGTTTGTGATCACGATCACCACCATGCAGGCCGTCGCAATCCCAGCGCCGTCTGCGGCAGACGTGAACGTGACCGTGATCGGCCACCGCTGGTGGTGGGAGTTCGACTATCCGGAGCTGGGAATCAAAACTGCCAACGAGCTGCACATGCCGGCCGGGGCGAACGTCCACCTCACTCTGCAATCGGTCGATGTCATCCACAGCTTCTGGGTTCCGCAGCTCTCCGGCAAGACGGACGTTGTTCCCGGGCAGACCAATACCATGTGGCTGACTTCGGACGAACCAGGAACCTATATGGGACACTGCGCCGAGTTTTGTGGTATTCAACATGCCAACATGAATTTTAATGTGATCGTCGACTCAAAGACAGATTTCGCCTCGTGGGTCAGCGACCAGCAGCAGCTTCCCGCCCCGCCTACGGATGCGCTGGCAGTACAAGGGGAAAAACTGGTCACCCAGGGAGTTTGCCAGGGCTGCCACACGATCAACGGCACGAACATGAAAGGCCTGGTCGGTCCAAACCTGACCCACCTGCACTCGAGGGGGATTTTTGCTGGCGGGGTGGGTATCCTCGATGACGTCAACATGAAGATCTGGCTGGCCAATTCCGGAACGCTCAAACCCGGGAACGCCATGCAGAACGTGCATGTAACCGAGCAGGATATCCCGGCTATCCTGGCTTATCTTCACACCCTACAGTAACCTTCACCGAGACGTGGGCGGCTGATCTGGATGATGATGAAATAGGAGTCGTATGGCGACACATGCAGAACCAATACCTCAGGTGGAATTCACTCCGCGGAGCCGGTTGCTGGACTGGGTGTTGACCACCGATCACAAGAAGATCGGCATCCTGTATATCTGGACGGCCTTCTTCTTTTTCATTGTCGGTGGGATTGAGGCTTTGATCATCCGGCTGCAACTGGCGCAGCCCAACGGGAAAGTGGTGAGCCCCGACCTGTACAACCAGATTTTCACGATGCACGGCACCACCATGATCTTCCTGGCAGTGATGCCCCTGGCGGTGGGATTCGGCAACTTCATCATCCCGCTGTTGATCGGCGCACGCGACGTAGCTTTCCCTAAGCTCAATGCGCTGTCGTACTGGCTCATCTTCTTCGGCGGTATCTTCCTGTATAGCAGCTTCGTAATCGGAGGCGCACCCAGCGACGGCTGGTTCGCCTACGCCCCACTCACCGAGCGGGCCTTCTCTCCGGGCATGCGCATGGACTTCTGGGTGCTGGGCATCTTGCTGTTGGGCATCTCCACCACGGTCGGATCGATCAACTTCATCGTCACCGATATCCAACTACGCGCCCCGGGGATGACGTTCACGAAAATGCCGATGTTCGTGTGGACCAACCTGGTCACCTCGTTGATCGCCGTATTCGCCATGCCCGCGCTGTTAGCCGCGGCCATTTTGCTGTTGCTGGACCGCCAACTGGGGACGCATTTTTATAACGTCGCCGCGGGCGGCAATGCGCTGCTGTGGCAGCACCTGTTCTGGTTCTTCGGTCACCCCGAGGTATATATCTTGATTCTGCCGGCGATGGGGATCGTCTCTGAAGTGGTGCCGGTCTTCTCGCGCAAACCCTTATTCGGCTACATGACCGTAGCATTTTCAACCGTAGGGATCGGGGTGCTTTCATTCGGAGTATGGGCGCACCACATGTTCTCGACGGGGTTGTCGAACCCCAGCCTGTGGTTCTTCTCGGCCGAAAGTTTCTTGATCGGCGTACCGACCGGGGTGAAAATCTTCGCCTGGCTGGGGACCATGTGGGGAGGAAAACTGCGCTTTAAAGCGCCGATGCTGTTCGCTATCGGGTTCGTGGCTATGTTCCTGATCGGCGGCATCTCGGGGATCACCCTGGCCGTGGTCCCGATCGACTGGCAAGTGACGGATAGCTACTACGTGGTGGGCCACCTGCACTATGTGCTGTTCGGCGGCTCGGTCTTTGCCCTATTCGCCGGCGCCTATTACTGGTTCCCAAAAATCAGTGGACGGATTCTGAACGAAACCCTGGGGAAATGGCATTTTTGGCTGATGCTGATCGGCATGAATATGGTCTTCTTCCCGATGCACATCCTGGGTATCGAGGGCATGCCGCGCCGTATCTATACCTATCCTGCGGATTTCGGCTGGGCTTTCTTGAACTCGTTTGAGACTGTTGGCGCCTTTCTGGTTGCGCTGGCGGTGCTGATCTTTAGCATCAACCTGATCCTCACCTTGCGAAAACCGGCAGATGCGCCCAACGACCCATGGGACGCGTTCACGCTGGAATGGAGCACCAGCTCACCCCCGCCCCCGTACAACTTCGCCGAGATCCCAGCGGTACGCAGCCGCCGCCCGCTGTGGGATGAGAAAAACCCAGAGCTGGCCGATTGGAAGGTGCGCTGATGAACCAATCCCTCATGGCGACTTCGCCGCGTTCTCAACAATCCGGTGCGACTGCCAGAATTGCCCTCCTGATAACCCTGGGCAGCGAGACCGCATTCTTTGGCATGTTGCTGGCGGCTTACCTTTACCTGCGCTCCGATTTGGGCAGTTGGCAGCTTACTCAGGCCTCACTGGCCCGCCTGTCGATCCCTGGAGCAAATACCCTGCTGCTGCTCGCCAGCGCAGTGACTGCAGCAATCGGGCAACAAGCCATCCATAAAGGCAGGGCTGGTCAATTACAAACCTGGATGGGAGCGACCCTGCTGCTAGGGGTCATCTTCATCGCCGGGCAGGTATACGAATTCACCAGCACAGGCATGTCGCCCAACGACCAGGCATTCGGTGGGGTGTTCTTCACCTTGATGGGCTTCCATGCTCTCCATTTGATCGCCGGATGCGGAGCGCTGGCGCTGGTTTTCATCCGCACCCGGTTGGGTGATTTTACGGCGCGCAAGCATGTCGCAGTCGATATCGGCGTCTGGTTCTGGTTTTACGTGGTGGCGGTTTGGGTAGTTTTATTCAGTGCGTTGTACCTGGTTTAAGCATGACACCTTCCGGATTCCCTCATGGCGCCGGCAGCGGGCCTTACACCTGGACCTGGGACGCGAGTATCTTGATCGGGATCGCGGCAGGAATGCTTGTCTATTTTCTGGCTACCGGTCCATTCCGGAAGCGTGGCGGTTGGGCGCCGGCAAGCCGCAGGCAACAGTTCGCTTTTACGCTGGGTATGTTGGTATTGTTTTTTGCTCTGGTCTCCCCGCTCGATCACCTGAGCGATGAATACCTGCTCAGCGCACATATGATCCAGCACCTGCTGCTGTTGATGATCGTCCCGCCCTTGTGGTTGATCGGGCTACCGGAAGGCCTGGTCGATCGGGTCATTGCCGGCCGGCATACCCGGCAGGTGGCACGGTGGTTGGTCCACCCGGTCGTCGCTTACCTCCTCTTTAACGGGCTGGTGTATTCCTGGCATTTGCCCTCCTTCTACCAGGCAGCTCTGGAAAATGAAAATCTACACGTCGTCGAACACCTAAGCTTCCTGGTCGTGGCGGCGATCGGATGGTGGCCGGCCTTCGGTCCATCAATCGATGCCGCACCCCGCGCCGCCTATCCGGTGCAATTGATCTATTTGTTCCTGATGATGTTTCCCATGACCTTATTGGCAGCGTTAATCACCTTTGCCAAACAGCCAATCTATCCTTTTTATGCGGATGCACCGCGCGTATGGGGGTTGAGCCTGATGGCCGACCAGCAGGTCGCCGGCCTGATCATGTGGATCCCGGGAAATATGGTCTTCTTCGCAGCCTTCGCAAACGCATTCTTCGGCTGGTTTGCTCACCAGGAGCACCTAGACAACCTGTTGGCCGCGGGTCCACACCCGGTCAGCGGGCGAAAGAAGCCGGAAGGTTCTTCGCCCGGCAATCGCCCGGAATTGTTGAAAATGTAACTTACGTAGTCGGAGTGTGATATGGTCGAATCTCCTCAACATCTTCCCAAACCATCTATCTGGCCCATCCTGGTGGCAACAGGCATCACCTTGATGGTCGCCGGCGTCCTATCGCATTGGCTGGTATCAGCCGCCGGGATCATTTTGTTGATCGTCTCCGTAGGCGGATGGACCCAAGAAAACCGCGAGCAGGCCCGCGACACAGATGAGCCCGAGCCGGATGAAGAGGCAGCCCATGAATGAGACCGGCGTTACCCAGCGCGAGCGACCGAGTGTGCCGCTGCCTGAGCACGATAATACCAAACTGGGAGTGTGGGTCTTCCTGGGCGGCGAAGTCATCTTCTTTGGATCCCTGATCGGAATCCTCATCTTGTTTCGCGTGCATCACGTTGCCGATTACGCCCAGTTCAGGCAGCATCTGAATATTCCACTGATCGGCATCAATACCTTCATCCTGATCTTGAGCAGTTTCTTCGTGGTGCATGGTCTGGAAGCGATCCAGGAGGGTCGTCGCGTCGCTCTCCGCAATAACCTGCTACTGGTATTGCTGCTGGGGGCTGCGTTCGTCGGTGGGCAAGCCTATGAGTGGTCCGTCCTGTTTCGCGATGGCGTCACGGTAGGCACCACTTTTGGGACCCCTTTCTTTACAATCACTGGAATCCACGGATTGCACGTGACCGTTGGCCTGGTCTGGTCGGTATACTTACAATGGAGCCTGTTGCGGGGAGCATTTTCCGCCCGGAACCACCGGGGAGTCGAAGTGTTCGGCTTGTACTGGCACTTCGTCGACGTGGTCTGGATAATCCTGTTTACCCTGTTCTACTT
The DNA here is from genome assembly GCA_028714615.1 of Anaerolineaceae bacterium. Next base: position 1,272 of record JAQTMA010000190.1, on the reverse strand, counting down.
GATCTGAGAGGTGCGCCTTGCTTGACGAACCCCGCCCAAAACCTCGAGCTGCCCGCCGGCCCAATTACTTGTTGGTATTGATCATTTTGGTGGTTTTTACGGCCCTGGAGATAGGCGCCAGCTACCTGACCGGTGGGATTAAACTACCCATCCTGTTGTTGCTGGCGGGGGTCAAGGCCGGGCTGGTCATATTGTATTTTATGCACCTGCGCTTTGATTCACGTTGGTTTGCACTGTGGTTTATCGTGGGCGCGATCCTGGTAACACCCTTGCTCCTTTACCTGGGCGCACTGATGCCCGGGCGCTAAGCTTCAAGGCGAACCCCGTACTATTAACCGGTTCCGCGAGCAAATTTGCTCGCGGAACCGGTTTTGAATTTCGTCGATATTTTAAGAATTAATTTAGAACATTAGTGCTATGATTGATCCAGATGACAACTGTGGAGGTAGACATGCAACCGGTACAATCCTTGATCCAAACAACCCGCCCGGCTCACCGGGAGGAAATCAACCGCATGGCCACCTGGGTCTTGTGGATGTACGAGCGCGGGCAACCAGTAGCTTTGTGGAAAGACACAGGGCGAATCAGCCTGGTGCCCAAGAGCCTGAAGACGCGCGAGATCGTATTCCTCCGCAAGATGGAGGCCGGACCGGAGAGCAGCCCACCGTAACCTTAGCGCACGGTTCACCAGGCGGCCCAGAAAGATGCAGGTCAGCGGCGGAACACCGCTTTCAGCAATACGGACAGGCCGATGCCGACCAACAGTACGGGCCAGGCCAGGTCCCAACCATAGAGAATCCCAAAACCAACTCCCATCAGGATCAGGCCAAACACCAACCCACTGATGATATCGTGGCGGAAGGCCGGGACCAGGATGCGAATGATCACACCCAACCAGATCAGCAACCCGGCGCCGACCAGGATGATGCTCCAGACCTCGGGGTGGAAATAGCCAGGGACGCCGGGCATGGCGGTAAGGGTCACCGGCAATATCGTCTCCAGCATGCCCAGGTTGGTAGCCAGGAAAACCAGGCCGGCCCACAGAACCACGGCTCCCCACAGGAAAGCAGAGAGTGAGTCGCGGGTAGGCGGTTCGGCGATGGGTTGGAATTCCGGCATGACCTGATCGATAATGTCTTTCCTATTCTTGATGTTCTTCTTGCGCTTAAACATGTTTCCTCCTTGAAATCAAACTCGGGTCAGGAGTTTGTTGCAAGGTTTAGGCCAGTATGAATAATTGGGGAAGGTTGGGAGGGGGTGGGGGAGGTCAGG
>JAQTMA010000189.1 GCA_028714615.1 Anaerolineaceae bacterium | reverse complement strand
AGGCTATGATGAAATTGAAAGAATAGATCGTAAAATGAGCTAAGAGAAACGGAGATTATGATGGGAATACTTTCTTGGATCGTCGTCGGTTTGATTGCTGGTTGGTTGGCCGGGCAGGTCATGAAAGGCGGCGGCTACGGTTTGCTTGGGGATATCATCGTGGGCGTGGTCGGAGGATTGTTAGGTGGCTGGATTGCGACCTCATTGCTGCATATTGGCGCCGGGGTGAATGGCATTAACCTCGAGTCAGTGTTGGTTGCCTTTGTGGGGGCTGTGATCCTGCTGTTCCTGCTGCGCATGTTGGGTGGTGGAAGAAGAAGCATTCTACGATAGGATATCCCTTCCCCTCCGGGAGCCGCCGCAGCGTAATTCCATAAGTGCGGTTCCGCGGAGGACCAGATCCGAATCCACGAAATTTACACGAGATATTCCGTGTTTTTCGTGGATTTTTTCTTTTCGTGGCAAAATCCAGGAACCAGAAGTAAAATTTCATCGATTGAAACCATAATTAACAACGGAGGTTAGGATGGGAATAGTGAAGACGACCCCGAAACCATCTCAGCGTCTGGATCATCTCCCTGACGTGAAGAAGGCGCATTTTTCAGATCAAATCCTTGAAAATGCCCGGGTGGATGACAATACCGTTTTAAAGAAGCTCAACTCGCAACAGACCGGCCTGGGTGCAGCGGAAGCCAGCTCTCGCTCGAAGCAATACGGGTTGAACGAGATTGCCAGGGAGAAGCGCCAGTCCAACTCGATGCGCTTGTTACTAAATTTCAAGAATCCGTTGGTTATCCTGCTTTTAGTACTGGGTTTCGTTTCTTTTCTGACAGGCGACCTGCGCGCGATGATTGTCATTTTCGTTATGGTGTTGTTGGGTGTGGTGCTGCGTTTTTTTCAGGAGCTTCGCGCTGATAACGCCGCCGAAAAACTCAAAGCCATGGTCACCACCACGGCTACTGTAGTGCGAGATAATACTGAAATCGAAATCCCACTCAAGTACTTGGTCCCAGGAGACATCATCCGGCTGGCAGCCGGGGATATGACCCCGGCCGACGTGCGAGTGCTTTCTGCGAAAGATCTGTTCTTGAATCAGTCTGCACTTACGGGTGAATCTCAGCCTGTTGAGAAAAAAGGTGGACTCGCTCCGGCAGATATCCAGAATCCACTAGATCTACCGAATATTTGCTTCCTGGGTTCCAATGTAGAAAGCGGTTCCGGAACAGCGGTGGTGATCCTCACGGGAGCTCAGACCTATTTTGGATCACTGGCAGCCAGTATCGCGGGAGAGCGCGTGTTAACCGGCTTCGATAAGGGTATCAACAAGTTCACCTGGTTGATGATCCGCTTCATCGGTGTGATGGTCCCCGCAGTCTTCCTGATTAATGGGTTCAGTAAGCATAACTGGCTGGAAGCTTTCTTGTTTGCAATCGCAGTGGCAGTTGGACTGACCCCTGAGATGCTGCCCATGATTGTAACGGTCAACCTTTCCAAGGGTGCTCTGGCAATGTCCAAAAAAAAGGTCATCGTCAAGCGTCTCAATTCCATCCAGAATTTTGGGGCGATGGATGTCTTGTGTACTGATAAGACGGGCACGATTACGCAAGGGAAGATCATACTTGAGAAGTACCTGGACCTCTATGGAAACTCAAGTGATCGGGTGTTGGAATATGGCTACCTGAATAGCTACCACCACACCGGGTTGAAGAATATGCTTGATGCTGCAATACTCAACCACGAAGAACTCGAAGAGGGGCTTAAGGCAAAGGAAAAATACCGCAAGATTGACGAGATTCCATTCGACTTTATCCGCAAGCGGATGTCGGTGATTGTGGAGGATACAACCGGGTTGAACACTTTGATCTGCAAAGGAGCAGTCGAAGAGGTGATGAGCCTGTGCACCCAGGTGGATGTCGATGGAAAGACTATCGATATGTTGCCTGAATACCATGACAAAGGGCTGCAGATCACGGGCGGCTTGAACGCTCAGGGTTATCGAGTGATCGCCCTGGCTTACAAAGAAATGCCAGGCGCAACGGATGAGCCCACCTATACGGTTAAAGACGAATCGAATCTAACCCTGCTGGGCTTCCTATCGTTTCTTGATCCGCCGAAGGATACAGCCACTCAGGCTTTGAAGAAGTTGAACGTTCTAAACGTGGACGTCAAGATTCTTACCGGCGACAACGAAATCGTCACTGCCTACATCTGTAAAGAAGTAGGCATACCGATTGAGAAGATCTTGCTCGGACCACAAATTGAAGCGATGAGCGAAGCGGAATTGGGGGAAGCCGTCGACTCGACCCGAGTCTTTGCCAAACTGGCTCCGGCTCACAAAGAGCATATCATCCGCGCGCTGCAGCGCAAGGGTCATGTGGTAGGCTTTATGGGCGATGGCATCAACGATGCTCCAGCTTTGAAGGCAGCGGATGTTGGCATCTCTGTAGATAGCGCGGTAGATATTGCCAAGGAATCCTCCGACATCATCTTGGTAGAGAACAGTCTCTTGATCCTGGAACAAGGCGTGGTAGAAGGACGCCGCGTGTTTGGCAACATCACCAAGTACATCAAAATGGCAGCCAGCTCGAATTTCGGCAATATGTTCAGTGTGGTTGGAGCCAGTGCTTTCCTGCCATTCCTGCCCATGCTACCAATCCAGGTGCTGGCGAATAACTTGCTCTACGACCTTTCCCAGACCGCAATTCCCACCGACGAAGTCGATGCTGACTGGCTGACAAAACCGCGCAAATGGACGATTGGCGAAATCCAGCGATTTATCCTCTTTATCGGCCCAATCAGTTCGATCTTTGACTACTTAACTTTCTTCATCATGCTATACGTTTTTAACTCTTGGAACAATCCAGCACTCTTCCATACCGGTTGGTTTGTAGAGTCGCTTTTTACGCAGACGCTCATCATTCACGTCATCCGTACCCATAAAATCCCTTTTATCCAGAGCCGGGCAAGTTGGTCGCTCATCGCCACTTCCCTGATCATTGTTGTGGTGGGCGCCTGGCTGACGGTATCCCCTTTGGCTGGAACGCTCGGGTTTGTCGCGCTTCCACCGTTGTACTGGCTGCTGCTTGCCATGATGCTGCTGTGCTATGTGGTTCTGACCCAGGTGGTTAAAACCTGGTTTTACCATAAGTTTAGCGAAGGATGATTTTGATAGACATTTAACAGGTTGAATTAGGGACATAGATAGCTACAAACGCATATGATCACATCATCACCATTGCGTGATTGGCGATCGCTCCGGTTGTAAGAGTCCGGATGGGGCTGCTATCCTGTAGCGAGAGGTGCAGATGGATCGATGGAAGGGAGATAAGCTAATGTTTTTTTCGAGTTTTTCACTTCAAGATGGTGGGACACCAATGATATTCCTGATCCGCAGACAGGAAATGATCGCCTGGTTGAGGACCGCCGAATGATGTTTGTGATTACATCAGGTGATGTGACCTTCCCGACGTATCTCGGCATGCAGAGAGAGTGAGGTAAGAAAGATGTCTCCATCCAGCGCTTACCGCCCATTGCGAGCCAAACTGATCTTCAATCCCATCTCTGGCGCAGCGGGTGAGTCGCCTGTGCAATTGATGGATGTGATCCACGAGATGCAGGCCTGGAAGCTCAGACCGGAAGCCTATCTGGTCGAGCCCGGCGGTGACCTGACAGGGATTGTCCAGGTGGCGTTGGGTCAGGGGTTTCGTATGTTCGTCGTTTGCGGCGGCGATGGTACCATTTCGGCGGTAGCCAGAGCTCTGGCCGGGACCCATGCCACCCTTGGGATTATTCCAACTGGAACACAGAATAACTCAGCTCTCAGCCTGGGTATCCCTGCGGATATCCCGGCTGCCATCGCCATCCTGCGAACTGGGCGGCGTATCAAAGTGGACGTTGGCATAGCCGCTTGTGGTCAAGTGAATACACCTTTCCTGGAAGTATGCTCTGTTGGGTTGATCTCGGATCTTTTCCCTTCGGCTGACGATATCCAACACGGCAACCTGGGGAAAATTGGCGATTTCCTGACCACATTGGCAGCCTCCCCCCCAGCCGAGATCCATCTGCTTTTAGAGAACAAGCAAGAGATCCACAATCTGGGTCACGTGGTGCTGGTCTCCAATATGCCCTATGTTGGCTTCCATTATCAAGTAGGTGAAGCGAACTCGTTCAATGATGGATTGCTGGATGTGCTTTTCTTTGCTGATTTATCCAAGCTGGACTTGCTGGGCTACGTTGTCCAGGGGGTGGGTGTTGGGAAACAGGAGGACCCACGCATCCAACACTTCCACGTACGCCGAGTGGAGATTGACACCCATCCTGCCATGCCGGTCATGGCGGATGGCAACGCGCTGGGAGAAGGGCGGGTGCGGATCGAAGTGTGGCGACGCGCCCTGTCTGTGATGGTTGCCCTACCAGTGCATGAGGCGCTGCCAGGGTCGAGTGCGGACTTTGGGCAGCAAACAGATAATGCAGCGCTCGTCTGAAGGTAAAGTGATTATCTTGAAGAAAGGATACCTGCCATGAGAAGATTTACAAAGAACATCGGCATGCTTTTATTGGCCATCTGGCTCATCATCTGGGGTCTGGTTTGGCTGGTACCGGCGCTGAGTGGGTTGGGCGTGGTCCTGGCGGTGCTCGCCATTGCCGCCGGAGTTTTCATCATAATGAACCGTTAGTTCAACTGCCACCTGGTAAACTGGCCAGGTGGCTTCGATCAGATCCTTCAAAAGGAGAAATCTCATGTTGTGGACAATCGTCGTGATTCTGGTTATCCTGTGGCTGCTTGGCTTTTTTGGTCGGAACATCAGTCCAAGGCTCCCACGCACTGGCAATTGGATTCATACCCTGATCGTGATTGCCGTCATCCTCGTTATATTGAACCTCCTTGGAGTGATATAACCATCCTGGGTTTATCACATACTACAGTCGGTCGGAGTAGGAGAAGTAAGGTCCCATAATATCCGAATAATCTAATACAGGAGTAAATACCGATGTCAAACAAGACCAGTAAGCCAAAAATCAAGCGGTTATCCAAGGGACAACGCACCCATGTCCGCAGGTTGAAGCAGGAAGCCCACAATTCAAGCCCAGTGAATAAACCAGGTAGCCGGTAATCCTATCTTTCTGGCTCAAGAGGGCTTATCACGGAAAATTCGAACACCTCAAATTATTCTCGATAGGAGAAAAATATGAAAAAAGAAGTGGGTTTATGGATTGACCATCGTAAGGTGGTGATTGTAACCATCGAAAATGAGGTTGTAACGACCCGGGAAATCCAATCGAACATGGAGAAGCATGTCCGCTTTTCGAGCGGAACCCGTTCAAAATTACCCAATGATACTCAAGGGTCGACCGCAGAGGATGTGCGAGACCGGCAGTTTGGAGATCACCTTAATCAATACTATGATGGGATTGTCTCCTTAATACGTGATGCCGAATCAATTATGATATTTGGTCCTGGCGAGGCAAAGGTCGAACTCGAAAACCGCCTGAAGCATGAAGGACTCGGCGGATGTATCGTGGGGATTGAAACCGTTGATAAGATGACGGATCCCCAAATTGCAGCCAAAGTTCGAGATCACTATCGAAAACAATGAAATATTAGAGGCTTTTGGCTCGTTGGGAACCTCCCAAACCATTAATCGAGCTGTAATGAAGCCTTTTTTGGCGTGCTCGTGAAAACCGGTTACAATCTCATGCAGAGCTCCGTTGGGTCTAACTGGTGGCCCACGGAGACATTTTTATAAGATAGGGAGGTGATTATGATGCTCAAACGTAGGACGAAAAACCGGCTCAGTCTGTTGGGCGGAGTCACGTCTGGGATCGGGACGCTGCTTGGGACAACGGTTGCCGCCGCGGGAGGCTGGATCGTCTATAGCAATATCGCCATCGACCACCAGCTACCCCTGAGCAAAGCCATCGATGCAGACATTTCCACAATCTCATCGGAGAATGTGGGCCAGGTGAATATCTATTCGGACCGGTCAGCCTCCGGGAGACCGCTGGTGCTGATCCACAGCATCAACGCAGCAGCCAGTTCCTATGAGATGGGACCGATCTTCAACCGCTACCGCGCTACCCGCCCCGTATTTGCCATCGACCTGCCCGGGTTTGGGTTTTCAGAACGCTCCGAGCGGTTGTATACCCCGCGCCTGTACCAGGAAGCAATCCTGGAAGTTCTTCAAGCGCAGGTCACCGAACCAGCCGATGTGGTAGCGCTTTCGTTGGGCTGTGAGTTTGCCGCCCGAGCAGCCGCCATCGAACCCGAACGCTTTAACTCGCTGATCTTCATTTCACCGACCGGCTTGGGGGAGAAGGCCCTGAAGAGGTCGATGCAACCCGAACGGACGGAGCAGCGAGCAGACGGGCTGCACCAGGCGTTCGCGCTTCCGCTGTGGGGACGCCCTCTGTACGACCTGATCGCCACCCGCCGCAGCATTCGCTATTTCCTCGAAAAAAGTTACGTGGGTCCGGTTCCGGAAGACATGATCGCTTACGCTTACGCGACGGCTCACCAACCCGGCGCCGAACACGCTCCACTTTACTTCATCAGCGGCAAGCTGTTCACCCCGGGAGTGACGCCGGCATTTTACGAGCGGCTGGAGCTTCCCATCCTGGTCATCTATGATCAGGATGCATACACCGGTTTTGACCTGCTGCCTGAGATCATTCAAGCCCATAACAACTGGAAAGCAGTGCGCATCCAACCCACCCGCGGTCTGCCCCAATTCGAGCAAATGGATGCGGTTTCGGATGCCCTGGATACTTTCTGGACGTCTGCATCCATGTAACTTATGGTTCGTGAAACCATCTAATTGTTCGTATGATCGGATCGTATGGATTCCATCACGGGAACTTCGTATGGATGTCTTTCTCATAAAGGGGTGCACACCATGAACGTACAAATGTGGGGGAAAGCCTTGCAAGGCATACCCCGTTTGAGCAAGGATGAATGGAATGACCTTGATGTGGTTTCGCGCTGGCTGATTGCCACCCGGGCTGCCGTACTGATCATGACCTTTCTCTCGGCGGCCATCGCCGGGATTCTGGCCTACAAAGCCGGCCATTTCAACGCCCTGTTATGGGGGATGATGGCGCTGGGTTTGATCATGGCGCATGCCACCAATAACCTGCTCAATGACTTGACCGATTTCCGCCGTGGTGTGGATAAGGACAACTATTACCGTACACAGTATGGGGTCCAACCGCTCGAATCGGGTGTCATGACCATCCGCCAACTGCTTCTGTACGCCGGCGTCACCGGGGCGGTGGCGTTAGCGGCCGGGGCTTACCTGGTGGCGGTACGTGGACCGTTGACCTTGCTGCTCCTGGGGCTTGGGGCGTTTTTCGTGCTTTTCTACACCTGGCCGCTCAAGTATGTTGCCCTGGGTGAGTTATCGGTCTTGATTGTCTGGGGTCCCTTGATGATTGGGGGCGGTTATTTCGTGGTGACCGGGCTGTGGGATTGGAATGTAGTTGTCGCCAGCCTGCCGTATGCGTTGGGTGTGACCACCGTCATTTTCGGCAAACACATCGACAAATACCTGGCGGACCGCGCCAAGGGTATCCATACCTTGCCGGTCGTGATCGGCGAGAAAGCCGGGCGGGCTGCCGTATTGTCGATGATGGCGCTGCAATACCTGTCGGTCATTTACCTGGTAGCCATCCACTTTTTCTCCCCCATCATGCTGATCGTTCTGCTGGCGCTCACCCTCGCTCCGATGGTAATCAAGATGTTCCGCCAGCCGAAACCGGAAGCTCGCCCGGTCGATTATCCGGCGGAAGCCTGGCCGCTTTGGTTTGTATCCATGGCTTTCGTTCACAACCGTCGTTTCGGCTTGTGGTACCTGCTGGGGTTGATCTTGGAGGTCGTCATCCACGGCTTCGGGTTGTTCTGAGCAACCGTCTTGAGCCCCGCTTCCATCGCCCGGTA
>JAQTMA010000188.1:1666-7979 GCA_028714615.1 Anaerolineaceae bacterium | reverse complement strand
GAAGCGCTTCTTCCAGGTGAGGGATTGCTTCAGGGCTGCCATTTTCTCCTATCTTTACGACAGTTTGCTCTTCTGGCAACCGTTCTCCCTGAAAACTTAGGGAGGATTTGGTCTGTAGATCTGAGATAAGTGCGGCCAAAGAATTGTCCATTTGATTACCTCTCCTCGTCTTTCTGAGATTGAGTTGGATTAATCATACCGGTAGTTGTGTGAAGAAAACGTGAAGTGGTGATTCTATAGATTGGTTTTTTTGAGTGTGGGTAAATTCACGATTACTTAACGCCTCGTTTGTAAAATTTCGTTAACTCCTCGACCACCTGGAGGATCCCCTCAGGTTTTTTACCCTTTTCGACTGAAAATTTCAAAATTAGCCATCACTCCCAGACAAGCTTCTTAAGGAGGATCCAATGGAGAACACTTTTGCTCGAGCCGATGCAATGGTCCAGCTTTGCAGTGGTATTTTCGGAATTGGTGCAGTCGCTTTCATTGTGTATTTTTCTTTCTTTCGCAAAAAGAAGAAATAGTAATTCAGGTAGTCAGGAAGCGCGGCGCCCATGTATAAGAAAGGGAAGGCGGGCTGCAGCAGTATTCCCGGTTTTATGCGATTTGCATCTACGATACACCCAATGATTGGAGAGGCGCCATGGAAATAAAAAGCGAAACCTCGTCGAGTCAAGATCTATCGACCCCACCCTTCTCTGATTCTTCATCTGCTCAAGAGGGTAAACCGTTGCCTGTCCCTGATCAGCGGAAGAAGACGGTCGCCGGCTTCGCGAAGGCTTGGATCATTTTCTGGATCGTAGGTAATCTGGCCGCGACCTGTGCCCCAATGAACAACCTCACGAACTCCAGATTGGCCGGTATCGTCGTCATGGTGATGTTGCTTTCGGCTGCAACCGTTGTAGGGTATTTCTTGCTATATTACAAAAACCATATCGGCTTATATGTAATATTGGCCGCAAACACCTTCGGTATTTTTTTGAATAACATTAATGTCCCAGGATATTCGATCAGTGTCACGACCGGTTTGATTATCGGCATCATAACCTATTTCGTCACCCGCAAGCAAATTGCATATCCCTTCGGGAAGTCGCATGTAACAAACTGAATTCATGGTGACGGGCATCTGCCATGGCGCCTCGTTGACTGATTTACAGGCCGGCATTTCGAAAATGTACGGGGTTTGCTTGATCCGTATGCTGGAGGATAATCCATGAAGGTCAAAATTATTTTAGCGAAAAGTCAGTTTAGGAGATAACCATGGCCTATGAAGAAGAAGGTCGCAAGGCTGCATCTGATCTTGCGAGACGGTTTGGTGAATTGCGTGAAGCACGTTGCGAATCGAAGTCACCCTGGAAAATCGTTTTGGTCTTTAGTGACGGTACCTTTGAAGTGCCGAGCGACTTCATTTTTAAATTCGGTTACAGTGGATCAGGTACTGATTGCTTCCTCGCTTTTCTCGAAGCTTCAGGCTTCAAAGTGTCGAAAGATGATGTTGTGAAAGCCGTAGAAGGCACTGTTTTCAAAGCATCGTGAAGGAGAATATATGTTTACGGACCATCCCAAAACCAGGGTAACACAGCGCTTCTTCCTGTTTTTGATGGTGGGATTGGGTATTTCTCTGGCATGCCGGCTGACGCCTTCCTTCGGAACTCCAGAAGCGGTCAACACCAAACTCCCTTCTGCCACCGAACCCTTCCCAACTGATGCGATCAATCCAGCAACAAGTGAGCCCATTCAAACAACCCCCAATCAGATAACGGCTGCACCCCATCCACTGGAATGGCAAAACAACTGGCTGCATTTTGGGGTGGATTGCCAGTTCTCCTCATATAATCCGAACGAGACGCGCATTACCAGGGAGAATGTCGCCAGCCTGCAGCAAGTTGGGGGCTTAGGTTGCAATGATGCAGTATTTTCCGTCTACGGTGGCACCCCTGCACTTTACCATGGCCGCATCATCATCACCTATGCCGGCGGCCAGCTCGAATCGGGGGATCCCTTTACCGGTAATATGTCCTGGCATTTTGGGGAGCACGCCTATGGTTGGGCGCCGCCCCCGGTCGTTTCTACGGACGGGATCATTTATTACTTGTACGTCACGCCAGATGCTTCGGCCAAATTGTATGCAGTGAATGCGGAAACCGGCCAAAAGATCTGGGAAGCCCCTACGCAATTTAAAACCGGTTTCAACAATGAAGCCCAGGTGACGGTCGACGAAAAGAACGGCCTTGTTTATATCATCGAGGATATGTTTGGGGATGGCCGCCTGTATGCTTTAGAGCGGAGCACAGGTGAGATCAAATGGTTCTTGGGCGATAAAAGGCAAGAACAAGAAAAGATGACCTTTGTTGGATCGTTCGTACCATTAATGGCCGATAAACTCTACGTTCCGGCAGCCGTCCCCATCGAGCATTCCAAACGACTGCACATGGTCAGGGTGGACCCAACCACTCAAGCGCTTGACCTGCAATACGACATTCCCAAAGAGTTGAATCTGAGCTGGGAAGTGGGTTGGTATGGAATATGTAATAGCCATTTGCTTGAAACCTATCAAGACAGCTCCAGAAAAGCCACGCTCCTGGTTGCACACACCCTGGATCAACCCGGGATTACCTGGCAAATCAATGTGCCGGGTCAGAGCGGACGCCTGGCCTGTGACACGCAGAAAGATCTGGTCTATCTTCCCACGGATGACGGATTGCTGGCTTTGGAAGCCAATACTGGGAAGATCGTATGGAATCACAAAAGCATCAAGAGTGTTTTCACGCCGACCATCGCCAACGGCATCCTTTACTACATTTCCGATACCAATATGTATGCGCTGGATCAAGCAAATGGTAGCCAACTCTTCCGCTACCCATTGGGGACGGAGGGAGATGCATCCACAGGGGTAGCAGTCAATGACGGTTTGGTAGTCTTCTCGGGTAGCGGAGGTACCTGCGATCTGATTGTTTTGGGATTGAAGTGAAACCATAAGTCAGCCGTTGGGCGCTCATCAATAGACTGTCGAAAGGAATAGCCATGGGATGGTTGAGTCGAATCTTTCACCGGAACGAGGAAAGGGATGTGGGTGGGGCTTCCCTGAGCAATAAGGAGATGATCATCGCCCATGTCCTTGCAACCCATGTGGCCTGGTATCCGCTCCATAACGGAGGTCTTGAAGCGCCGAAGGGAGCACGCGAGGCATGGATCCATAAAATGTGGAACAGCAGCCTCGATGAAAGTGAACTGATCCTCCTGGTTGCGGATCACAAATCACGAAACTTGCTCTTGGGAAAAACCTGGCCCTAAACACACAATAGAAAATGCTGTATGTGCCAGAAGGCTTTGTGATGGCATCCATGAGTTACAACAGCCTTTCCAGCACTGAAATCCGCGATTATCCAGTAACACCCGCATCTGGGTAAAAAATCAACCCCTTGACAGTATACCGTCCGGACGGTATACTGTTTGTTATGAGACAAAAAGACATCTCCTCGGCCACACAGATTGCAATTCTGAATGCCGCCAGCCGGGTCATTCTGGAGAAGGGCGCGGAAGCGCTTACCCTGGATGCCGTGGCGCAGGCAGCAGGCATCAGCAAAGGCGGCCTGCTTTATCACTATCCATCAAAGAAGAAACTGATCGAAGGAATGGTGAGTCGCCTGATTGGCGGGGTTGATGCTGCCATCGAGAAGGAGTTGTCGAACAGCGCTGGAGATTACCTGACGGCGTATATTCGCGTGTCCTTTGAAACCAATCCCGAGAGAGATCGCATTTCTTGCGCCCTGTCTGCCGCGATTGCTAATAACCCCGACTTGCTTAAGCCTTTACAGGCGCGCTATCTCGAATGGCAGGATCGAGCCGCGGCTGCCGCCCCATCCCCGGAAATTGGAACCCTCATCCGCCTGGCGCTGGACGGCCTGTGGATTTCTGACTTGTTGGTTTTTGCCCCCCCCTCCCCCGCAATGCGCGAGAAGATGTTGCACCGGTTACTTTTAATGGTGAAAAAGGCAGACTGAGATGAAAACCGCAGTCATCTTTGTCGTAGCCATTCTCAGTGAAGTTTTCGCCACCACTGCGCTAAAATATGCGCACGGCTTTACCAAACTGGTCCCCAGTATCTTCGTAGCACTCGGATACGGCGCATCTTTTTATCTATTGTCGATCAGCTTAAAAGTGATCCCGATTGGCCTGGCTTATGCGATCTGGTCGGGTGTTGGCATCGTGCTCACCGTGATCATAGGGGCGGTCTTGTGGCGTGAGCCGATCGATTGGATGCGGGGTCTCGGTATTTTTCTGATTATTTGCGGTGTCTTCGTGATCAACCTGTCATTAAAAACAACTGCACATTAGAAGGAGAACTTTGATGAACTCGAAGAATATTGTTATTGGGCTTTCGGTATTTACCGCGTTAGCCGGTATTCTGTATTGGGCCAGCGTCTTTACAGGCATATTCCCGGTCGAAGAACTCGTGCCGGGTTACAAAACCTGGTTTTTATCCTTCCCCATTGCAGATAGTTGGATATTTGTATGCGCCATTCTGTCTGCCATATTCGCTACGAAAGGGCATCCACTCGTTGCCCTGTCAGCGCCGCTCACCGGAGCAAGCCTGATATTTCTCGGTCTATACGCGTTTACCTATGGCGTCAACACGGGCTTGCTTTTTCATCTCACCCCGGATGAAATGATCGAAATTGCGGTCAAGATCTATTGTCTGACCGCAGGTTCTTTATTGATTTTCCACGGTTGGAAGTTAAACCAAGGTATAATCCATCAAGCATCTAGAACAACCACGTGAAAGGCGCATTCAGCCCTATCGATGCAATCGTCCCCGACCCGTAGCGAGAGTATGTCAAAGAAACTGAAAGCGCTTTTTGCCTTCAGCGGGGTGATAGTATTATTGGGCAGTATCAACTCGCCTGTGTTGCTGCCGTACCCTCTCTTTGTATTGACATACTTGTGCGGCTGGCGTCTGCCCCAGATCGGTACGCCGGCGGTGCGGTTGCTACTCGCGACAATGCTTTCGACGACGATTTTGGAAACCGGCGCATGGCTGGATAACTATCTAAAAAATGCGCCAGCCCCTATCCTGCTCCACCCACAATTGATTCCCGATTTGATGATCAGCATCGGCATCTATGCAGCCTGGTGGCTCACCTGGTGGCTCATCCTGCGCAGGTACCACTTCACCGTATTGCAAGTATTCCTCACCACCGGGTTGTATGGCGTCCTGCTTGAGCAACAGGGGAAAGTATTCCTGGCTGGTTTGGCCCAGTTTCCGTTAGGGGTAGGGCTCTGGCTGTTCGTCGCCGTTGCTTACGGTTCGACCATGGCTTTGGCCTTCTTTCTGGTACGCGACAGCTTCACCGCGGTGCGTGACGGATGGTTCAAGTATCTCCTGGCGTGGGGGGGACTGTTCCTCCTCACGCTGGTCACTTCGATTGTGTGGGGACTGCTTCTACAAGGATTGAACATGATCCCACCGAAGCTGATGCCGATGCGGGAGCACCCCTTCTGGTAAAGGGCAGAAGATGAGGTATAGTTGAAAGGCCGGTGAGAACAGTTCTGTCTCTCTCACCGGCCTTTCTTCGTATAAACCCACCGACCTCCTCGATTTTGGCAATGGTTTGGCAAACCGTTTTGATACAGTCATCGCAGTGAAGATGCGACGCGATCTTTCAAAACGGTTGTCTTGCATTCCTGCGTCGCCACGTATACGCGGGAACGGCTGTGTGGTGATGGGCGTATGCCGGTACTTCTACGCAGAAGTTGCAGAAACCGGATAGGCGAGGAGTGAGGAGATGAGGGTCAAACTAGGCTTATTCTTTTTAATCGCAATACTGCTCAACAGCCCGAGCCAGGCGAGCGCGACGACATTCGCGGGATTCATGGTATTCGGTTTAAGAGAAGCCGCCGGGCAGACAAATACGATTCGTTATGTATCCCCGGGAGGAAGTGACAGCGGGGATTGTACCAACAATCGCCAGCCCTGTCGCACTATCCAGTATGCGGTGGATCGATCAACATCCGGGAATGAGGTGCGCCTGGCTGCCGGTGAATATAGCATCCCGGATACGCCCATTGCTGAGATTCAGATTGGCCTTACCCTGCGCGGTGGATATACCTCCACCAACTGGGAAGAATCCAACAAAACAGCCAATCCCACAACCTTAAAGGTGGCCTGCCTTTGGGAAAGCGGTGAAGCAGCCATCGAGGCCGGGGCGCTTGAACGGATTTCCATTCAAGACCTCGATCTCAACGGCTGTGGAATCCGGTCTAGCGGCGATCTGCTGGTCGAGCGGGTGTCCATCCAAAACGGATCGATCCG
>JAQTMA010000188.1:0-1566 GCA_028714615.1 Anaerolineaceae bacterium | reverse complement strand
ATGACAAAAGCGGCGGGCTGATCATGATTCGCAGCACGGTGGCGGATAATCAGGCCGGGCAAACGGGAGGTGGGGTATGGAGCCTGGCAATGCCGACCATTTCCGAAAGCGCCATCACCGGTAACCAGGCCACAGCGGGAGGTGGGGGACTGGTTTGCCATAGTTGCGCGCTCAACCTGACCAACAGCACCGTCTCGAACAATAGCACTACCACCGGTTATGGCGGCGGGTTGTCAAACGAAGGCGGAGGCCTGGTCACCATCCTCAACAGCACCTTCTCGGGCAATAGCGCTACAGTGGGCGGAGGAGTGTCTGCCTGGGCTGATGCAGAACATCCATCGCCTTCGACCACCATTCGGAACACAATTATCGCCAACAGCGTCGCGGGCGGCGATTGTTTTAATGATGTTGCTGGCTCTCCTATCCTGGCCGGCGACCACAACATCATTGAGACGACTTCCACCTGTAACAGCGTTGCAACCATCACCAGCGATCCAAACCTGGGAAGCCTGACCGGTTCGCCGGCTTACTTCCCACTCAACGCTGGCTCGCCTGCGATGGATGCAGGCGATGACCTCATCTGCGCGGCAGCGCCCGTGAAGAACACCTCGCAAAATGGAGTCACCCGTCCGCAAGGCGCGCACTGTGACATCGGCGCGTATGAAGCAGGCTCCACTATTTTTCTGCCATTTGTAATTCATTAGGAGAAAAGCCCCATGATCAAGAAGCGTAATCTCCACCTGTTTCCTCATTTGTGTGTCGCCACCCTGGCCATGATTGTATGGATAGCAAGCGGGTGGATGTCAACCCAGGCGCAGGCATCGCCGGCGGACCCTTTCTTGCCTGGCGCGTGGGTCAAGTTGGCCGGCAATCCGGTGCTGAATACCGGCTCGTCCGGGGCGTGGGATGATCAATTCACCTTTTCGCCGAGCGTGCTGCTGGATGGAACGACCTACAAAATGTGGTACGCCGGTTCAAGTGCGACCAGCGCTTCTCGAAAAATCGGCTACGCCACATCGCCCGATGGCCTGGTCTGGGCGCGACAGGGCGCCGCTCCGGTGCTGACCCCCGGGCCGGGTGGCGCTTGGGACGAAAAAGGCGTCAGCTTCCCGACGGTGATTAAAGAGGGTAGCACCTATAAGATGTGGTTCACCGGCGTAGATGCGAGCATCGTGGGACGGGTGGGTTACGCCACATCGCCGGATGGCATCACCTGGACGAGGTATGCTGGAAACCCGGTGCTTCCCATTGGCGCGGCAAGTAGTTGGGATGCTTCCTATGTGGGTGCACCCAACGTGGTCAAAGTGGGCAGCCTGTACCACATGTGGTACCGCGGCGGCTTGAGCGGCGGCATCGGCTACGCCACCTCGCCGGACGGCATCCTCTGGACAAAGTACGCCGGCAATCCGGTCATCCCCAGTGGCAGCGGCGGCTGGGATAACACCGCTTACAATCCCAGAGTGGTGTACGATGGCGCGGAGTATCACATGTGGTATTCCGGATGTACTCCAACCAGTGACCTTTGCCAGGTGGGGTATGCTACTTCTCCGGATGGCATGCATTGGA
>JAQTMA010000187.1 GCA_028714615.1 Anaerolineaceae bacterium | reverse complement strand
ATGCGGTTGGGCATGTCATCGCCTTCTCCGGCGGCGTAGACCGGTTTTCCCCAAGGGAACTTCCGATCCACGATTTGAATGGCCCTACCGTCTGCCCGAACGATACCGAAATCCAGGGTTCCCCCGGCGCCCGGAACGCCAAGGGTTCTTGAGATGCCCACCTTTTGCTCGATAAGCAGGGTGTCGCCGGGTTCCACGAGTGATTGCGTCCGTCGTATGTAATTGATAACGGACGCGAAATCCTCCCGTCGCATCGAAGCTTGCAAATTATCCTTTTCTTGGACGATTTCAGGGGTGTAGTATGAATCCCCCCGAACAAATCCCGTCAGGTAAATCTCGGCAAGGCGATGCTGCCGGCTGCCGGCCTCCGCCCATTCACTGGGCGAATCCGGCGTATCCTTTGACAGCGTTGGACTGCCAGGGCAGAACATCCACGTTGTGCTGCCCGATGGGCGGAAGGCCAGGGCATCCACGGCTACAGCTCTTCCGGGGCTTTGACGAGGGTATGAAGGATATGGTCATAGCCGGCCTCGTCCGTGGCGGCCACGCCGGTCAAATCCGCCCGCTCGATGGCGACATAGTAGTTGATCAATGCACCCCAGCGGGCGGGCGGCACCGTGGCGATTTTGTCACCGCCGCACGCCCTGGCGGCGGCTTTCGCAAGGGGGTTGCCGTGGGCATTGCCCTTTGCGAACTGGGCTGATACCGCTGTTTTGGCGTGTTCCTGCACGATGTCGAAGGCTGCCTTGTGATCAATCTTGACCTGCTGAGCATCCTGTGGGGCCGTGAGGGAGGCCAGATTCGGGAATCGGAAGAGGAGCTGCTCACCAGGGGTTTGGCCGCCTGCTTGGGTTGGGGTTGGGGCCGGGGCGACGGGGGCCGGGGCGACGGGGGCTGGGGCGGCCGGAGCGACGGGGGCCGGGGCAGACTGAGCTTGCGCGGCTGCCTCATCGGCGGCGATCTGTTCCTTCGTGCGGCGGGTGCGCTTGGTGGTGGGGGCGGCCCCATCATTCACTTGTGCCGGCGCGGCTTCAGTTTCCTCGGTGGGCGGCTCGTATTTGGCCCAGCTTAGGTGATCTAGCCGGTTGGCCAGGGTCCAAAGCTGTTCGGAATTATAAGGCGGTTGGCCGGCCTCGGCCAAAAGGGCTTGTATTGCAGAATCAACATGCTGCTGAAACGACATTCTCTTCTCCTGTTGTTGTGATCAAACGGACGTGGGCTACCATAGCGGAATTTTTTTATGTTGTCAACTGAAACCCTGCTTGTTTTTCTTGCCTTCAGTTTGCTACCATTCGGGAACAAATCTCAGAGGCGATATTCATGGCAGCAAAATCATTAAAAGAATGGCTTGACGGAGCTTCCGCTGAACGGCGGGCCGCTTTGTTCGACCGACTGGGGGGTGCCAGCAGCGTCCGTTCCTCGATCTACATGCTTGCGCAGGACCCTTCGAAGTCGAGTCATCGCGGAGCCTCGGCGGCGCGGGCCGCGCGTATCGAATCCGCCATCGCCGACATGGCCCGCCTCGATCCGACGGTGCCTTTGCTCAGCCGGGGATGTATCTGCAAGGCTTGCTCGGAATGTCCGCATTGGTTAAAAGATAATAATTAACGGAGGTTGTCATGAATGACGATGGCATTATCTATTTGGTTTTACTGGCAGGGATTTGCTTTTGCGTGCATCAGATTTGGAGAAAGAAACAGCCGGATGATGAATAACTGCCATGTCAGCCCTGCAAACCTATGGCCCATTACTGATCAGAGCGGGCTTCGACATATGTGCAATCCATTCGGGCGCTAAGAATCCAATCGGCGAGGGGTGGCAGAATAACCCCTTATCCGAAGCCGAGCTTCCCAAATATAACGGGGCGGGTGTCGGCCTTCTGACAGGCCGGGGGCCGAACCCCATTGTCGTGATTGACATCGACTGCATGTGGGAGCCAGGCCTCAAGGAAGCTGAGCGGCTGGCTTTCGAAATCCTGGGGTTCGCGCCGCAGCGCATCGGACAACCCCCCAAACAAGCTCTTTTCTACCGCGCGAGCGAGGCCGATTGGCCTAAACTCACTTCCGCCAAATACCAACACCCCCAATTCCTCAAAAGACAGACCCGCGACCGGGTTTCCGAACCGTTCAAGGAAAAGGATTTATTCTTCCAAATCGAAACGTTGGGCCTAGGCCAGCAGGCCATTCTCTACGGCATCCATCCGGTCACCGCCAAAGAATTCGAATGGCTCGATTTTTATGGGGGCCTTGCCCACACCTCACCCGGCGACCTGACGGTTGTCACCCAGGATAAAATCCGCGAATTCATCCGTCGGTGGGAAACTTGGATGCGGGCGCAGCCCGGCATCAGCCTTTACGCCAAGGCGACCTCGCCATCGCCGACGGGGCGAAATAACCTGGCCCTTCCCATGCCTTCCTCGGGCATCGACTTGCAGGCGGCCGCCGAAATCCTGAAAGCCTTGGACCCCTGGCCGCGCGACCGATGGATGCGGGTTGGATTTGCCTTACATCACGAATTTGACGCTTCGCCTGAAGCTTTGGACCTGTGGATCGAATGGTCCAGGCGTTGGCCGGAATGGGTCAACGAATCGGAATGTGAATATCAATGGTCGACCATGCGGGATGTCAAGCCCAACATAGTGACCTGGCAATCCATCAACGCCGAATATCGGGCTGCAATAGGGCGCACGCAGGAGCATGATAATTTCGATACGTTCCGGCAGCGGATCGAGGGTGCAAAAAATTCAGTTCAGCTTCTTGGCTCCATCATCGATCAGAACCGCTACCTCATCGGCGACAACGTAGCCCTTGTCAACCAGGCTGCCGATGCCGTAGTAGCGCAATTGAAGCTGCTGAGGGACGAGAAAGCTGCCACACGAAGCCAGGTCATCAAGCTCCTCACCAAGAAGAGCAAACGTTCGGGGACTTCCGCCTTGGCGTCGACTTCTGACGAGGACTTCATCCACTGGGACTATCCTACCCGAACGCCGCCCATCTTCAAAGGCTGGGCCTGGTCCGCCAAGAGCGACCGTTTCATCAACATCACGAACGGCAATGAATTCAAAAAGGAAGGCTTCGATGGACTCTTCGCGCAGGCCGCCCAAGCTTCCGGCTTCCCAACGGCTTCCTCCTGGTGTCATTCCCTGCGTATCATCCCGCATGCCGATGAAACCATCTACTGGCCAGGCGCGGGCCACTTCCTGGTTCGCGACGGCAACAAGTACATCAATACCTGGTCCGACCGGGAGTACCACCCTGTCCCTGAAGACCTGGACGATCCGCTAGATGATCTGGCCGCCGGCCTGCTGCAAAAACACCTGTGCCTGATATGCGGGGGCTGGAACCGAGAGGCCAATATCCTCGCCAATTGCCTCAGACTCTTCATCACCAAGCCCGGAAAAAAAGTCCGGTGGGCGCCGCTCATCGTCGGCGACCAAGGCGACGGCAAGTCCTTCTTCGTCGAGTTGTTCCGCTACGCCATCGGCTATCGCAATGTGAAGGTTGTCGACAACACCGCCATCAAGGCGGCCGCCGATAGCGGGTTCAACTCATTCGTCGGGGGCAGCCAGATCGGCATTATCAACGAATTGAAAATGCATGGGCACAACCGCTACGACATTGTGAACGCTTTGAAACCCATCATCACGGATGACGTGATCTCCGTCACTTATAAAGGCAAGGACCAAACCAACATTTTGAACTTCACGAATTGGATGTTGTTTTCAAACTATCGGGACTGCGTACCCCTCGAAAAAACAGACCG
Source organism: Anaerolineaceae bacterium (assembly GCA_028714615.1). The sequence goes on along the minus strand of JAQTMA010000187.1, from coordinate 4,224 downwards.
CCGCTACTTCGTGATCTGGTCGGTGTTCCCTCTACAAAGTATGCGTGTGAACGATCCCAGCTATTTCGACAAGTTGTTCGGCGTGATGAAGGAAGGTGGGGTGGGCGGCATGATCCGCTGGCTCAAAACTGTCCCATGGCACCCGGAATTCAAGGTCAATGCTTATGCTCCGATGACCGAGAGCAAACAGAAAATGACGCGAATGACTTCCGACGATAAGCTTGAAGCGATTCAAGTTTTGATCGAGCGTTCCGCGAATTGGGCCGTCCAATCCGATTTGTTGCTATCGACGTTCCTTCGCGAGGTGGCTGCGGGAGAAGGCGTTATTATCGATGATGTGGGTGTCAATCGCGTGCTGTCGCAATTGGGCTGGGTAAAGCTGGGCTACATCCATACCGATTCCAAGGTGAAAGGGCCAGCTTGGGGAAAGATCGATATGTCTACCAAACAGGCCGAAGCCATGTTGACGGAACGATTCTTGGGAAAATTATCGGATAGGGATTGACAATACTTCAAGACTGGGCTTAGGATTACTTCCGCCACATTGTATTTATGAAACCTTAACGTTTATGGAGCGTGACTATGGTCGCAATCAGCGAAAGTGAAAAACTGCAACTGCACGAGTTGTCCCTGGAAGAAGTTGCCGCACTGGCCGCTACCGCCGCCGAGGTATTGAAGGAAAAGCAGACCGCCCAGCGCGGCGAGATTGTCGAGAAGATCAAAGCCTTGGCGGCCAGCGTTGGCCTGGAAGTTACCTTGTCCAGCGCAGGCGAGGTGGAAAAGAAACCCCGCCGTTCGTCCTCCACCGCCGGCACCAAGGTTCCGGTCAAGTACCGCCATCCTGGCGATGCTAATTTAGTCTGGACGGGCCGGGGGGTTAAGCCGAAGTGGCTGCGCAAGGCCATCGACGAGGAAGGCCGGGCGCTGGAAGACTTCGCCATCGCGGCTTGACCAATCGGAAAAGGGCGCTTTCGGGCGCCCTTTCTGTTAAGCAGACCGTAAATTTATTATCCCATAGGTACGTGGCGCAGCCTCTCCACGAGGCGCCATTCCAACTAATACCAGACCTTTTGGCAATTGAACACTAATTATGCGGTCTTCGATGGCTTCCACCACATCTTTTGCACAGCAAAAACCATCCTCTTCAAATTCGTCAATTACTGATCTGGCATCTTCAACATATTCAATCTCCATTGACATCATCACAATCGTGTAGCTCTCGTCAAGTCCTAATTGTCGCGCGGCTTCTTTAGTTGTTTGTTCACCCCAGATGTTTTGCATTTCTGTTTCTCCGAAAAATAAACCACTAAAAAGCTGGGCACAACCCAGCAGAAAAATATAAGCAGCGTGGCTAAAGGTTCCATTCTAGGTCTCCTGGGTCGGCTTATATTCTTCCGGCGTTGCAATCGCCAGGCTTCCATCGGGCAGCCGATAGGTGCTGGCCATGGCCGCGAGGCAATCTTCGGCCGCTCTGCCGCCGTAGGCATTGGGGTCGATTCGGATCATATACCGCTTTGATGCGCCGTCTGGTTCCGGCGTGGAATTGAGCATATCCAGCATGAGGATGGGCTCATCATCCGGCAAATCCATGCGAAGGAGACGGGCGGTTCTTAAGCCTTTCAGCGGGTGGCTTTCTGGATATTCGCAAACTGTTTTCGCCCCGGATTCCCGCATAAACCGCTGGATTCCAAAACGATCCAGCATAACCCGCCGGACTTCCGCATTTTGCTCTTCTTGAATTTGGGCTACTGTCAACGCTTCCGGATGCATGACAATCTGTTCCGTCACTGCTACCCCATGAATATACCATAACGACCAGCCATCCCGCCATAAATGGGAAGGTCCATCGTCACAATGCGGCCTATGACTCGCATCCTGCTTTATATGAACCGGAAAATCCGAGACGATGCAAAATTCCTCGTGCATCCATCTAAACCCGCCATGGATCGCACAGGCTTCCCACGCTTCATATTTTTCATATTCCGGTAATCGAAGGCCCAGCACATCGCGAAACGCAGTCAGAACTGAATCGTAATGCCCCCACAAGTTTCCACCTTGATATACTTCCGTAAATCGCTTGGCGCAGTCTAGCCCTGCTGACCCGACAAGGGCAGATGTAACTCCGTTGGCGGCGCCCTGAGTGGCGTCCCTAGTGGCGGCATCGGTGGCGGCCCAGGTGGCGGCCCAGGTGGCGGCATCGGTGGCGGCCCTGGTGGCGGTCTCGACGGTGGCCCTGGTGGCGGTCTCGGTGGTTGGCGATAGCCCATGCTTTCGGCAATACCAAATCCAGGCTGATGCGCCACCTGCGAAGGCCATCACCATGGGCGATGGTACAATCACAACTTGGGGGCGCTTTAGTCCGGCGACTTCATAAAGCCGATAGATCGCTGGGATGATTTTGTCGGGCTCAATTGGGTCCGTCCGCAAAATTCTGGCGATCCACAAATCCGTATGAGCCTTCAAACGAAGTTCTTCATCCGGCGTAAGCGGGCCTTCCAACCGATTCGGGCGGCGAACGATTTTAGTCTTGGACATTTCTAAGTTCCTCCGGTGTATATTCGGTTTGTATCAGCACCCGGTAGATACCAGGCGGAATCCGCACTTCGGCGTGCTCCTCGTGAACGAGTTCGACAGACTCCAATACTTCCAGAAAAGTCTGTCCCGCTGCCTCGAATTTGATCGCTTTCCGAGCGTCCGCGATTGCATGGGCATGGCCCGTGACTTCGCCGTGCGCCAGAATGATTCGGCCATTTTCCAATGGCGCTTTTTCCGTAACGGGATTGGCGCCGACTGAGATTAAAAACACATCGCCTTGTCTTAACATTTTGTTTCTCCTACTGTAGTAAAATGGCAATGCAGCATCCATTCAGCGAATGCCGAATGCCTGCCTGCCCGAGTTGGGTTGATATGGCCGCCGCCTTGTTGGGGTTGCGGAAGACTGCCGCCATGCTGGCGGCACCTGTAACGAGATAGGCATGCCCGAAGGCAAGCCGGGCGAGAGTCCAAGAATTATTCATGGTCTTTGTTTTCCTTAGCTATGGCTTTATCAACACGGGAAAGCAACCGTTTAAGTTTAAGCCGATCCGCTTCAATATCGTCAATGTCGGCAGCATAATAAAACACATCCGGACATGTGAATATCTTATTGTGAAGCTCTTTATCTGCCAAATCAAGCGCATCCCTAACCAACTGTAAATTATTTCCAGTAATATTCATGGTTGTATCCTATTACACTCTTTTCTCTTCCAATTCGGAATCAAGGGCCTGAGATAGGCCCACGGGTTCGTCGGAAAGGTCACTAATACCCAAGACTACTTGTACCGTCCTATAACCCCTTACACTTGACAGCATGGCGGCGGTCACGTCCACCCCTCCGCCTTCAACGCACCTGCCAATGTTGTAAGCCTCCTGGATTTTAGCCAATAGGAGACGGTAGCGATCCGCTTTCATGAGGTGCTCCCGTAGGATGGCCTGGCGTATCAGGTCTTTGGCCTCGGGGCTCCCGGCCTTTATCAATTCGATGATGTTGTCGTAGGTTGTCATAGGTTCCTCAGTTGATCTTGAATTCAGGGTTATACAGCTTTTGTAGGCCCATCCCTTTTTCCCGCAATAACCCGTCCGCTTGGCGAGTGCAATTCTTGCAGCCTTCCGTCTGAGCCGCCGCCATATCCCTTGTTAGCAGAGCTGCTTGTTTAATTACTCCAATTTATTGCGGACCCAATGTTCGCAGGAGGGACTTGGGTGCACAGGCCGCCGCATCCAGCAAACCGCCCAAGCCGACCCTCTCAAGTTCTGTAAGCTGGCCGAGTTCCGTCTCCTGGGGAATTATTCCCAAATCCCGCGCGCATTGCTGCGCGTCATCGGCTTCGTTAATAAGCCGACTGACAAGTTCCCAACGGTCGCGGCCGGTCCCCACTTCGTATAGAAGTTGGATGACCGCTATCTTCCACAGTTGCCCCACCGTGATAACCTCCCTGTTGGAATCTACCCCTGGTGCAATAGATGAAGCCAACCTGGCCGCTATCCCAAGGGCAGGAAAACGGACTGGCGCTCATGGTTATGGCGCTATGGTCGTACAGATAGAGCGGAAGGATAAAATACTGTTCGGCGAGAATCTTAGCGATAGTTTTCTCGCGGTACGCTTCGACGATAGCCTCCCGCCTGGGTTTATACGCACAACAATTGTATGCGTCGTCGATTCTGTCGAAAAGAACGGGCTCGGCT
>JAQTMA010000186.1 GCA_028714615.1 Anaerolineaceae bacterium | reverse complement strand
TGGTTACTAAAGACCAACGTCGCAAGGCGAAGAGCATCAACTTCGGTTTGATTTACGGCATGAGCTCCTTTGGTCTCAGCCGCGCCACCGATTTGACCCTGGCAGAGGCGGAAGAATTCAGCAAGGCATACTTCCGCCAGTTCCCGGGCGTCAAACGCTACCTGGATTCGATACGCCGCCAGGCTGCCGACCAGGGCTATGTCGAAACACTGTTCGGGCGCCGGCGGTATTTCCCCGGGTTGAAGCACCAGACCAATCCCAACGTGCGCAACCGCGAGGAACGCGAAGCCATCAACGCTCCTATCCAGGGCACTGCTGCGGATATCATGAAGATCGCCATGCAACGGGTTCCCAAGGCATTGGAAGAAAACGGACTGACTGGCAAGATGTTGTTGCAGGTGCACGATGAGCTGGTGCTGGAATGCCGCCGTGACGAGCTCACAGAAACGGCCCGAATCGTGCAACAGGTGATGGAAACGGCCTTTCCGCTAAGTATCCCGTTGACCACGGATGCGCGTTTTGGTTGCAACTGGGGAGCATTAGAACCCCTCACTCGACCTTCTTAAGGATGCATATACGATGACCGGAAGCCAGGATCGATTTCAACAGGCCATGAACCAGGGGCATTCCGCCGCCTGGGACCAGCTCTGGGATCAAGCGGTCGTGCATTACCAGCACGCCCTGGAAGAACTACCCGGGCATCCCAACGCGCTCTCCAGCCTCGGCCTCGCTTTGCTGGAACTGCAACGGTACGATGAAGCCCTGGCCTGCTACCGCCGGGCAGCCGCTGCGGCGCCCAATGACCCCCTCCCCTTAGAAAAATCAGCCCAGATCTGCGAACGGGTAGGGCGATTGAGCGATGCCATCACCGCCTCCATGCAAGCAGCCGATCTCTACCTTAAAAACCACGAAGTGGAGCGGGCTATCGACAACTGGGTGCGAGTGACCCGTTTCAACGCCGACCACCTGGTGGCGCACACGCGTCTGGCGGTGACCTACGAGCGCCTCGGCCGGCTGGCGGAAGCGGTGGAGGAATACCTGGTGGTGGCCAGCATCGTTCAGCATGGCGGAGATGCCGAAAAGGCAGTCCAGGCGATTCAATATGCGTTACAGATTATGCCGGACAGTTCTAACGCGCACAAGTACCTGGGATTGCTGTCTTCCGGGCAGAACCTGCCACGCCCGGTCCGCGCGCATGGCGGCACCGGTTCGCTGCGTATGGCGCAAATTCGCCGGCTGGAACACAGCACAGCAGCGGTGGATGGAAAACCTACCGGGGTAGACCCGGTGGCAGAAGCGCGCCAGAAAGCCCTGATTACCCTGGCAGATATTCTCTTCGAGCAGGCCGAAGAAGGCGACCAAAAGCGGAAAACTCGTCGCCAACCTGGATCGATCCTGCGCGGTACGGATGGGCTGAACTCTGAAGAGGCGGAGCGCGCCATCATTCTGCGCCACCTGGGGACAACAATTGACGCACAAACCCAGGGTAAAGAAGCTATTGCAGCCGTCGAGCTAAGCAAAGCGGTGGAAGCCGGCTTAAACCACCCGGCAGCGTATTTCAACCTGGGCCTGCTCAACGTGCACCAGGAACACCCCGAGGTTGGTCTGCGTGATTTGCAAACCTCCGTCAAGCACGCCGACTATGCCCTGGCCAGCCGCCTATTGTTAGGTCAAACATTGAAATCCTTGGGGCGCATGCCGGAGGCTGCCGTCGAATACCTGGAAGCGCTCAAGATCGGTGATGCCGCCACGGTCCCCACGGAGCAAGCAGATGAAATCCGCCAACTGTACGAGCCGCTCATCGAAGCGCAGCTCCAGGAGAAAGATGAGAACGTGCTCACCTCGCTGTGCGAAAACGTGGCTGCTATGCTCTACCGGCCCGATTGGCAAAACTATCTGTCTCAGGTGCGCCTGCAGTTGCCAACCCCGCCAGAAGGCGACCCACCCGCGCTGGTAGCAGAAATACTATTGCAGACTCGCAGCAACCAGGTGGTGGAGTCGCTGGCGACCATCCGCCGGTTGGCGGTACAAAACCTGACCCGGTCGGCGATGGAGGAGGCTTTCTCTGCATTGCAATACGCCCCAACCTATCTCCCGTTGCACATCCAGATTGGCGAGATGCTACTGAAGGAAGATCGCGTCAGCGAAGCAATGGAAAAGTTTTCTATCGTCGCCACGACCTACTCCGCCCGTGGTGAAGCCGGTCAGGCATGCGTCTTACTCAACCGGTTGATCCAGATGGCGCCGATGGATGTCGAGATACGCAAACGCCTGATCGCCCAGTTGGTAGCCAGCGGTCAGGTCAACGATGCGGTCAAAGCGTATATCGAAATGGCCGGCATTTATTACCGCCAGGCCGAACTGGAGACGGCGCGCAATACTTACATGACCGCCCTACGCCTCGCGCAGAGCTCTGCCGATAATCGCAGGTGGAGCGTCGATATCCTGACCAAGATGGCGGATATCGACCTGCAACGCCTGGACTTACGCCAGGCCTTACGCGTGTTCGAACAAGTGCGCACGATGCAACCCGGAGACGCGAAAGTTCGCTCGAGCATCGTCGATCTGAATTACCGCATGAGCCAGGATTCCGCCGCGATGAGTGAGGTGGAGGGCTACTTGAGCTACCTGGAGGGCAAAGGGCAAAAGGACCAGGGACTCAAGTTCTTGCAGGCGGTAATGGCCGAACATCCCGAAAAGGCCGAGTTGAAGAAGCGCTTCGCAGGTTCCTTTACCACCAGATCCTGAACCAGGTTCCCACCTGGGCAGTAAGCCCGCTCCGCGTAACCTCCACATCCAGGAGGACGATGCGGTTGCTGGGTTGTTTGCCCACATCGAACTGCAATTGGGCCAGTCCATCCTGGTCGGTTAGCGGCAGGCGGTAGCGTTCCTCCCCCCCTTGAGGAAGATGCACGGTCACGGCAATGTTAGCCTGCGAGACTGCTCGCAAATACTGATCTTGAACGATGACAAACAAAGTTTGTTTTTCATTGGGGGATACCACCGCCCTGGCGACGAAAGCATGCGCATGTAGGTTCAACAAGGTTGCCGGTAAGTCAGAGCTGGCCGCGGGTTCCAACAGGGAGACATCCCCCACGTTCTGTTCGAAATAGAGCCGCCCCAGGTCCGCCAGAGCCACGCGTTGGCCGCTGGGCAGCTCGGGGCGCCACTCCAACCGCGCCCGCTCGAAGTATTGGATGTAGAGGTGATCCTGCTGTTCGATTTCCGAGATCGGGTTACCGAACTGAGCGACTCCCCCGTTACTGTCAAAGAATCCCAGGAAAGCATAGCAGACGTAGTGTTTTTGAACGGAGAAGTAGCGGCAGGCGTTCTTGTCGATCGGCATGCTCACCGGCTGGCCTGGCTGGTAGAGCAGGGTACCAAGCGGGCTGAGCTGGATACGCTGACCGGTGGTAGCATCCATATGTTGCTCGAAGCGCGCCCGTTGAAAATATTGAACGGTCGCCCCCGATAATGGGTCCTGAAACGCATCCGTCAGCGGATATCCGTAAACCAGGAATGGATCAGCCGCAGCTTGATAATACACCAGAAAATCCCCGGAGACCCAATGGCCGGTCTCGGGAAAGAACAGTGAATCGGTTTTCTGGGCGAAGGTGGGACTGGAGGCGGTCAGCAACAGAAGCAGCGCAACCAGCAACGACCTGGCCATCTTTTTCAGGGGCATGCCTCTATTATAGAAGAAACCACCGATTTGTGGGGGACCTTGAGATTCTCTTTATAGACAATCTGCAGGTAGACCCATCAGGCGCTCAATTGAGCCCGGCCATACAATTGCTCGCGGATGTTCAGTAATTGGCGGCGGAACCGGTCATCACGCACCAGCATGTCTGCAACCTTTTCACAGGCATACATCACGGTGGTATGGTCCCGCCCGCCTATCGCCGCGCCGATCTGGGGTAAGGAAATGTTGCCTTCTTCCCGCAGCAGGTACATGGCCACCTGGCGCGGCAAGGCGACGTCGTGCGAGCGGTCGCGCCCCAGCAGGCGCTCGGGTGTCAGGCCAAAGGTTTTCGCGACAACCTTAACCACCTGGTCGGAGTTGATGTCGCCGCGCTGCGGCAGCATGTCGCCCAATGCGGCGTTTACCACCTGACCGGAAAGCGGTAAACCGCTCAGCTCGGAGAACGCCAGGACGCGGGTTAAGGCGCCTTCCAGCTCACGAATGTTCGACTGGGCCAGGCGTGCAATCGTCTCGAGGATATCTCCCGGGACCTGCTTTCCGGCTCGCTCGGCTTTGGAGCGCAAGATGGCAATGCGGGTTTCGAGGTCCGGCGGCTGGATATCCACGGTCAGGCCCCAATCGAAACGCGAGCGCAACCGCTCTTCCAGGGTCACCATCGCCTTGGGAGGGCGGTCGGAGGAAATGACAATCTGTTTGTCCTGTCCGTGCAGGGTGTTAAAAGTGTGGAAAAATTCTTCCTGAGTGGATTCTTTCCCGGCGATGAACTGGATGTCATCGATCAAGAGTACATCCATACGCCGGTATTTCTCGCGGAAAGCCTGGGTGGCGTGCGAACGGATGGCGCTGATCAGGTCGTTGGTGAACTCTTCCGAGGAGACGTACAGGATCTGCAGCCCGGAGGACTTGGCTGCGTTGCCGATAGCATGCAGCAGGTGGGTTTTCCCCAAGCCGACCCCACCGTACAAGAAGAGCGGGTTGTAGGCTCGAGCTGGGTTCTCTGCCACGGCCATACATGCGGCGTGCGCCAGGCGGTTGCTGGCGCCTACCACGAAGTTCTCAAAGGAATAGCGCGGGTTGACGGTTTGGTTGGTCAGGCGGGGCAGCGCCGGATCGTTCGGAGGTTCGAACGAATCACGGGTCTCTGCTTCGAGCGGCTCGATTTCCTTCTGCCAGACGACAAAACGTACCTCCGCGGCGCGGTCGATAATCCCGGTGAGGACGCGATTGACGGTAGAGGTCAGGCGGTTTTCCAGCCAGTCCCGTGCATATGCATTCTGCACTCCAATGGTAAAGACGCCATCCTCATATGCGGCAACTTCCGTCCCGCGCACCCAGGTGTCGAAGGCATCTTTCTTCATATCCATTCTCAATTGTCCGAGCGCTGCTTGCCATGCCTGGTCGGCCGTCATCATCACACACCCCCACCTGTTAAGGATAAGAGAGCACCATCTCCGGAATTTATTCAACCGGGAGTGATAAGGTATTCCTATGTACCGGGGTTTCGGATTTTACCCCATTGCCTAGAGACAAAAAGGATTCTAACAGAAACGAACCAGTGGAATCAAGCTCTTCAGCCTACGGTACTCTAAAGATTCCCGAATCTTTAAGATTAGAAATCTTAATAAACGAGTCTCATGCAGGGCGCTGTCCAGAAGATATTGGTTTCGTATTGTACCCCCATATATGGTGATTAACGTGTTAACAATTTATCCATATATAGCGGTTTTGTAGATAAATTAAGCCACCGCTCCACATATGGGGGCGTAATACCCCATATCCAAAAAACAGGACCCCGCCCTTTGCTTGAGTCAACAGCAAGAATCGGAATCTCGCGCCCGGCGGCGGAGGTTAACCGGCCTGGCCCAAGATCATCCTGGCAGCTCGCCGGCCGATTTCCACCGCAAAGTTGGTGCCGCGGTCCCAGGGATACACCTGGCTCATGCTCGCAAAATACAAGCCCTGAATCGGGGTTTGTACCGCAGGGATGTTGGCCGAGTGGTTGACCAGCGGAATGGGTTGGGCGTAGTTCGTCCGCCACAACCAGGTCTTGCGCACCCAATTTGGCTTGAAGTCCGGGTTGATGCGGGCAAAAGCCGGCAGGAAACGCTCCACCAATTCATCCTGGGTCAGGCGGAAATACTCGTGCTCGGGCTCCAGGTAATCTCCTACGTAGATGAGGTGATCCCCGCCAAAATACTCTGGCGAAAGAAAATTGGTGTGTTCCACCAGCGCCAGGAAAGGAAATCCGGCCGCCTTGGGCAGGTTGTACCAGTAATATCCCTCCTTAGAGAGTTGGTACTTGAGGGCAAGCACCATCACCACGGCGCCCATGCTTTTCAAGTTCAACAAACCTTGTAAGTAATCAGACGGCAGGTTGGAGGCGATGCGCGCCATCAACGTCGGTGATGTGGTGACCAGGACGCGATCATAGTGCACGAGCGCATTTGGGGTGGTCAGATCCAACCCGCCTTCGTGCGCCGTGGCAATCAAGTTGACAGGGGTGGATAGGCGCATCTCGACCCCCAGCTCCCGCAGTCGCCCGGCCAGAGCATCGGCGAAAGCCTGGAAACCACCTTCGAAGGTGCCCAGGCGGGTGGTGCGTGATTTCAAGCGCGCCCACATCCACGCCATGTTGACCGCTTTGGCATAGCGCTCGCCGAACTTGCCGATCAACATCGGCTGCCACATCATCTCAAAGATGCGATCTCCGGCCCACTTGCGCATCCAGGCCTCCGTGGTGGATTTCTCCAAGGGCTTCCAGTTGTTGGTCAGGCGCAGGTACATGCCAACGAACCCAAAACGGATCACGTCGAGCAGCGGGTAATGACGCAGGAGGAATAAAGGGATGTTGGTGAAAATGGAATCGAACGGGTAGAACTTGCCTGCGTGGTACATGACCGTTAACGGGCGGAGGAAGCGCACTTTGTCCTCCCAACCCAGCTCGTCGATCAGACCGAGGATGTGCTTGTCGCTGGCGAACCAGTGGTGGTAGAAACGCTCGACGGACCAGTCCCAGTTGGGCTCTTTGAAGCCCGCCGCCAGCCCACCCACGGTTTCAGCAGATTCGTAGAGGGTGACGCTGTGCCCGGCTTTCACAAGGTCATACGCGGCCGCCATTCCCCCGATGCCTGCTCCGATGATGGCAATTTTCATAATAACCTCAAAACTTCAACCGCCAATTCCACGAATTTTATTAATCAAGATAAATCTCAACATCTGCTTTGCGATGAGAACCGGCTGTCATCTGGGCTCTTACCTTGTCAAGGCACCTGTTACCATGATTAACAATTAGCGTAATTAGCGGATAGGTAATCAATGATACCTTATAGACCCGAAGAAGTCTCTTGGACCTCAGGCATTTTTTGGCCCCACTTCAATCCCTCACGGGTGAAGTAGTAGGCACCCAGCAGCGTGATCGGCAACCACAGCGCGGCATGCAGCACCAGGGTGTAGCCGGTGGCGATCGGCCCGGCGACGTTGTAGGCCTGCAAAAGCGCAATACCTGGGGCGTCGAAGGTGCCCACGTACCCTGGAGCGGAGGGCAACGTGGTGGCCAGGTTGACGATGCCGTTCATCAGCATCAGAGCGAAAAAGCTGACGCTGAAATTAAAGGCGTGCATTACAAACCAGTACTTGCCGGTCTCGAGCAGCCAGATCACCACCGAGGTAACGAAGACCATTAAGGCTTCTTGCGGCGAACGCAGCGACTCGAGCCCGTCCAGGAAACGCATGGTCAGCGCCAGGGTTTTCTCGCGCAGCCGCGTGGGGATGAAACGCGCCACACCCCAGCGCACCAACTTTTCGGTGACGTGCGGGAACATGGCCGCTGCCAGGAACACCACCAGCACCGCCAAGGCCACCACCGTGCCAAAGATGGTGAAGTCGCGGATGCTGAAACCGGCAATGTTGACCGACTGCCCCGCCAGCTTCATCAGCTCGGAAAAGTTCACAAAGACGAACATCAGCATGACCACCGCGTCGAAGATGCGCTCGACGATGATGGTGGCCAGCGAAGCCGAGATGGGTACGCCCTCGTTGCGCTTGAGCACGTAGGCGCGCAGCACCTCGCCAGCGCGCACCGGGTAAATGTTATTGCCCATGTAGCCGATAGCCACGATGGGGAACATCTTGCGGGTGGGGATCTTCTTGAGCGGGCGCAGTAAGTAATGCCAACGCCAGGCTCGCACGTAGACGCCGATCATATAGACTGCGATGCCGGGGATGAGCCACCCGTAGCGGGCAGTTCTGAGCGTCTCCCAGACATCGTTAAAGTTCTGCTTACGCAACGCAAAATAGAGAAAAAGGACGCTGATGAGCACGCCCACCCAAAACTGCCATCGTTTCATGGGCCCCATTCTACCATGAGACGCAGCCG
>JAQTMA010000185.1 GCA_028714615.1 Anaerolineaceae bacterium | reverse complement strand
TAATTACCGGGCTTATTATTCTCACCGCAAGTCAACATTCGCTCGTTTGGCTGCGTTCGAGGTTAACCTTGCGCGCCAGGCGGAAACCCAACGAGCCAGACAAATAGTCGATGTTGAGTCCCTCTCGGACCGAGCAACGAGCTAATTTCTTGCTGTAATACCAGGCGCCCCCCCGAACAACGCGTTTTCCGGAACCGGGCTCATGATCTTCCCTGCCATCTTCCCCGTTATACGGATAGGGGCGCAGCAAGCTGCTGGTCCATTCCCACACATTCCCAACCATATCTTCGACCCCAAAGGGGCTATCTCCCCCAGGAGAGTACGAACCAACCTCGGCCGTCCAACGCTTGCCGCTTTCGACGGTATTGCAACGCCAGGAATCGAACGCGGTTCCCCAAGGGTAGACGCGCCGATCATCCCCCCGCGCGGAGCGTTCCCATTCCACTTCGGTCGGCAGCCGGAAAGTATTATTGGTTGACTCGTTCACCCAATCCAGGTATGCCTGCGTATCCCGCCACGAAACCCAGGTGACCGGGTGCAATCCCTGACCTTCCAGAAAGCGTAGCCCGGTCCAACCGCGCGGGATGCGATAGCTGGTTTCAAGCACAAACTGGTAATACTCCTCATTTGTCACCGGATATCGAGCGATTTCGAAGGCGGGCAAGCTGAGCTGGTGATCCGGCTGTTCGACCTGAAACAAGTCATTATCAAGCCAATCACGCGCCCAATCCTCCACCAAGACGAGCTGTTTCATCTGCTCTTCGCTCGTACCGATCCAGCATTCGCCGGACGGAACCAGGATCATTTCCGGCAAATGGAGACGACTCGCAGATTCAGGTTCCTCCTCCGGCGCGGAGGGGAGAAGCAGGTTAGCACTATTCATAAAAGCCCTAGTGATTAGCGGGTTTCGCCGGTTGCCGAGCCAATAGAGTCTCAATGGCTTCGACCCATAAGGACGCCAGACTGGCCGCTTCACGGAGCATGGCTTTCGCACGCCCTGCCTGCCCTAATGCCGTCCGCAGGTCGGCATCTCCGACGTACCGGCGTAAACATGTGTGCCATTCATCCGGCGAGTTGGCCAGAACCCCACCCACCCCCCAGGCTTTGAATGCCGGGATTGGGGAGGCGATCCACGGAATCGACCTCACCCCGGCTTCCATCAAGAGCCGATCGGACAGCGTGCTGTGAAAGGGGGTGGAGTCTAAAGGCGCCAACAGGATGTCCACCTGGCTCAACAGGTAGGGATATTCCTCGTACGGTACAGAGGGGTAAAAGATACACCGGTTGGAGGGCACATCACCGAACATTTGGTAAACCTGCGCATCTCCGACAATGACGAGTTGGACTTTTGCGAATTCGCGCAATACCCGTAAGATGATCCGCCGGATCGAAAAGACGTCCATCCTCTGGCCTGGGGATCCAACCCAACCGAGGCGGATCGTGTCGTGGCGGAGAGCAGGTTTGTCCCACAAAGGATTACAGCGAGCCCAACCATCCGGGATGTACTGGAGCACTTGCCCGGTCCGGTTAAAGGCAGTCTGCATGGCCTGGCTGGGGAACGAGATGGCATTGGCCAGTAACAGGGATGAAGCGTACGCGCGGGCATGTTCGACCGATCCCAGGCCGCTGGTTGGGTAGTTGGGATGATCCACGGGCATCGCTTCGAAATCCAGGCTCAGATCAAGGAGAGTGGGGATCCTGTCAGCCGTGCAACGGGCTAATTCCTCGAGCACCTTCGGGTGAGCATGCGCATCGCAGGCAATGACCACATCCGGCCGGGCTTGGGCTGTCGCACCCACCTCGAGCGAGCAATGTACTTCACAACTGCCCCCCTTGAGAGCTTCGGCAATCACGGTTGCCCGCGGGGACATGGCCTGCCCATCCGGAGCGAGCATCACCACCTTCCCGTGGAAATGGGAGGGAGCAGGAGAGGTGGGAGGCGCAGAGTGAGGCGCGACCACACGAACATCGAGGAGGGAATTCTGCCAACCGACCTGGCCTTTCAAACTGGTTAGCTCCCGGACCAGGTCCGGCCGGCCATCACTGCGGGCTTTGCGGATATTCAGCTCAAGCAGGGCGGGAAGCAAGGCATCGATTTCTTCGAGATGGTCTGCAACCTGCTGCGCCGGGTCGTGGCTGTTGAGTACTGCGCTGAGCAGGCCGACGGCGCGTTCGATGTCCCCATCGGGGACAGTATCCACGCTGCGCGAAAGCACTGGTGGATGCTTTCGGGAATCATCGAGGGGATCGGCGGGGTGGAGTGAAGTCGTAGCCGTGGACGGCGCAGCAGGAATACCCGGCTGACCTGCTGCAGGTGGGAGCCCGGGAGCCACACTAAACAACCTCCGGGCTGCATCCAAATCGTGCCTGGCGGCATAAGTATCCCCGAGCAAATTGTAAGATTCTACGTCATCGGGAAAATCGCGCAGCAGGGTAGAGAACAGCTCAACGGCAAGGTCCAGCTTATTGGCAGCCAATAAGTCGCGGCCAAGGGTTTTTCGATAGGAGAGGTCGAGGATATTGTCAGGCATAGTAGTTTCCATAAGTCCAGCCATCACTTTAAGGGATCGAGTGGCCAACTTCAGTAAAAGTTGCCTGAAACCCGCATAAATGCGGGGTAAAGTCTTCTTGGCGTTTACGGGATTCCCAGAAGACCCCGCTTTTCAGTGTGGGCGGCCAGCCAGGGGATGCGCGAATTGAAAACGCATTCCTCGAGGTGGCATGCAACTTGCATCAATCCGCAAGCAATCCCAGAATCTTAATGGAAATCTGAAAGGCACCTATGACCCACGACTCCGCGGCGCGTATCATTAACCAATTGGTGGTCTTGATGCAAAAAACCCGCAGCAACTCAAAAGATTTTTGGGGGGATAATCCCTTATCCCCAAATATGTCAATGACCCCGGGAGCGAAGCATGATCGCATGTTGAAGTGGCTGCTGAATGTTAGTGACCGGATGAATGAAGGAGAAGAGTTCAGCCCCCTGGCGATGTACAATCTCCTCGCAACACTGGATGATATTCCCGAGGTGGTGGTTCTTGCGAAAGTCGAAGGGGTTGAAATTCCCCGACCCGATGTGACTTTAGTTCAGTATGGATGGGATCTGGGTTTATAATTTTGATCAAACTAATCCAGATAGGGGGATTCCTGATGAAAAAGATATTCAAATGGATCGGGTTGGTGATTGGCGGGCTATTGCTGGTGGCGCTCATCAGTGCAGGCGGGTTGATACTGGTGGCCAACAACCGGCTGGAAAAAACCTATAACGTGCCGGTCGAGGCGATTACAGCAGCAAGCGATCCTGCTGGCCTGGCGCGCGGCCAGCATATCGTCACCACGGTGTGTGTGGGTTGCCATGGTGAAAACCTGGCCGGGAAGCCGGTGATCAATGCCCCCGGTTTCGCGGTGATCAACGCCATGAATCTGACCCGCGGGCAGGGCGGCGTCGCAGCGGATGAGTACAAGACCGACGCCGACTGGGTGCGCGCCATCCGCCACGGGGTGAAGCCGGCCGGGCAATCCCTGCTGTTGATGCCATCCGAATACTTCTATTATCTCAGCGACGCTGACCTGGCCGACGTCATCGGCTACGTGAAGGCGGCGCCTCCGGTGGACAACGAAGTCACCGACCCGCAGCTCTCACCCATCGCGAAGATGCTGGTAGCCGCTGGACAATTCGACCATCTCGACGTCGCCAGCGTTATCAACCAGACGGGTCCGCGGCCGGTCGCGCCGCAGCCGGGTGACAACAAAGAATACGGACAATACCTGGTGACCATCCACGTTTGCCAGAGCTGCCACGGGCCTGACCTGGGGGGTGGGAAAAACCCCGACCCTAACGGTCCACACGTACCAAACCTGACCCCCGGCGGCAAGCTGAACAACTGGACCGAAGCCGATTTCGTGAATACCCTGCGCACCGGCTACCCGCCGAACGACAAGCAACTTAAAGAAGAGATGCCGTGGAAGATCTACGGGCGGATGAGCGATGCTGAGTTGAACGCCATCTGGCTATATCTCAAGTCGCTGCCCGCGAAACGATAGGCGACTGACCGGATGGGAAAGCAGCAAGGCGTTTATCCACTCTCCTCGGGCTTCCCTCCTTCGAGCGCCTCGAGAGCAACCTGCGACAACGGCAAGATGCGCCCGGCCTCCAGCGCTGCTGCCAGAGCTTCCTCGGGCAAGGCGCTCTTCAACGTAGAGCGCAGGTGAGTGATGTGCTCACTTTCGCCGGGTGGGATGGGTAAGGCCAACCGCGCGCGAACCGCTCCGGCGGCGCCTAGCCAGCGGGTGGCGGACAGGCGCAGCGCGGTAGCGCGATCGGAGGGCAGAACAGTAGCAGCGCGGGTGCGGCAATCTGCCAGACCTTCCAGGCTGTAAGCGATCGTCTCCTGGTCGTCGATGGAGAGAGCCAGCGCCAGGCTGCCGCCGGCAAAGATGGCCAGGCGATTGAACAAGCCGCGTTCAGCCACCGTCAGCAGATCTGTGCTCCAACGGATGGCAGCGAGCAGAGTCTGCTGGCGGGGAGGCAGATCTCCAGACCCGGTGGAGAGGAGCTGGAAGCCGCTCAGTCCGGTCTGCAGGCGAGCCTGGATCTCCGGCAATGAAAGCAAGCGGGCGTGGGCGGCCGCCAGCTCGAGCGCCAGGGGCACGTCGGCTGGTGAAGCCAACCCAGACAGCAATGCGAACCAGACGCCATCCGGGAAGAGCGCCCAGTGGGCGGCAACGACGGCGATGGCCAGGCGGGGCAGTATTGATCGACCCGGATGGCTTCGTAGTGGTCAGTGAGATCGTGCACGTCAACGTGCCCTACACCCCCTGGAAGAACGCTCCACCACGGAAGGTAGCGCTGACCGCGGAAGGGCCGTCACCGGCCGAGATGCACATCCCGGTGGGTGCCAGTGTTGAATGGTCCAGCGAGGCGCCGGCAGCCGATGAAGATCTGATAGATGCCTGGCGCAATCCGGTATTGCGGGTGATGAGCACGCTTGACCCGCTGGCAAATACACAGGGTTGGGATAGCGGGGTGCTTGCTCCGGCGAATACCTACCGCCGCCAGTTCTCCCATCCCGGCGCGTATGCCTATGCGGATGGCGCCGGCCATTCCGGGATGGTGATCGTGGAGGGGAGCGAAAATACCAGCCTCTACCTCCCGTTTGTGGAACGGTAGATGGGGGCTGTTGCTCATTGGTTTCCAGAGCATAGATGAACTGGCTGAATTCCTACGGCGCCGGGTGAAGCTCGTAATCCAAAGGGACCCAGACTGAGAGGTGGGTTCCTTCCCCGCGGGCGGACCACATCTCGATGCGGCCGCCGACCGCTTCCGCTCGTTCTCGCATCCCGACCAGACCCAGGTGCCCCAGGCGAGCCAGTTCAATCCAATCATCCGGCAGATCAAAGCCAACCCCATTATCGCGGATCTCCATCTGGATATCATGATCCGGATAAGAAATGCGGAGCGTTACCTGGCTTGCGTTGGAGTGCCGGGCGATATTGTTCAAGGTCTCCTGGTAAATGCGGTACAGCGCCAGGCGGGTAGCCTCCGGAATGGGCGCTTCCTCCGGCTCGAGCTCGACCTGGAAGGCGATTTCCGGGTGTTTTTGTTTGAAATTATCCAAGTGAGCGTGGATAGCAGGGGTCAGTCCAAATTTGGTGATGGTTGAGGGCCGGAGATCACTGCAGAAGTTACGCAACGCATCGATCTGGGTTTGAATCGTTCGTTGGACCTCGCGCAGGGCTTCATTGGTGGGGTGGCCATTCAGATCAAAGAGGATGTATTCCAATCCAAAGGTAATTCCGATCAATTCTTGAACAGGTCCATCGTGTAAATCCCGGGCAATCTGCATGCGCTCCTGCTCCCGTTGTTCGAGCAGGCGGTGTTGAACCTCGATGCGCGCCAGGTTTTGCCGGTCGGCTTCCTCGGCATTTTTCCGCCGGGTGACATCCAGAACCGTACCCAAAGCTCGCAGGGGTTGATTGGCTTCAAAATAGCTTTGCCCGCGCATATACACCCAACGCTGGCTACCATCCGGGCGGACAATCTGGAACTCCATGTCCAGCGCTTGTTTCCCTTCCAGCAGCGCCTGGGTCGCCCGGATCACCTGAGGCCGCTGTTCAGGCAGTACGGCATCGATCAGTTGATCGTAGGATATGGGCGCATCTTCAACAAAAGCAAAGATGGTTCTGGATTGGGTATCCCAGGCTAGCTCACGGGTGTTGAAGTTCCATCTCCAGAAACCAATCCCGGCCGCTTCGGCAGCCAGGAGCAGGCGACCCTGGCTTTCGCGCAAGGCGCTCTCGGCCTGTTTTCGCTCGATCCCTTCCGCCAATACGTTGGCAATCGAGAGAAGGAAGTGGGCATCATCCGGAGTATAGCGGCGGGGTTTGCGGCTGTGAACGCACAGGACTCCAAAAACGCGCTTCGTACCGGGGATGATGGCGCTCATCCCGCTGCGGATGGCGTGGTCCGTCAACAAAGAGGAGGGTTTAAAGCGGGTTTCTTTGTGAAAATCCTCGATGATGATCGGGCCTGGGGATTCCAGGGTGAATCCTGACTGAGAGGACCTGCCGGATTCGACGGTAGCGTGGTCGATCAGCTCCGCCTCCCAACCCATGCCGGCTCGCAGCAGGAGAACATTGGTATCGGGGAGCAGCTCAATCACCATGGCATACTCTGCATCCAACGTTTCCGCCAGCATCTTCACCGCTTCATCCATGAGGGTCTTGAGATCGATACCCATCAAGGCGCGTTGCCCCAATTGGACAACAGTCGCCTGTTGGCGACCACGATTGACCAGTTCGATTTGAGCTTGCTGGCGCTCGTTCACCTCTACACGCAATTTGGTGGCGTGGTGTTGAACCTGGTCGTACAAATGCTGGTTTTCGTAAACGAGGGCAAACTGAACTGCCAGGGAGACTGCCAGTTGCTCGTCTTGCAGGCTGAATTCATCCAAACCCTGGCGATCCAGGAAGAGCACGACGCCATCCAGTTGAGACGTGGTCAGAATTGGCACACCGAGAAAGGATTTCTCGATGAGAAGTGATTCTGGGAGGCCGCTCGTGGGCAATTCTCCATTGGCGGCGGATCCTCTCACGGCGATGCGCCGGGCAACCACCTGACCGAGCAAACCGTTTTCTGCGGGCCATTGTCCTGTTGCTTCTACCGGGGTAGCACCGGTTTGAGTTAAATACGTGTGCTTCAGGGTAAACTCATCTTCAGCCAAGAAGCAGACCACTGCCGTTTTCGCCCCCAAGAGAGACCTGGCCTCGTGGCAGAATAAATCCAACATCTTCTTCAGGTCTCGTTCGGCAACGAGCTTGAAACCGAGCTCGGTGAGGGCGTTCAGCCGCCGCCCGGTAACCCGGACCGAATCCAGCCCCGAGACCAATGCATAAACGGTCTGTTGCAGGCGGTCCTTCCAGGCGTGATCATAGTGTTTCTCGTTGAGAAGGGCGCCGATTTCGCCAGCGACCTTGTGCAGCTCGTCCACCTGAACATTCAAATGGCGCCGAAAATCGCCGTCAGACTGGAAGGGTTGTCGAGGCGGGGATTGGGGGAGCGCCGCCTTTTGCTGACGGCCCAGCCAGTGACTAACCTTATCGAGAATGATTTGAGGATCGGTTGGTTTGATGATCACATCCTGAGCGCCGCATTCTCGCGCCAGCACGCGCGCTTCAGGCTCCCGGTAGGTTGCCGTATAGAACACCACCGGGATTTGCGGCAGGCTCGGGTCGCTGCGTAATTGATGGACGAACTCAAATCCATCCATCGCAGGCATCAAAATATCGGTAATGACCAGATCGGGAGCTTTTGTGCGGCAAATTTCCAGCGCTTCCACCCCATTGGACGCCTGGCGAAGGGAATAGCCTCCATAGCCCAGAAGGGTCATGAGGAATTGCCGGTTGGTTGGACGGTCATCCACAACCAGGATGGTGGCCTTGGAGCTAACGTCTCGATCTATTCCAACTTGCTGAAGCGGCCCGCTGCTGTTACCGGCCGGTTCGAGCGAGGCGGCCGGAGGCGTCAGTCCTTCTTCAAGCATGCTTCCACCTCTTGGAGCAGGCACTCCGCCTCGATCGGGCGAGGAATGAACCTGGTTCCCCCAAGCGCATACATCTTCTCGATATCGGCCCGAA
>JAQTMA010000184.1 GCA_028714615.1 Anaerolineaceae bacterium | reverse complement strand
AAAACCACTACGCCAATTTCTACGCTCAACGCGGTTATACCTTCGACGATTACCTCCCGGCTTACCAGTATGGCTATGATCTGGCCAATAATGAGCGCTACAAGCGTAGCGATTGGACATTCATCGAGGCCGAAGCGCGCACTGATTGGGATGAACGCCATCCAGGCACCTGGGACCAATTTAAGGATGCTGTCTACCATGCCTGGCAGAGTGCCAGAGATAACGTTGCTTAACCCGTACGTCTCCTGCCGGTTACCCCGGCCTTGAGACGGCCCTGGTCTGAGAGGGCTGGCTGGCAACAACCACCCTCTCGGGATCTTCAAGGTTGATCAAGGCGCCCGGGCAAGGGGGGGAGACTAGCCCACGAACACGTTGGGGAAACATCATAGCGATCGCTCAGGAGGGAGAAGATGGGAAAACAAAAATGCAGAATGACCTTAAAGGATCTCTTGGAGTATTTGAATTCATTACAGGTGATCCCCGCAACAAACCTGCCCTCAAGCTCAATCAAGCTCGACGAACGGGTATTCATCCGAGGGGAGGGAATCTACACACTGGTATTGGACATCGAAGCGATGGAGCAGATTGTCCGAGCAAACAGAATGAAAGCAGTCTGCGCGAATTAACGGCCTCGCCCACTGATGGATGCACTCAGGAGCGAGAATGGACCGTAGAATAAATGGGATTTAGCAAGGAGAACGACTGGGGAGAACCGGAACGGGCGGGTTCTCCCCAATTCACACAATTGGGGCTAGGAGACCAGCATCGAGCGGGCCAGGCTCCAAACCGTGTCGAACATTGCCTCCGTCAGGCGGCCGGTGTTGGTGTTTTGCCGGCTGGGGTGATAGGAGGTGATGCACCAGGGCAAGCCCTTTCCCGGATACTGGACCCTACCATGAGAAAACTCCATCTTCGAGATGGCATAGCCCTGGCTCCGGTATAACGTGGACAGTCCATCCATCGCGATCCGGCCTAACAACACAATCCCCTGAATATTGGAGAGGCAGGCCAGCTCTTCGACCAGGAATGACCGGCAATTCTCCTGTTCGCTTCGGGTGGGCTTATTGTCGGGCGGCGCACAGCGGCAAACGGCTGTGATATAGACGTCTGTTAATTGGAGGCCATCCTGGGGCTGCAGAGCAGTGGGCTGATTTGCAAACCCGGCTTTATACAAGGCCCGGAAAAGGAAGCTGCCCGAATCGTCCCCGGTAAACATGCGTCCTGTGCGGTTGGAACCATGCGCTCCAGGCGCCAGTCCCAAGATCAACAAGCGAGCGTGTGGGTCTCCAAACCCTGGGACAGGCCTGCTCCAGTATTTCCAATCCCGGTAAGCATGTTTCTTCGACCGGCCTAACTCTGCCAGATACGCCACCAGGCGAGGGCAACGTTGGCACGCGATGATGCGCCTGTTTATATCATTTATCTGAATCTCAGTGGTCCCTTCACCCAAATCCGATACCATTAACCAGGGTCATCCTTTCTTCATACCATCCATAAACAGGGTAAGCAGCTCTTCGGTTGGGTCAGCTTTCCCTTTGCCGGTGGATGAAAAAAAGGGGTAAAGCATTCCCAAGAAAGCCCAGGTCGCCAGGAGCGGGTCCACCTCGCGCAATTCATCGCGCCGCATCCCTTCAGAAAGAATGGCCTGGATCTTCAAGATAAAGTTCTGCTGGTAGATGCGATCAAATGCTTTGCGAGCTGGAAGACTGAGGGTTGGGAAATGCCGGCTCGCCAACTGGATCATCTCGCGCTGTTCAGGAGCCATCGCAAAAAAGCCACGGGTAATGTGTGCCAGCCGGAAACGTGCATCAGGGGCAACCTCAACCGCACGTTCAACCAGGGCGGCGACGTATTCCAGGTTTTGCACCAGAATAGATAGAACCAGGGTCTCTTTGTCCTCAAAATAGTAGTATAACCCGGGTTTGGAAAGGCCAACTTCAGCCGCAATCTCACGCATCGATACCCTTTCCACACCTCGTGCAGCAAAAAGGCGGGATGCTTCCGTCAATATTTTCTCCCGAACCGGGGACACTTGTCCTGTATCCATTCACCTACCTCCGGCCTACCACGATTATTGTACTGCTTCCTTGGAAGGTACATTCTGCACTTTGGACTCATTGTACTGTACGGTCGCCATTTCTTGCTCACGGTGTTTGAGCCCCAGGGCTGCGATCACCAGGAAGAAACTAACTCCGCCAGCCACGACATATGCGCGTTCATAACCATGAGCGCCACCACCCTGGGAAGCCACGACTGCACCTACCATCGCGCCGCCTAACAACTGACCCACACTGGAGAATAAGGCAACCACTCCCTGAGCCGCTGACCGGTCGGCTGGAGTAGCTTCATTGAGCATAATATAGCGGATGGGCGCTCCCAGTAATGCGGAAAGACCCAAAGCAATCAGGATGCCAGCTAGAATAAATAGCCCGACTTGAGAGGATGAAAAACCCAGGACGAGCATCCCCAGGGTCAGTAACACAGTACCGATCAGGATCACCACGCGAGAACCCATGCGATCCAGCAATCGCCCGACCAGCGGAGAACTGATTGCCAGTGCGAAGACAAAGGGGAGTAATAAAAAACTTGCCGATGAGCTGGTCACCTTCAAAGCAGCCACTGCCAGGGCAGGTACGAACACCAGGCTGGACTCGCCTAACCCGGCCCCAGCGGAGAGCAGGTAGGACAGCACCATCTGCCGGTTCTGAAACAAATCCAGGCGCACAACCGGGCTTTCTGCACGCCGTTCGATGAAGGGAAAAGCCAACCCGAGCAGAATGCAAACACCCAAAAAAGGCCAGACCTGAATCGATCCCAGGGATGCAAAGAAACGGCCGGTCTCGATGCGATTGATGCCCAAAGCCAGGCAGGCTAACGATCCACCCAGGACCAGCATTCCGAGAACGTCGAACCGGCCAACTTTGGCGATCCGCCTCTGCGGCAGGTTGCGTAAAGCCAGAAAGATGACAACGATGGCTACAGGTATGTTGATTAAAAATAGCCATTCCCAACCGATGAGCAGCAGGACGCCGCCCAGGATCGGTCCGAGTAAAAAGGCTACTCCAAACACCGCTCCAATCAACCCGAGGGCTGCGCCTCTCTTTTCGGGAGGGAAGATATCACCGATCACAGCCGAAGCCACCGGGAAAATACCTCCCGCCGCAAAACCCTGGATGGCGCGGCCTACCATCAGCATGGAAAAACTGGGAGCGACTGCTACCAGTAACGACCCCGAAGCGAATAAGGCTACGTCAACAACGTAGATCGACCGCCGGCCATAAAGATCGGAAAGCTTAGCAATCAGGGGGGTTCCCACCAGGGTGAATAGGACGTATATACTGAACACCCAGGCGATCATTCGATCATCTACACGGAAATATGCCTGGATTGAGGGTAGAGCCGGTCCAACGATGGCGATGTCCAAAGCACCCATCAGGACACCCATGAAGAGGACTACAAGCACCCGGTTGTTTGGTTGTTTAATGTTCACCAATTTACTCCATATTATTTATTTTACCGACCGGTCGGTCAGTTTTTGAATAATATCATATAACTCCAATTTGTCAACGTATTCTGCATATTTACGGACTGTCAATACGGGATAAAAGACGACTTTCTCGATGGAAACCTGAGCGAAGTGGGTTATCTCTACATCGGTCATAGAGATGCTGGTTTCACTCAGGATGATTTTTTCGGAGAGACGTTTTTAGCCTTGCCTGGGAAGAGAAAAACATATTCGTGCGCCTGCGTTTGGTTGCGGATCCACCCACATGCGCCCTCCGTGCGATTCGACAATCGCTCTGGCCAGGTATAACCCCAATCCCGCACCTTTTGTCTGGCGGGCCGCATCAGGAGAGCGGTAAAAGCGATCGAATATGTGCGGGATGTCTTCCTGGGCAATCCCAGGTCCGCTGTCGCTTACGCAGACAATAACCTGCTCGGGGCGCACCTGTCCGGAGATGTGGATATCTCCTCCGGGTGCGTATTTGATCGAGTTGGAGATCAGGTTGGAGATCACCTGTTCAATGCGAGTCACGTCGGCCATGATTATGGGAAAATCTGGGGGAAAATCACTGGTGAGCGTATGCCGGTCCGTTTCCACCTGAAAGCGTTTTTCCAAACGGGTGACGATTTCAGGTAACGAAACATCGGATAGCTTGATCGGGAGGACGCCCGCCTGCAGCCGGGAGGCATCCAGCAGATTCTCGATCATATCCGTCAGGTGATCGGCCTCCTCTTCGATCACCTGCAAGCTCTCCTGCACCACCTGGCGGTCCCAAACCGCGTCATCGCGGCGGAGCGTACCAACGTAGCCTTTGATCAGCGCTACAGGGGTTTTTAGCTCGTGGCTGATGATCGAAATGAAAGTGCTCTTCATCTCCTCGGCCTGGCGGAAGCGGGTGATATCTCGTACCGTGGCGATCATATTAACCAGTCCGCCATCCGTTGCGAGCAATGGTGCATACGTGATTCCAACCGGTAAAGGCTGCTGATCACCTCGCTCCAAATCGCCTTCGACGTACAAGTGGGCGTGCGGGGTAAGCGGCCATCCGCCTGCCTCAGCTTGCTCGAGTGGAGTCCCTTGCGGCTTTCCGATCCAACGGATAATGCGCTCGTGCTGCATCCCCTGGATCGATGTCCGCGGGCGGCTCAACATGCGCGCAAAAGCCTCATTGCAGCGCTCAATGATGTGGTTTGCGGTCAGGATGAGGATCCCATCTGCGGCTGAGTCTAGTAATGCATCCAGGCGTTGCTTGTCCTGACTGATCTGGGTATAGAGCGTGGCGTTATGAACAGCAATGGCAGCCTGGTTGCCAAAACTACTGAGCAGGATGCGGTCGTTATTGGAGAAAACATCTGGATAAGACCGGAAGATGAAGATCACCCCAATCACTTGATCCCGCACCATCAGCGGTAAACCGACCCCGGTCAAAAAGCCCAGGCTGGTTGTGTAGGTCAGGTTCTGCACGATGCGATTGATCTCCGGAATTTCACCATTGACCGGATCCACGTGAGATTGGATGCGGCCCAGCAATGGCTCCAAATATGATTGGAAGGATTGAGGTATACCTTCCGTAGCAGAGACGCGCCAGATTCCCTGATCGTCGCGCAGCAGGATCAAGCCAGCTTGACCGGCCAACATCTCGACCGAGATGGAGAGGATACGTCCGAGCAATTTCTCCAGGTTGAGTTCCTGGGTCAAGGCGCGGGCGATTTCTAATAAATAATCACGCTGGCGGACGCGGAAATCGGGCAGCATTCTTCATCACCGGTGATTTTCTGAAAGGGTCAATGCTTCTTCAAATATCGCTAAACCTTCAACGATCTCTGCTTGAGAGACGCTCAGCGGAGGTGCGATGCGGATGACACTCTTCCCACAACCCAGCAACAACAACCCGCGCTCGAAGGCGCGATCCACCACCTGATCGCGGATTCTGGCATCGCTTTCTCTCGATTGCTGATCTTTAACGAATTCCACGCCCAGCATCAGACCAATGCCTCGCACCTGGCCCATGCTCGGATGTCGCCCGGCAATCTCACACAACGCGTCTTGAGCAAATTGGCCTACTTCACCGGCGTTGTGCATGTACTCAGTTTCGATCAGCTCCAAAGTAGCCAGGCTGGCAGCGCAGGCCAGGGGATTGCCGCCGTAGGTGTTGCCATGCGAACCCTTCCCCCAGGTCATCACACTCTTTCGTGCGATCATCGCACCCAAGGGCATGCCGGAGGCGATCCCTTTTGCAGTGCAGACAATATCCGGCTCTACGCCGAAATGCTCGATTGCCCACCATTTCCCGGTCCTACCCATGCCAGATTGAACCTCGTCGGCAATCAATAAGATGCCATAGCGATCGCAGAGATTGCGCAAAGCAGTGATAAATTTAAAGGGGGGCACGATATACCCGCCTTCCCCTTGAATTGGCTCAACCAAAATCCCGGCAACTTCATCGGGGGGTAAGATCCTCCCAAAGATCTCCTCTTCGATGTAGCGCACCGCAGTTTCTCCATAATCTTCACCCGGCCGGGATTGAAGAATCGGGTGATACGCATCGGGAAACGGAGCATGGATGACGCCGTTCATCAACGGGTAAAAACCTTTGTGGTAGCCTGGCTTGCTAGCGGTAAAGCTGACCGCACCCATCGTTCTCCCGTGAAATCCACCCAGGAAACCGATGAACTGGCTGCGGCCGGTGTGGTAGCGCGCTAGTTTGATGGCGGCTTCCACACTCTCGGTACCTGAGTTGGTCATAAATGAAACGGCTGGCTCCTCAAAAGGAGCAATTTCACTTAACTTTTCCCCCAATTCGATCCATTTCGTGTGGTAAAAATCCGATGATATGTGTATGAACTTTTCTGCCTGGTCCTGGATCGCTTTGACCACCTTCGGGTGGCTGTGGCCGGTCGACACCACTGCGATACCCGCCGCAAAATCTAAAAACCGATTCCCATCAACATCCCAGACCTCTGTTCCCCGGCCATGATCCATAACGAAGGGGACGCCCCGTGGGTAGGAAGGAGAGATCACTGCCTGGTCACGCCGGACGAGCTCGATAGCCTTCAGCCCTGGTAACTTCAACGGTTCCATGACATTCCTCCTTTTGTATGGTTGAGATTAAGGATCGAAACGCCGGCAGCCAGTGCTGCCGGCCCCTTATAGACAGGGTGCATCGTCCCCGGAATGCCTTTGCAGCATCCCATCAACCTGTTAATTATAGCACCGCCACCTGAGGGTATTTCATTCTCAAATCAAGCCTTCCACCAGATTCAAGCCATGCTCTCGGTAGCCTGGTTGGTGCGTCCCAACGCCAGGGCGCCCAACAGCCCGGCATCATCGCCCAACGCTGCGGGGGTGATGATCAGGTTATGCAAATACTCGGGAGACATGACTGCTTTCTGCATAGCTGTCTTCATGGCATCCCACAGGTATGACCCGCTCTGCGAAACGCCCCCACCTAGGATAACGATGGAGGGATTGTATACTTCGACAAAATTGGCAAGGCCAATCCCGAGATAACGCCCCGCGCGGTCAAGGGCAGCCTGGGCTAAGGCATCTCCGGCCTGAGCTGCCTGGCTGATTTGGTAGGCAGTCGGCGGTGTGGAGAGCGTCATGATCGAATGGGCTCCGGATGCCAATTGATTGGCAACGTACCTGGCAATGGCAGTTCCGGATGAAAGTGCTTCCAGATGACCTGGCCGTCCACAACTGCAAATCGGTCCATCGGGGTCGATCGTCACGTGGCCCAGCTCATTGGCCAGCCCATGCGCCCCGAGGATCAAGCGGTCATCACAAATGGCGCCCCCACCAATCCCGGTGCTGATGGTCAGGTAGAGCACATGGTGGTGACCTTGTCCGGCGCCATATTTCCACTCCCCCAGGGCGGCCAGATTGGCGTCATTGCCTAAGGAGACGGGTACCCCAAACCGCTCTTCCAGGATACTTCGCAAGGGCAGGTTGACCCACCCGGGAATATTCGGTGCCTCAAAAATAATGCCATGCTTCTGATCAACCGGGCCTGGGGCGGCGATTCCAATAGCTGCTACGTGCTCATTTACTGGCCATATTTCGGAAATTTGGTTCTGCAAACGTTCGAGTGCGGTCTCTTCAGGTTGTTGGGTAGCAATGCGGGTGGTCTGATCGGAAGTAATTCCATGAGCACTATACACGGCGACCCGGATATGCGTCCCACCAACATCCACGGCGATGTACTTGCTCATGAGCAGATTATAGCATGGCCTGAAGGATCGAAAGGCAAATTCCCCATCCGTTCCTCTGCGCCGCTAGGCAAGAATCTTCTCTTCATACGAGCCGCAGGGACGCCGAGTGCTTATTATGTTTTTTCTCTGCGCCTCTGCGACTCCGGACGAGAACAACGGATTGATTCTCATACCTGGAGAGACGCCTGACGGTTGACTTTCGCGAACAGGGGCTATCCAGAATCGATCTGAAGCGTAGCCATTTTGTGGCGATGGAAACCGGAATTCGGTTACACTCGTTGACGACAGGGAAAAAGGCTGCTATGATCCAAGAGGTATGAGACAAAAAGCGGAGAATCTGGTTAGGAGATTGCTCTATCCGGTGCGAGAGTTGCTCCGCTGGCTGACTCCGGGACTGGGGGTCAAACGGTGGTTAGCGCTGCTTCTGGTAGGCATCACCCTG
>JAQTMA010000183.1 GCA_028714615.1 Anaerolineaceae bacterium | reverse complement strand
TCAATTTGTCAGTTGAGCACGGTTATTGCACAAATTATCGGGTCAATCTATTACGTTCATCACTTATATTTCGTGTGAAGTCACCTTATAATGAGAATTATTCAACCGTATCCGTTTCACTTCGAAGCCCAGATAAGAGACAGTACCTGGTGGGGATGGTCAGTGTACCCGATACCTTTTCTCGGCAAGTCAGGTAATTTCTCTCTCGATCATGAATAATGTGTTGGTCGGCTTCAGCCGTGCATTCCAAGCAGGCCTTGTTCCCACGTCTCAAAGCGCGGCTGGTTTGCATTCCCTCATCAAACGGAGTTCCCCAGGAGGTGCAATTTCCCGCAAGAATATCCTTGTTTCTCATTCCTGTGTCGTGAGAACAAATCCAACTCAACTTTTCATTTGAAATAAGGACAGGATTAGACAATGGCTCAAAAAACGTATAAACTGCTCATTCTGTTGGTGATTCTGAGCATGGCAATGCCGTTCACGGTCTTCGCTCAGAAAGTTAATATTCCGGATCCAATTAAGAATTTCACTATTCTGCATACGAATGACTTCCACGGACAACTCGAAGCCTCGGGCAGCAACCCTGGAATGGCACGTGTTGCAACCGTGGTAAACGGAGTGCGCGCAACAAAAATCGCAGGGAACGTACTCCTCGTTGATGCAGGCGACGAGATGCAGGGGTCTTTACTGTCTAACCTACAAAAGGGCGCTCCAGTAATCGCTGTATATAATGCGATGGGGTACGACGTAGCCACTTACGGCAACCATGAATTTGACTGGGGCCAAACCATTCTCGGTGACCGGGTAACGCAAGCTACTTATCCTTACGTCTCGGCAAACATTGTAGTAAAGGATACTGCGAACTGCGATGCTTCGACTGGCTGGGGTAATCCTGCTTTTGTCGACCATCCCTATTTTGTAAAGACAGTAAACGGGGTCAAAGTAGCATTCATCGGCGTCACGACCCCCGAAGTCCCAACCATAACGATAGCTTCTGCTACGGCTGGTCTATGCTTCAAGGACCCGGCTGATTCCATCGCACATTATTACGATGCGATGAGGGCTGAATCAGATGTGATCGTAGTATTAAGCCATCTGGGTTTCGGAGATGGCGGCTATGGTTATGGCATCCCTGTCTACGGTGATAAGACTTTGGCTCAAAAATTGATAACCGCTGGTAAGCCAGTATCTCTCATCATTGGTGGGCATAGCCATACAGATCTCGGTCCGCTTGAAGGTACACCTCTCCCTACACCACTTCCTCCCGATTATGTTGTCGTTGGAACGAAGACAGCCGTTGTTCAGGCTTTAAGCAATGGGTTGCGTGTAGGTCAAGCTGATATCGCTTTCAACTCAGATACAAAGATTGTGACGGTCACCTGGAAAAGTTTGATCGTCGATCCTGCAGGTGTGAAAGATCCAGCGATCGATAATTTGGTTACGGGATTTGCCACGGATCCTGATTATGTAGCCCAAAAAGATCATCCCATTGGCTATACCCAGGTTGATCTTTCACGTAATCAAACACTCGTTGGATCGAAATGGACCACGCTTGGCGATAATATGATGGGCAGTTTTGTAGATGATGCCATCTACAATTCTCTCAACACAGATACCAACTCAACGAATGATATTGACTTGTTCTTCAATAATGCTGGAGGTATCCGTACCAGCTGGTGTGCTAAGGAAAAACCAGCAGGCTCTGGCACCTATGAATGGAGCTCAAGCCAATCAGATTGCAATTCTGGTGTTTGGGCACACGATCCCATGTTGCTAACCTACGGCAACATGTTCACAATTCTTCCATTCGGTAACGCCACCATAGTTGGAACGATGACAGGCGCCCAGATCTTGCAGGTGCTAAACCAATCGGCTACATTGGGGAAAGGCGCTATCCAGCCATCCGGGATCCGCTATAAGTTTTACGCTTACAAAGATGCTAATCCCGGCCCGCAACCTTATGCCTGGGGGGCGTATGATTACTGCGTGGTCAACAAGACCACCAAGGCATGCGACCCGCTGGAAATGGAGAAGACCTATAGGGTCGGTACGAACGAATTCCTGGCGCCTGCAGGGGGTGACAACTATGGTGGGTTTAAATACATGACCAATATCACCTACTGGGGTGATATGCTGGACGCGGTCAATGCTTACGTATCAGCCACCTACACGCTGGCAAATCCCTACAAAGGCCCCAACGGCGATGGGACGCTCGATGGGCGCATTACCCGGGAAGGTAACGACGCGACGGGCCCCATCATCCCCATCACCATCCTGCATCACAATGATTCGCATGGCAACCTGGCGAAGGGCACCTACGTCGGTTTCACCCAGCTCGCCACACTGATCAAACAGGAGCGCCTGCACAATCCGGATCGCACCCTGCTCTTCAACCTGGGCGACTCCATTCAGGGCGACGCCATGATGTACTACTTCAAAAACGCTGCTATGGGTACCACCGCTGATGGCGCCGCCCTGCCACCCGCATTGTGGACCAATCCATTCGTCGCAGTCATGAATGCCCTGGGTTACAACGGAATGGTGCTGGGTAACCACGAGTTCAACTTTGGCGCTTCCGTGTTCGATAGCACTTTCAGTCAGGCTGCTTTCCCAATCCTGGGCGCTAATGTGACTGATTCCGGAGCCTACGGAATTAACAAAGTGGGTTTGGATACGGCTGCCACCACCGAGGGCATCAAAGTCAATGTCCGGGATGGCATTGAATTCTCCCTGTCCTCTGGGGACCCGGCGAAACCGATCAAAGTCGGCTTCCTGGGACTGACCAACCACCGCGTACCCAATTACGAACTGCCCAGCAATATACCGGGGCTAACCTTCAGCAACCCGATCGACACGGCTGCTTCCTTGATCCCGACGTTGCGTGGGAGGGATGATGTGGTGGTTGCCCTGACCCACATCGGTTTCACCAATAACCCGAAGGATGTGAATGTCGATAACAACGTCGATACCTACCTGGCCGCCCAGGTAGGTGGGATCGATGCCATCGTCGGCAGCCATAGCCACACGGATCCTTCCAAACAGACGGATTACTCTGGTCCCTACAAGTATTTGCCAACCATCGTGGGTGGCCCAAACAATGCGCCCGTTCTGGTAACGCAAGCCTTCCGTTTCAACAACTATCTGGGTGAAGTCGTCCTGGGCGTGCGCGCCAAGACGGGCGGCGGCTATGAAGTGGTCAGCCGGGCAGGGCAGTATATCGCCGTCACCATGGATACACCGGAAGATGATGCCATCAAAGCCATTGTGAATCCATATTCCGGTTTGTTAACTGCTTACAATAATACAATCATCGGGAAAACAAGTGCACCCATCGACACATTGAAAGCATTTACCGAAGAAACCAATGGCGCCAACCTGCAGGCGGACGCGTCTGTCTACGAGCTTCGCGACAAAAACGGCATCCCGGTTGACTTCCATCTCTCTGGCGCAATGACCAATAAATTGATAGCCACAACCGCTACCGTCGAATCCCCGTATACCCTCAAAATCTCAGACATGTTTGCAGCCATGCCGTATGAGAACTCGCTGCTCGTGCTGAAAATGAATGGCCCACAGTTGAAGGCGGTCCTGGAGCGCGCCTATCGCAACTACTATTACTACAAGTATGTCCCCGGTTATGGCGGCTACTCCTACTACACGACCTGCATGATCGATACCAACAAGAATAATGTGATCAGCTATGCAGGCAGCCCTTCGAGTTTACCAAACGGCAACAATGTGGTTTCACTTGTGATCAACGGTACGGCTGTGGACTTAAAGAATGCTACCAAGTTCTATAACGTGTCCACGGTGAACTACCTGGCAGCCGGGTCCTGCAACTTCAATGATGACGGCAAGACCCTTTGGCCGCTGAACCAGATTGTAGCCGACACGCAGTTCTACGTGCGCGATGCCGTCATCGACTATGTCAAACACGAGGGCACCGTATCGCCTGCAATCGAGAACCGTTTGAACTTCATCAATCAAAGCCTGTTCTTCTACTTCCCGAGCATTTTCCAGTCAGTGAAGTAGATCCACCTTTCGCATGTCGAATGGGCACTACAAACCCGCCCGGGCAACCGGGCGGGTTTTCCATCTCGCCGGTGTTTAGTGATCGCCATCCTCCTCAACTTCTTGGCCCCGTTGCAATAATCCCCAATATTGGGTATAATTCATATAAATATCATCGAATTACGAATAGCGGAGAGGGAAATGTCCCTGGATCGTTTTGGACGTAACATCCATTACTTACGCATCAGCTTGACAGATCACTGTAACCTGCGCTGTGTCTACTGCATGCCCGAGGATATGACCTTCCGTCCGAATGCAGAGATGATGCAGGACGATGAGGTGCTGACCTTGGTGCATCTCTTCGCCCGGCTTGGCTTCGATAAGATGCGCTTGACGGGTGGCGAGCCAACCGTGCGAGCGCACATCGTCGACCTGGTGCGCGGGATTTCCGCAACCCCTGGTGTGCGATCTCTCTCGATGACCACCAATGGGGTTTTGCTCGGCAGGCTGGCGGCTCCCCTGGCGCAAGCCGGTCTGCAGCGGGTGAACGTCAGCCTCGACACGCTGGATGCGGAGCGCTTTCGGCGGGTGACGCGCTGGGGCAAGCTCAACCAGGTTTGGGAGGGCATCCTTGCAGCCGAGAACGCCGGGCTCACTCCTGTCAAACTCAACACGGTGGTGATGAGGGGCTACAACGAAGCCGACGTGGTCGATATGGCGCGCTTGAGCCTGGACCATCCCTGGCAGGTGCGCTTTATCGAGATGATGCCCTTCGCCGGCGCAACCGAATTCCAGCTAACACAGGTTGTCAAGGCGCAAGAGATGAAAGAGCGCATCGAGCAGGTCTTTGGCCCTTTGGAACCGGTCAACAACGGCGAGTTAGACGGCGAAGCCCAGGTTTATCGCCTTCCGGGCGCCTGTGGTGAAGTCGGGTTCATCTCGTCGGTCACGGCGCCGTTCTGCGCGGCCTGCACCCGGGCCCGCCTGACCGCCGATGGCCGGCTGCGATTGTGCCTCCTCCGCGATATGGAGGTCGATCTCCTCAAGCCGATGCGAGAAGGCGCCTCCGAAGAAGACTTACGCCAGATCATCCTGGGCGGCATCTGGAGTAAACCCTGGGGCCATGGTTTGGCGGAGGGAGATTTCGCTACTAACCGCACGATGAGCGAAATCGGGGGGTAGAGCAGTTTCCGCGAAATTAGCGGATAACATTTTTCACCCTATCCCTCTCGATGGACCGAGCGAACAGAAGCAGCACCGGAGCCAGCAGCACCGCTGACCCCAGCAACGCCGCCTGGATCGAGATGGCATTCCCCACCAATCCCAAGATCGGTCCCCCTGCAATCTGCCCGAGGGCATCCACCTGACTGGTCATCGAGAGCACCGTGGCGCGTACGTCCGTCGTCAGGCGCCGGTTGACCCATGCGGTGAAATAAGGCGATTTCAGCCCCCGCGTAACCGCCACACTCCAGTAGGCCGTCAAGGCTAAGACGAAGTTGCGCGATAGGGCGAAAACGACCAGCCCCAGCACCTGAGCCAGGTTATCGATCGCCAACGCCCACAACGATACGCGCGGGTTATCTGGGTCAAGCTTGCGCCGGGCTAACTCGGTGACGCCCAGGCTGAGCAATTGCACGCCAACGGTGATCACCCCGAACCAAACCACCGGTGACAGGTTGCCCACCTTCGGTAAGCCGATGTCGTAGATTAAATGCGGCGTCCAAAGACGGTCAAATCCTTCGCTATACAGGCCGAAAAACAGCCCGATTACCAGGATGGTGATCAGCGTCGGCTTTCCCCGGATCAGGCGCAGGCCCCCCCTGAAGGTAGTTTCCATTGAACGCCAGTTTTCTTCGACCCACACCCCCGGAGCTTGGCCGAACTGGCGCAGTTTGGGCGTGAAACCGTGCTCTGGCATAAACAAGACCAGAAATACTCCCAATAGTAAAAACAAAACTCCACCCACGATGATAGGGACGTTGATACGCAGGCTACCCAGTGCTACACTGATGGCTGCCCCCGCCATGCCGCCTACGAATCCTGCCTGGGTTCCGCGTAAGAATACGCCCCCCGCCCGTACCTCACCTACCTCGTCCGCGATCCAAGCATCCGTGGCGCCGCTGGTGAAGGTGTACCCAAGCCCCCAAAGCACCTGGCAAAGCAACACCGTGCCAAAATAGGGGAAGCTGCCTTCGGTGATGAACCCTACGCCGATAAGAAACATCCCCATGATCACCGAAAGCCGTCGGCTGTAAACGTCCGCCACCACGCCCGTAGGGATCTCGAACACGAAGATCGAAGCTTCGAGCAAGGTTCCCACCAGAACCAGTTGCAACGGGTTCAGGTGAACGACTGTCGCCTGGTACACCAGGTTCACAGTAAAAACGATCGCGAAAAACAGATCTCGCGACCCACTATAAATCAGGTAGACATTGATAGCGTTTAGCTTCCGCATGGGCGGATTACCTTAGCCATACCTTCACCCGCACGCCCCCGCCCGGTCGCAGAGTAATCGAAGGCCGTGGGCGAATCTCCTGCCCTGTGACCAGTTCCAACCGGTAGCGCTGGGCCACCAGTGCTAGCACAAGCGCCGCCTCCTGCAAGGCAAACGGACGGCCGATGCATAGCCGCGGTCCGCCGCCAAAGGGGAAATAGGCAAAGGCCGGGATGCTCCGCGCAAAATCACCCTCCCAGCGCTCTGGGAGAAAGCTGTCTGCATCGGGGAAGATGCTTGGGTCGCGCTGCATCGCCCACTGACTCATGAGCACCCCCGCGCCTATGGGCAGCTTCACCCCACCGATGTCCACATCCTCGATTACTTGTCGCCCGATCACCCACGCGGGCGGATACAGCCGCATCGACTCTGTGATCACGTGCTCCGTGTAGGGCAGGTTGGGTAGGTCCGTCACCGTGGGGATGTGGCCTGCCAGTACCCGATCGAGCTCTGCATGTAGACGAGCCTCAACTTCGGGGTTCTGCGCGAGTAACATCCAGGTCCATGAAAGCGTGTTCGCTGTGGTCTCGTGCCCTGCCAGGAAGAGTGTCATGACTTCATCGCGCAGTTGCTGATCCGTCATCCCGGCGCCGTTTTCGTCCCGCGCTTCTAGCAGCATGTCCAACAGGTCACCACCTCCCGCCCCAGCCTTGCCAGCCCGCCGCGCCTGGATGAAACCATATACGACCCTATCGAGCTGGTCCACAGCTCGAAAAAACCGTCGGCGGGCCGGCGTTGGCAGCCAGACCGGGAGCAGATATTGCTGGTTACGCCGGGAGAAGTTCTCCAACACCACTGTCATTGCCGAGCTGATCGCCTTGGCGTCCCCGCTTACGTCAGCGCTGAACAGAGCTTCGGCAACGATTTCCATAGTCAAATCCATCATGGCCTCGTGGGCATCCAATAGCTGCCCATCCGACCAGCGGTCTAGCATATTCACCGTCCGCCGTTGCATAATTTCGCCGTAATGGCTGATGCGTTCATGGCGAAACGCCGGTTGAGCCAGGCGCCGTTGCCGACGCCAGAACTCACCTTCACTGGTTAGCAGACCGTTGCCGAGCAATTCTCGCGTCCGCACCAGCCCGCGTCCTTTGTGGAAGGAGCGGTTCTTGGTGACCAAGACCTCCTCGATCAGCCGCGGGTGACTCAGAACATACACCGGAAAACCGGCGAAGCGCAGTTCCACCAAGTCGCCGTATTCTCGGGCGCAACGCGTCAAAAAGCCGAGCGGGTCGCGGTTGAACTCCGGCAAGTTCCCCCCGACCCACCCGGGTTTCGGTCCGGGTACAACTCGGAAGGCGCCCCCTTCCGTCAAAGAGGTAACTGGAAATTGTGTAAGAGACATATCGCAATCCTTTCGATCTACCCCCAACCTTTCCGCCAGAAAATCGGATAAATTATATCAACATCCATTTTACTTCAGGCGTTTGAGGTGCTCAAGCCAAAACCGTCACTATCCGATGATATGATGGCCAATCCACAAGATCTTTATTGTTCTATATAGGGAGGTGTCGGATATGCGCTGGAAGGCTCCCATAACCGTACGCTGAAGTCCCGGGTATTCTTCTCAGGTAGATCGTCCGCTTTCCCAGAGACGGGGTTTCATCATTCGTTCTCTCGCAGAGCAACTGTGTACGGGCACGGGGTTGTGTTCCAGGATCGTTGATATCC
>JAQTMA010000182.1:4626-8191 GCA_028714615.1 Anaerolineaceae bacterium | reverse complement strand
ATTGGCGCTCCGGCTTCGGATTAACTGTACCCGGCCGGAATGGCTGAAACTCCCATCCAGCAAGCGGAGCCAGATAGGGTTGTAGGCCGGACCCCCCGGGGAGGTCACCAACTCTTGGAGCGGTAGCAGATCGTCGCGATGATGCACACCAATCCGTTCGGCTTTGAAGGATGCAGCTTTATAGGAGTAAATGGTTGGAACGGAGACCCGGGCGGTGGGATAAATCGGCTGGGAGGTAAGCTGTCCCCAATCCCCGGGATCTATCCTCCGGGGAAAAGAGGTAGCTAACGGCCCGAGTGCCAATCCTCCAACAACCTGGAGGGAGCGGGCAAGTAAAGCACGGCGGGTGAGGGCAATCATGGGATGCATTCTTCGAAGTGAACCTGCTCGGTATTACAACGATCGCGACGCGTTCTCATCATTATAATGCAGTTCTTTTGGACCGCTCTTGGTAGAATTCCCTCGTGTCTTTCAACAGGATATGACACCAGTCATATCGGGACCTGAGCCCGGTCATGATGGTTCGTTATCCCTTGCACTGGTTCGCAACGCAGAGCATCGGTATAGTTCATCTTGGTCGAGCGGTTGAAAACGAGATGGAGGAGTAATGATGAAAAAGTCAGGTCGAAGATGGATCATTATCGCTGCGGTAGGAATCGTTGTTATTGTGGCGGTTGTATTTTGGGGGATTCCCCGATTAAGAGCCACAGCAGCGCCGATCAGCCCTGCCAATTATCAAACTCAAGCAGTCACGCGGGGGTCCATCGCCAGTGTGGTCGGAGCGTCGGGGAATATCCACACGAACCAATCTGTGCTGATCAACTGGCAAACCAGCGGGATCATCGCCAAGATCAACGTAACCCCTGGGCAGGTCGTCCAGGCGAAGACCGTCCTGGCAGCGCTTGATCCGGCCTCGCTCCCACAAACCGTATTGAACGCGCAAAATAGCCTGGCGGCGGATCAGAAAGCCCTGGACACCTTGTTGAATTCCAACGTTGTCCGGGCAAATGCTCAGATTACCTTGATCAAGGCGGAACAAGACTTGATCAATGCTCAAAAAACCGCCCAAAGCAAACTATACCAGCGGGCCAGCCAAACGACAATTGATGTTGCCCAAGCCAACCTGATCCTAGCGCAAAATGCATTGGATAACGCCACAACGGTATATAACAATAATAAAGCACGCAGCACGACTGATTCCGCCTACGCTACAGCGCTTAGTCAATTTGCAGCAGCCCAACAAAAATTTTACCAGGCGCAGATGAATTTGAACTACACGACCAGCCTGCCAGACCCGTTGGATGTGCAGCTTTCGAATGCCAACGTAGATTTGGCCCAGGCGAACTACCTGGATGCCAAGCGAAATTGGGAAGATGTGAAGGATGGCCCTAACCCGGTGGATATTGCTGCCGCCCAGGCCAAGGTTGCCGCTGACCAGGCAATCCTCAATCAGGCGAATCCGACTACCCCCATTGCGGGGACGGTAACGGTCATCAACAACAAACCGGGCGACCTGGTTTCCACCGGGACCGCAGCTTTTGAAATCGACGATCTATCTCATCTATACGTGGACATC
Source organism: Anaerolineaceae bacterium (assembly GCA_028714615.1). Next base: position 6,615 of record JAQTMA010000182.1, on the reverse strand, counting down.
AGCGTGTCGGAGGTCGATATCAACAAAGTCCAGGTTGGCCAGCAAGTAGAGCTGACTTTCGATGCGATCCCGAATAAAACCTATCCGGGCGCCGTGACCAGTATCGCTTCTATTGGAACGATCAGTAACAGCGTGGTCAATTTCGATGTCACTGTCGAACTACAGCAAAAGGATCCCCTGATCAAGCCCGGGATGACCGCAGCCGCGAACATTTCAATTCCAGGAGTCCAAAATGCGCTGCTGGTCCCGACTCGCGCCATTCGCACCGTGAACGGAGAACGGGTGGTTTATATCGAGCGGAATGGGACCGTGTTTCCGCTTCCGGTTACAACTGGAGAAGCCTCAACCACGGAGACGGAAATCACGGGTGGAGCGCTCCGTGAAGGCCAGTTGGTCGTTCTCAATCCTCCCACATCGACTAGCACCCAGCAAGCGACAGGGATCGGCGGAATCTTTGCCCGTCTTTTCGGCGGAGGAGCTCGGGTAACAACCGGCGGCGGTGGATTCGGCGGTAACGGCGGCTTTGGGGGCGGCACCCGCCCAGGCGGAACAGGCGCAGGCGGAACTGGTGCAGGCGCTGCCGGAGGCAGTGGCGGAACAGGTGGAAACCGGCCGGCAGGAGGGGATTAGCTGTGACCGAGACTGTCGTTGATGTGAAGTCTTTGGGTGGGGGACTACCTACCCGTATTAAGGATGTCGTGGTGGCTGCCCAAGAAATTGTGAAGACGTACCAGATGGGCGAGATCGCCATCAATGCCCTGCAAGGAGTGACTCTCAGTGTGCATCGGGCGGAAGTGGTGGCGATTATGGGCCCTTCGGGTTCTGGCAAGTCGACCTTAATGAATATCATCGGCTGCCTGGACCGGCCCACCTCAGGTGAATATGTCCTTGACGGCCAGGTCGTTTCGGAGATGAGCGACGACGAACTTTCTATGGTGCGCAATCGCAAGGTAGGGTTTGTTTTTCAGGCATTCAATTTATTACCACGAGCTACGGCGTTAGAAAACGTCGAGCTGCCCTTGCGTTATTCCGGCAGCAGCAATGGCATCGCCAAACAGCGAGCCAGGGATGCCCTGGCTGCCGTAGGGTTGTCTGACCGCATCAAACATCGCCCAAATGAGTTGTCCGGTGGACAACAGCAGCGCGTAGCCATCGCACGGGCTCTGGTAAACGATCCCGCTATCATTCTGGCGGATGAACCCACTGGGGCATTGGATACCCATTCCGGTGCAGAAATCATGGATTTGCTTTTGTCGCTCAACAAAGAGCGCGGCACCACCATAATTATCGTTACGCATGCTCCAGATATTGCTGCAATCACCCAGCGTACCATCCATATTCGGGATGGGAAAGTTGAGGACAGGCTATGAACATTATTCAGGCGATCAAGGAAGCTTTGGGCAGCCTGACGTCAAACAAGCTGCGTTCGGCTTTGACCATATTGGGCATCGTGATCGGCGTGGCTGCGGTTGTCGCCATGATGGCCATCGGCCAGGGAGCCCAAAACTCGATTACCAGCTCCATCAATGGCATTGGCACCAATCTGTTGTACGTCCAATCTGGTAATTTTACGGAGCGAGTGACGAATGCGAAGCCATTAACGGTTCAGGACGTCACCGCTTTACAGAACCCGGAGGCGGCGCCTGATATCGCAGCGGTTGCCCCGGTTGTCCAGGCGCGCTTAACCGTCACGGCCAATGGGCAGACCACCAACGTGCAAATTTCCGGAGTTACTCCTCAAAATGAAGCTATGACCAACGATTCGGTGTCTGAAGGGCAGTATATCGATCAAAACCAGTATACTGGTCGTTCGGCAGTCGCTGTGATCGGCCCAACGACCGCCCAAACCCTGTTTAGTTCAACCACCGGCATTGTTGGGCAGAGCATCCGGGTTAATAGCCAGCCTTTTCAAATCATCGGAGTGTTAACATCCAAAGGTGGATCCGGATTGGGAAACCAGGACGATCGCATCTTGATTCCCCTGACCAC
>JAQTMA010000182.1:0-4526 GCA_028714615.1 Anaerolineaceae bacterium | reverse complement strand
GTTCTTTCTTTGGTAAGTATTTTCGAGCAGAAAGGCTATGAAAAATGAGGCGAGCTCTCTTCCCATTAATTATCATCGTCGGGCTACTGACAGCCTGCCAGGCTGCGCCCAGTGCTTCCGGTAATTTCACTCCGTTTCAAGCCCCAGCAGGACTTACACCGAACCCCAACCGGCAAGCTTTTGGCGGATTCAGCCGGAACCGGACTCCTACAGTAGCGCCAACTCCTATGCTCACTGACACGCCTGTTCCTGCACCGACAGCCCAATCTCCGGAGAGTATGGCTGCCACTGTTGCTCTAGATTATTTCAATGCGGTTCAAACCGGGGATTTTCTAGGTGCATCCAGGCTTGTCTCTGCCTTCAGTTTGCGGATTGCTCAAATGACGCGTGACGACCTCGTCACCACCCTTGCCCAGCAAAAACCGCGATGGTCGAATTTCCAGTTGATAAATACCCAGGTGCTCGATAACCAAACGGTCTTGATTCACGTTACTTACCAGATGACATCCAAAGATGTGAAAACCGGGAAAGATGTCCAATCTAGCCTGGATGAAATTTGGCCGTTGCGCCAGGAAGTGGGTAGTTGGATGTACAACTGGGGAAACGTCATTGATTTCCGCACCCTGACTGTATCTGCACAAACCACGGCAGGGGTAACCATCGATCCATTGCAGATCACGCGCTACTCGGATCACCTCAATCTGACACTGCTTGCCCAGAATAACACCAACGATGCTATCGCCATTGGCAACGCCAACCAGGTTTTAGCAACTTTCCATTTTAGCGGAAAAGCCGTGGATGCAGACCCAGGCCGCATTATCCTCGACCCTTTGCGTAGTTATAACGAAGTCAGCATCACACTCAAGGGGTTATATACCAGTTTTCCGGATTCTGTGGAGATCGTCCGTTTCAAGGATTTGAAGGTTGCTCCCTGGTTTAATTTTAACCTGGCAGGGTGATTCAAGATTGACCGTAAAATCGAATCGATCTATTCAGATTCCTTGAGGACATTATGGCAAGCCTGACACACTGGCTGTACGTTTGCGTCCGTTAAAAATGCGGTATCTGCGCTTCCATCAGTCGAATGCCCGCCATGACAACTGACGCAATGAGCTGCTTGCGCATCGGCAGCCTGCCAGCGAGCCAGAAAATAATGAAAATGGTTGTTCTGAGTCCGGGCCAGGGTAACGTCCGGGTGACATTTCAGGCAATTCGAGTCCTGGATTGGAAAGGTCACCTTTGCAGGCTGGATGGCGGTGCCGGTATACCACATCAAGGCATTGCGGGCGCCCATCATTTCAGCCTGGATGCGCCCGGTCACACCGGACCCTGAATGGCAATCTATACAACGGACTTCTTTGGGTGTGTGAGCGGAAGCCAGATCCACGGGAGTTGACGCAGTGCTGCGCTCGAAGAAGGTGGATTCGGGTTGTGTGTGACAGGATGCGCAGAAACTGTCGTGGTCTTCCTGGCTGGAAGCGAACACCATTCCTCCGGTTCCCAGTAACACTGCGACGATTGCAGCAATTCCCAGGAATGGGAGGATCGCAAATTTACTTTTCTTTACAAGCGGTTTCCTTTTTGGCATCCCGTTGCCTGTCAAGAAATCAATCGAGTGTCGGGAACCAGTTTCCGCATAAACGTGAGGGTCTCCCGGGCAGAGGTATCCGCATCGGGGTGGGGGAGCAATTCTGCGGAGAGGAACCCGGTATACCTGGCGGCATTCAAGCTCTCCACGATTGCGGCGAAATCGATCATCCCACAACCGGGCGGCAAGCGGTTATTATCGGCGATGTGCACATGAAACAGTTTGCCCGCTTGGATTGCCTGGAGAAACGGTCCCGTCCGTGAGGCTTCTTCGATATTTGCCTGGTAGGTGTCCACCAGGACCCCCACAGCCGGATTGTCGATTTCTTTCAGGAATACAAGCGTCTCCTCGACGGTAAAGAGGAAGTCGGTTTCGTAACGGTTTAGGGGCTCCAACGCCAATCGAACCCCGTGGAGCCCAGCTTGCTGACCCGCTTCGCGTAGGATTCCAGCCAGGCGTTCGCGGGCGCCAACACCTACGAAGTTGGTCCTTCCTCGGAAACTGCCGATCGTAATCACCGGGGCGCCGATTGCTCCTGCGAGCTGGATCAGCTCATCTAATCTTTGCTGAGCTACTCTTGAAATACTCTCGTCCGCATGCAGTAGTGTCAAACCTGCGGCAAAAGCCATACCGCCGCTGGCGATGGCTGCCGGCTTGAGCTGGTGATAGGTCAATCGCTCTTGCAGGCTGACAGTGTCAATTTGCGCTGGGTGGGTGGTGATCAGCTCGACGCCATCTGCACCCAAGGCAGCGGCTTTCCCCAATTTCTCTTCCAGGTTGCCGGTGAATTGAGCGATTGGGAGGGTTTTCTCTACGTCAGGCATTTGAATGGAAAGCGATAATTGCATCATCATAATTCCCCAGGAAAATGGTTCATAACTGCAAGCAGGTCTATGATACACCCTATCGCCGAAAAGCTGGTAAGCGCTCTTGATACGCCCGCCTATAAATCCCTCTTCTGGAAAACTCGCACAGCCAGAAACAGGCTAAATCCCAGGTAAATCACTGCATAAGCGATCATCATCAGGCTTGGCACTGAAGTCGTCCCAAACGGTGACATGCCTAAGACACCCGCGATGGGGGATTGCATTTCATAAGCAGCTCTCCGCCACAGAGCCTCGCTCGGGATAATGAGGCTGGTAATGATTCCTACTTTCACAGCGGTAGGGCTTTGCAGCATTGAGCCAAATTGCTCGACCCAGCCACCAATAAAAGCCAGACCGTACAATCCAAACACAATGCCGCCAGTAGCCAGAGCTGATACGGCGCTGGAGCAAAGCAGCGATACACTCATAATCACCAGACTCTCGAGATAGATCAAGCCCAAACCTACCAGGAAATGAGGTGCGCTGTAACCGGATTGGACCAGTACGCTCAAGATAGTTCCCCCAGCCGTCAACCCGATGTAGAGCGCCAACAACCAGGCAAATCCAAGCCATTTCCCCAATACTACATCCGCCCGGCGGATCGGTTTGGAGACGATCGATTGGATCGCTCCTGAGTTGATTTCTCCTGCCAGGGTATCGGCCCCCAACAAGGCACCCATGGCAATCGATAGGAATGTCACCGCGTAAAGGCCGGCCAAAAGCAGCATGTTGGTTCCTTCGACCCGAGCAACGTTGCTCATATTGGCATTTCCCTGGCCATGGAGGTTCGCGGCTGCATCCTGAATGCCTGCGGTGATCATGTGAAAGCCTACCGAAAAGATTACCAGGAAGCAAACACCCAAGACTAATCCCGCCAAAACGATCCGCCGGCGCACGGCTTCGCGGAAGGTGGCTTTTGCCAGGATGAGGATTGCGTTCATAAACCACCGTCCTTGCCCACAATCTCCATGAAGATCTCGTCCAACGACCTACGCTCGGGAATGATGGTGTAAACTGCAACGCCCTGCTCAACCAGGTAGCGCGTGATCTCCGGGAGAACGGCGTCGCTGCGGACACTCAACACCACGCGCTCTCCCTGCAGATGGATGTTATCGCCCCAGCGAGCCAGCCCGGCGCACACCTCTTCTGTGACACCGGAGGCGCGAATGCCGACTGTCGGCCGGGCAGTATCCAGGGCTGCCAACTCCAAAATGCGCGCCACCTCCCCATGGCGGATGAAGGCCACCCGATCGCAGGTTACCTCAATCTCGCTGAGCAGGTGCGAATTGAGGAAAACGCTCGTGCCTTGTTCACGCAACTCGTGGATGATATCTCGCACCAACAACCGTCCGGCCGGGTCCAGCCCGGAGGTTGGCTCGTCGAGGAAGACCAGCTCGGGTTGGTTCAACAATGCCTGAGCCAGGCCAATGCGTTGCAGCATGCCCTTGGAGAAGGTGCGCAGTTGTTTATCGCGGAAGTCAGTCAAACCGACCCGCTCCAGAAGGGTGGCGATGCGTTTTTTCAAGCCTGGCTTTCCCATCCCGTACAACTGGCCGTGAAAGTCCAGGAACTCAGCAGCAGTAAGCCAATCCTGGAAGCGAAAATGCTCAGGCAGAAAGCCGACGTGGGCCAGTGTGGCTCGGTCAGTCAGAGGTGCACCCAGCAGAGAAGCGGACCCGGAGGTAGGTTTGATCAGTCCCAGCAGCATCTTGATCGAGGTTGTTTTTCCGGCGCCGTTGGGTCCCAGAAAGCCAAACACCTCACCCCGCTGGACTTGCAGGGTGAGGTTTTTGACGGCAGCCCGGTCACCGAAAACTTTTCTCAGTTGGAGGGTTTCAATCGCGGGTGTTCGAGGCATGCAACCTCTTAGGGTAAAGTGTTGGCCATCTGGATGGCTTGTTGAGAATTGCTTCCCAGGCCACCAATGGCGTATATGATCCCATTTTTGACCCAAACCAGGGCGAATTGAGGAGCGTCGTCGGCTGGACGCTGGATCAACGTTCCCGTCACGCCGTCCACAGGAATTTGCGCGTAAGTGGCAGCGTTCTTGGGGATGGGTATGACCAGCGAGG
>JAQTMA010000181.1 GCA_028714615.1 Anaerolineaceae bacterium | reverse complement strand
ATGGAACCATCTACCAGCCAGACGATCCTTCAGGGTATGGGCGATCAGCATATCGATGTCGCTATTCGCCGCGCCGAGAGCAAATTCCAGGTTGGCTTGCTGACAGAAGAACCACGTGTTCCGTATACTGAAACGATTACTGGCAAAGCCCAGGCGATGTACCGTCACAAGAAGCAAACGGGTGGTTCCGGACAGTTCGGTGAGGTTTCCCTGCGGGTAGAACCCCTTCAAGAAGGTGAGTTTGAGTTCGTCAACGACGTTTTCGGCGGCGCGATCTCGAACAGCTACATGCCAGCAATTGAGAAGGGCATCCGCAGTGTTATGAAAGAAGGCATTGTGGCCGGATACCCGGTGCGGGGCGTCAAGGTTGCGGTCTTCGATGGCAAAGAACATCCGGTAGATTCCAAACCAATCGCTTTCGAAATCGCCGGACGCGAAGCCTTCAAAATAGCCTTCAAGGATGCCAATCCGGTTCTTTTTGAACCGATCATGATGGCGCGCATCATCGTTCCCGAAGCCAATATGGGCGACGTCATGGGTGATATGAACACCCGCCGGGCTCGCATCCAGGGCATGGAGACCGAAAAAGGTCACTCTGTCGTCACCGCACTGGTACCGCTGGCTGAAATGCTGCGCTACACCACCCAACTGCGGTCCATCACCGGTGGCCGCGGCATCTTCACCATGCAATTCGACCATTATGAGGTAGTGCCCACCCACATCACTCAGAGCATTATCGACACCCGCCAAAAAGAATTGGCGGCGCGCAAAGAAGAATAAACCCAGGCGTGCTTGACCCTGAAATTCCCCTGGAGCGTTTCTGGGATAACCTGCTATCGGGCCAACCCGAAAAAGTTCGCCAAACATATTGCAGTGTAGATGAGTCTTCAAAAGCAGCCGCCTTGGCCCATCTGAAACGCATGGCCACCGAAAAAGGCTGGCGCCCGTCACAAAAAGTCGCTGCACTGGCGGCTTTAGAGGCGCTCAGGGAATAATGGCGGGCGATTGCCCAAAATATTTTCTCAACGCAGGAACCAGTTATGAATATTACTGTATTTGGTGGTTCGCAAACCCAACCGGGAGAAAACGCCTATCTGGAAGCTATGCGTCTCGGTCGCCTGCTGGCCTCCGCAGGGCACACCGTCCTGACCGGTGGGTATATCGGCGCTATGGAAGCTGTATCACGCGGCGCGGCGGAAGCCGGCGGCCATGTGATTGGGGTGACTTGCCAGGAAATTGAGAACTGGCGTGACATTACCCCGAACGCTTGGGTAGAGGAAGAGCGCAGGTTTGGCACCCTCCGTGAGCGACTATACGCTTTAATTGATGGTTGTGACGCAGCCATGGCCCTTCCGGGTGGCCCGGGTACCCTGGCTGAGATAGCCCTCATGTGGAATTCGATGATCATCGCTGCAATGCCTGCCCGCCCCCTGATCTTGATCGGGACTGGCTGGGAAGATGTGTTTGAAGAATTCTTTTTTACTCAAGATGCCTATGTGGCAGAGCGGGACCGCCGCTTGTTGACGTTCGTCGACGACGAGGATGAAGCCGTCTTAGAACTCAACCACATCATCGAGAACCGTGAATAACAGAGAGAGATGCGATAATCATGGCTGACGAGAAACTCCCAACCCGCTCCGAGAATTTCTCCGAATGGTATAACCAGGTCATCTTGCGGGCTGAGTTGGCCGATTATGCCCCCGTGCGTGGCTGTATGGTCGTGCGACCGTACGGTTGGTCGTTATGGGAAAACATCCAGGCGGCGCTCGATCGTCGCTTCAAAGCAACTGGTCACGTGAATGCCGCTTTCCCTCTTTTTATTCCCATGTCTTTCCTGGAAAAAGAAAAAGAGCACGTAGAAGGCTTTTCTCCCGAGCTGGCCGTCGTAACCATCGGCGGCGGCGAAAAATTGGAAGAACCTCTGGTGGTGCGCCCAACTTCCGAGACCATCATCGGGTATATGTATTCCAAATGGATTAAATCGTACCGGGACCTCCCCGTATTGATCAACCAGTGGGGTAACGTCGTGCGTTGGGAGCTGCGCACCCGCCTGTTCTTGCGCACCCTGGAATTCTACTGGCAAGAAGGTCATACTGCCCACGCGACTGCAGAAGAAGCTCAAGCGGAAACCCTGCGTATGTTGGAGACTTATACCGATTTCGCCGTCAACGAGGCAGCCATCCCGGTCATCCCTGGACGGAAAAGCCAGACGGAGAAGTTCGCAGGAGCAGCCCGTTCATACACCATCGAAGCTATGATGGGTGATACCCGCGCATTACAAGCGGGCACTTCCCACAACCTCGGTCAGAACTTTGCCCGCGCCTTCGATATCCAGTACCTGGATACCCAAAACCAGCAACAGTATTGTTGGACGACTTCGTGGGGCCTCTCGACTCGCATGATCGGTGCGATCATTATGACCCATGGAGACGACCAGGGACTGGTTATGCCGCCCAGGCTTGCACCTATTCAGGTCGTCATCATCCCCATCTATAAAAACGAAGTCGAGCGGGCCCTGGTGATGCCGGTAGTGGAGCGGGTTAGCCGGGAGTTGGCCGGTTTCCGCATAAAAATCGATGACCGCACCGAAGTGACCCCAGGCTACAAGTTTAACGATTGGGAAATGCGCGGGGTCCCGCTACGCATCGAAATTGGTCCAAAAGACGTTGAAAAAAACAGTGCGGCGGTGGCGCGTCGCGACCTACCCGGGAGGATTGGCAAATCCTTTGTTTCGCAAAGCGAGCTCGTCCAGCGCGTGGCCGCATTGATGGTAGACATCCAGGCCAGCTTGTTCGACCGTGCAAAGCAGTTTCGCGACGAGCACATCTACGACCCAAAGGATTATGCCGAGTTTCAAGAGGTCGTCCAACATGGATGGGCGTTATCCTGGTGGTGCGGCGACGCCGAATGTGAAGCTCAAATCAAAGAAGATACCAAAGCAACTACACGCTGCATCCCTGCCGAGCAACCTGCCGGTGGCGGCCGCTGTATCCATTGTGGTCAGCCAGCCGCCGAAAAAGCATATTTTGCAAAAGCTTATTAGCCGCATGGGTTAAAGCGCCAGTGGATAGGGAGTGCGTCCCTATCCACTGGCATCCACAATCTCCATCGTATGCCCGCCATCCAACCCGCTCGATTGAAATTGCAAATTGCCAACCTGGGTGATTATTTCGCTCGACCAGAGCTATTGGTAGTCCATTTACATGAATTGTTGGATTTCTATACAGACCGAACCCACCGTCCAAGGCAGGCTGGAGGGCGGATATCTCTCCTTCCCCACTACAGGATCGCGGCGCCGGTGATGCGCCAAATCGAAAAAGAGCTTACCGACCAGGCCGAACGCTGGGGTCCTCAGGCCAGCTTTGAGCTGGCAGATGCACTCTGGCAGGATGGATTCTACGAATCACGTCTCCTCGCAGCCCACCTGATCGGGAAAGCTGGGAGTGCAGATCCAATCCAACTCACATCCCGTCTCCGCACCTGGGTAACCCCAGAAGAGGACAATCATGTCCTCCAGGCTTTGTTCGCTGCCGGGAAAGCCAGCTTCGGTGGAAATCGTGCGGATTTCTGGCTGGAGTTGATCCGTACCTGGTTAAGTGCTGGCTCGATCCACGTACAAGGGCTGGGTATTCGAGCTTTGCGTAGTTTGGTGGATGATCCGGATTATGAGAACTTGCCACCCATCTTCACCTTGATCCGTCCGATAGTCGCATCCGCCCCGACCACGCTACATCCTGACCTGGCTGAGTTGATCACTTGCCTGGCGCGCCGCTCGCCAGGCGAAACGGGGTACTTCCTTAACCGCCTGTTAGCCGGAGCCGAGGAGCCATCCATCACCCGGCTGATCCGGCGCTGTTTGCCGGCATTTCCATCAGAAGCGCAATCGCACCTGCGGGATGCCCTCTTGGCGCGTGCCCGTAACTGAGCGTATGAGTTAATACCGGTGCAAATATCCGATCTCTCGAATCCATCTGGTATAATATAGGCTGTTGACTGGTCCTACTCGCGGTAGAGTATATTGAAACCAGACTTCGAGTATGGAGACTTGCTAAAACTATATTAAAGGAGAAAGCAGACGTCATGGCACTCACAAAAGAAGTAAAAACCCAACTGATTGAAGAATTCCACCGTCACGATGTGGATACCGGTTCTCCCGAAGTTCAGGTGGCTCTTCTCACCAAGCGCATCAATGTGCTCACGGACCACCTGCGCATAAATAAACACGATGAATCATCCCGGCGCGGGCTGCTGAAATTGGTCGGTCAACGTCGCAGGTTGCTGGCGTACATTCGCAAAACGGAGTACGAGCGCTACCTGGCGCTAACTGAGCGGTTGAGCATCCGCCAGAAGTAGGCAAGCATCCACTCGGGTAGATGGTGTGAAAAATCTCCATCTACTCTTTTTTTACCTTCGCTATCCCATTCCTGATGTGGCAGGATATTTACCGGGTAGCCAGCCTGGATATCGTCATCAACACACTGGAGGCGTGTTCGCGGTATAATAAAGATCAAATAAATCATATTAGACGCCGCCGACCGGTTAGGAATTGAAATTGGTCGAGGACCGCTGTCCTCGGCGGACTTCAGTCCCTGACCAGGTGGGCATTATAAGGGACAAAACAAATGACTGCAACTATGCAATCCAATTATCAGGCCGAGATCCGACCTGATCCAAAACGCTTTACTGCCACTATCGGCGGTAAAGATATCACCTACGAGACAGGCCGGTTGGCCAAGCAAGCTGGCGGTGCCGTTACCATCCAGCTCGGCGACTCGCTCATTTTCGCCGCGGCAACCATGGCGGACAAACCCCGCGAAGGCGCAGATTTCTTCCCGCTCACTGTGGAATATGAAGAGCGCATGTACGCCGGGGGACGCATCCCCGGTTCGTTCTTCCGTAAAGAAGGCCGCCCGACTGAGGAAGCCATCCTCACCGCCCGTCTTACCGATCGCCCCCTGCGCCCATTGTTCTCCATGGATATGCGCAATGATGTACAGGTGATCCTGTTCACCATCTCGGCCGACTCGGTTCACCCACTGGACATTCTGGCGATCAATGCCGCCTCGGCAGCTTTAATGATCTCGGACATCCCTTGGGACGGCCCGGTGGCCGCAGTGCGGGTTGGCCGGATCGATGGCCAGCTCGTCGCGAACCCTACCTTCGAGGATCTGGACCGATCTGATCTCGACTTACGCATGGCTGGCACTCGGGAAGCCATCATCATGGTCGAATGCGGAGCCCTAGAGGTGAGCGAAGAGATCATGGTCGAAGCACTGGAGTTTGGGCATCGCTCCCTCCAACCGCTGATCGATCTCCAAGAACGAATGGCTGCGGAAATTGGCAAACCCAAGCGGGAAGTCCCGCTGTTCGGTGTGCCTGTACAAGTGAAAGAAAAAATGTACCAACGCGTGGCGTCCGGCTTGATTTCAGCCCTCGACACCCCGCATACAAAAGCCGAGCTCAACGACGCAGCCGACGAGCTACGCCGCGAGGCTTTGGCTGAATTGGCCGGCGATGACGAGTCCCTGGTGGGACCCTTCAAGGAAGCTTTTGAAGATGCTTATAAACGCGTCGTGCGGCAGCGCATCATTGACAAAGCCATTCGGCCGGATGGTCGCTCATTGGATGAAATCCGCCCGCTCTGGTGTGAAGTAGGCATCAGCCCGCGCGCGCACGGCTCCGGATTGTTTACCCGCGGTGAAACCCAGGTACTCACTCTGGCTACCCTGGGGACTCCGAAAGAAGCTCAGGAACTGGATACGCTCAGTCCGACCGAATCAAAGCGCTACATGCACCATTACAACTTTCCCCCTTACTCGACCGGGGAAGTTAAAATGCTGCGTGGCGCCTCTCGCCGGGAAATCGGCCACGGCGCTCTCGCCGAACGTGCTCTCCTGCCGGTGATCCCTTCGGAAAGTGAATTCCCCTATACACTTCGCCTGGTGTCCGAGGTTCTATCCTCGAACGGCTCCTCTTCTATGGCTTCGGTGTGCGGCTCTACCCTGGCCCTCATGGATACCGGTGTGCCTATCCGCGCCCCAGTCGCAGGCATCGCTATGGGCTTGATCAAAGAAGGCGACCAATACCGCATCCTGACCGACATCCAGGGATTGGAAGATCACCTGGGTGACATGGACTTCAAAGTAGCCGGTACCGATAAGGGTATTACCGCCTTACAAATGGACATCAAGATCAAAGGCCTGACGGCAGACATCTTGCGCGACGCTCTCAACCAGGCCCACTCAGCTCGCCGCTTGATCCTGGATAAAATCCTGGAGACCATACCGGCTCCTCGCCCAGAGCTCAAACCACATGCTCCGCGGATCTCTGTCATTAAGGTCCCAGTAGATAAAATTGGCGCTATCATCGGCCCGGGCGGCAAGAATATCCGCGCCCTGCAAGAAGAGACCAATACCAAGATTGACATCGACGATGATGGTTCCGTCTTCATCGCCGCGACGGACGGCGAGGGGGAAGCGCGCGCCCGCGAGCGCATCCAGGCTTTGACCGAAACGCCGCAGATTGGCCGCATCTATACCGGGCGGGTCGTCCGTGTTGCAGATTTCGGCGCCTTCGTCGAAATCCTCCCCAACCTGGACGGTATGGTGCACATCTCCCAGCTCGACACAGAGCGGGTCGAAAAAGTTGAGGATATCGTCAATGTGGGCGACGAAGTCACCGTTATGGTGACCGACATCGATCCCCAGGGCAAGATCCGTTTATCCCGCCAGGCCGTCCTGGAAGGTTGGACGGCGGAAGAAGCCAACGCACACGATCGCAAGGGTCGCAGCGGTCCAGGTGGAAGCGGCGGTAACCGGGGTGGCGGAAATGGAGATCGCCGCGGTGGCAGCGGTGGTAATCGAGGCGGCGGGGACCGCTATGGCGGTAACCGGCGGTAATCCAATCAACCGAGTTTGAATCCTGGCGAGTTGTCTGCGAAGACAGCCCGTTAACGCAGGTCCGCAAGAGATGGTCTGTAGAAGGGGTGGGTTTTCGACCCACCCCTTCTACATCCATACATATGCTTCGCCCCCCCACTTCGAAGTAAAGGCTGTTTCAGAGATGTCCAATCCTTGATATAATCGCTACAGGTGGGGTACACCAGGAACCCGCATTTCGCATGAGGATTGCCGCCATGCTGACAGAAATCAATTACGAAGCCATTCGAGCCGAAAAAATGCGCACGTCTATCTTTTACGGCGCCCTGGCAGGATTTGTTTTCGCGTTCGTCGCCTGGGGCTTCGATGGCATCCAGCTCGCCCTGGCCCATGCCACGTATCCTTTCGCAATGTTCATTCTTGGAGGCATTCCCACCATCCTGATCGGCGCCGGGGTAGCCTGGGTGGTCTACCGCAGCCAGAACTTGCTGGTGGCTTTTTGTTTATGGTTGGCAACTGGGATCATTTATGCCTGGCTCGCCTCCCACGTCCCTATGGATGGAATCTCGAAATTCATTACCCTGGTCAATCCGGATCTGGCTCGCATGGTCGCTTATCCCTTCGTTCTGGCCGCTCAATTCAAATCGGGGATCGCTATGGTGGCAGTCGTGATCGTAACCTTGATCGCCGGGATGCTGGAAATCGCCCTGGTCGAGGCCACCAGTGATTCGGGCGCTCCCGTTGGTCGCTGGATACCGGCAGTCTTTTGGGTAGTTTTATTCTCCCTGGCTGGCCTGGCGCCCGAAAACAATATCACCCAAGACCTGACTACTCCAGTCATTACTACCAATCGAATCCTTCAATTCGCCATCGACCACCAGGGACAGACTGTCGATCGGCAAACTGTGTTGGATTTACGTCTCAGATCCGTGGACCCCTTAAAAACAGTCTGGAACCAGCCACGTACCCTGGTTTTAAGCCACTACGATGAGCTGATCTATGATACGGTGGTGTTGATCAATTTCCGGGACCAATGGGCAAGTTGCACCGCCCTGGGCGGTTGGCCGACCAACTGTAAGCTGGTTGATAAAAACCAGCTTTATCTGAAGTAAGGAGACTCCATGGAACAACTCGATCTTCGCAAACGATACAGATCCCTGTATTCCCCCACTGCTAAAAAGGTAGAAATCGTCGATATCCCATGCCTGCAGTTCATCAGGATCGATGGAGCCATCGAACCGGGTCATGGTCCAGGGGATTCTCCCCAATTCCAGGAGGCAACCCAAGCGTTATACAATGCTGCCTACACCCTTAAGTTTATGATCAAGCAACGTAAGCAAGACCCGGTAGACTACCCGGTGATGCC
>JAQTMA010000180.1 GCA_028714615.1 Anaerolineaceae bacterium | reverse complement strand
GTTCGATCAGAAGCTTGATCGCTTCAATCGCCACGCGGATCTGGCGGTCCTCTTCAAGCATGCGGTTGTGCGCTTGCGCATCCGATGCATGCATGGGTTCGGCAGGGTCGCCGATCAGCAGCATGACGCCACCGGCGCGCTTGCGGTGGATGCTGGCCAGGATGAACAGGGCTGAAGATTCCATCTCGGAGGCAATTGCCCCGCCAGCTTTCCAGGCCCGCCAACGCTCCTGCAGCCGCGCCGCGACCGGCATGCGCTGCATCTGCACCTCACCATAGAACGAGTCTTTGGAGTGGGCCACTCCCAGGTGGTAGCGCAGCCCCAGGCGGTTGGCCGCGTCGCGCAGCGCGCAAACCACGTCGATATCCGCCAGGGCGGGGTACTCCACCGGCAGGTACTGCGGGGTGGTGCCTTCATCCCGAATGGCCCCGGTGATCACGGCCACGTCACCAGCTTTGTTCTCCGGCTGGATGCCGCCTGCGGTCCCCACCCGGATAAACGTGTCCGCCCCGATCATGATCAGCTCTTCAACGGCGATGGCGGTAGAAGGACAGCCGATGCCGGTCGAGGTCACTGAGACTTTTTCCCCAAGCAGGCTGCCTGTCCAGGTGCAGTACTCCCGGTTGGAGGCAACGAAGTTCGGGGCGTCGAAATAGCGGGCTATGCGCTCGCAGCGACCCGGGTCGCCGGGTAAGAGCACGTAACGCCCGATGTCTCCACGGCGCAATTGGATGTGGTAGAGTGCGTCTTCTCTCTTCATAAGGTTGGTTGGCTGCCGGTGCGTCTAGATCGATATCGGATGCCCTTCGGCATCGTGCGCGGCTTCCATGATCACCTCGGCCAACGTGGGGTGTGTATGGACGTTGCGGGCAATCTCGTTGGGGGTCAGTTCCATCATTTGCGCCAGGGTCAGCTCGGGTAGCAGCTCAGAGACCTCCGGACCGATCAGGTGCGCACCCAGGATCTCTCCGTAGTGCGCGTCGGTGATGAGCTTGATAAAGCCCACCCCTTCCCCCATCCCCAGGGCTTTGCCATTGGCCTGGAAGGGGAAGCGCCCGATCTTGATCTCCTGACCTTTTTCACGGGCTTGCGCCTCGGTCAGGCCGAAGGACGCTACTTGCGGATGGCAGAATGTGGCGCGCGGCATCATGACGTAATCCAGCTTGATCGTCTCGGCGCCGGCGATATTCTCGGCGGCGATGATGCCCTGCGCAGAAGCCACGTGCGCCAGAAGCAGCCTGCCGGTCACGTCGCCGATGGCATAGACGCCGGGTACACTGGTAGCCATGCGCTCGTCGATTTCGACAAATCCGCGTTGATTCAGCTTGACGCCAACCTGTTCCAGGCCCAGGTTGGCCGAATTGGGCTTGAAGCCGATGGCTACCAACGCTTGCTCAGCTTCCAGGGTCTTCTCCCCGGCTTCATTTGAGACCTTCACCCTTACCCCGGCGTCGGTCATTTCGACCGCCTGCACGCGCGTTCCGGTCATTATCTGGATGCCGCGCCGGGTAAACTGTTTGGCTAGCTCCGCGCTGATCTCCTCGTCTTCCAGCGGTAGAACACGCGGCAGCATTTCAACGATCGTAACCTGGGCGCCATAAGATGCCCACACCGTAGCAAACTCCATCCCAATGGCGCCTGCGCCGATGATCACCACCGATTGGGGCATCTTGGTTTGCAGGATGGCTTCCAAATAAGTAACCACCTTTTCCCCATCGGCGTTCACTCCAGGGATCATCGCGGCATTCGCTCCGGTCGCGATGATGGTATTCTTGGCGCCAAGGTCGATGGCTTTGCCATCCTTGAGCGTGACCGTCAGGGTGTGGGCGTCTTTGAACACGGCCGTTCCCATATGCACGTCGATCTTGTTCTTGCGCATCAAGAAACCAACGCCCTTGGTCAGCCGGTCCGAAACCTGCCGGCTGCGTTTAACGGCAACGCTGTAATCCAGGTTCAAATTATCAAAGGTGAAGCCGAATTCTTTGCCGTGTTCACGCAGGGTACGGGCCACTTCGGCATTTTTGAGCAGCGCCTTGGAGGGAATGCAGCCGACATTCAAGCACACCCCACCCAGCCACTGTTTATCGATGATGGCGGTCTTCAAGCCAAGTTGTGCAGCCCGGATGGCGCCCACGTACCCGCCAGGGCCAGCCCCGATCACGACGACATCGTATTCTTCCATAAAACCCCTCTCGATGAGAAAATGATGATATTGTGATTGATTATACCCAATTCTGCAGGGTCTCGACGACTTTGGCCAGGAATCGATCCCCTGACGCTCCATCCAGGATGCGGTGATCGAAGGTCAGCGACAGGTAGGCCATTGGGCGGATGGCGATGGCGTCGTTGATCACCACCACGCGCTTCTGGATCGCACCGACCCCCAAAATGGCGCACTGGGGCTGGTTGATGATTGGTGTAGCAAAAAGAGATCCTGAGATACCGTGGTTGGTAATGGTGAAGGTGCCGCCTTTGACCTCCTCCGGCTGCAATCGGTGCGTGCGAGCCCGCGCAGCCAGGTCGTTCACCGCCCGGGCCACCCCGAGCAGCGAAAGGCTGTCCGCCGCTTTGATCACGGGCACAATCAGGCCTTCATCGCCCATCGAGACAGCCATGCCGATATTGATTGCCTGTTGGAGCCGGATGCCCTGATCGGTCCAGGAAGAGTTAACCAAGGGGTAAGCCTTCAAAGCAGCCACCGCGGCGGCAATGAAATAGGCTGTATAGGTCAGGTTGGCGCCATCGCGCTCGAAGACCATCAGGTTGGCCTCACGGTGCGCCACCACTTTGTTCAGGTCGGCTTCCATCATGGTTGTCACGTGAGGAGCGGTGTTCTTGCTCGCCACCATGCGTTCTGCGATCAATTTTCGCACCGGGCTGAGAGGCAGCAACTCCCCGGGGAGGGCCTGCGCTGCTTGCATCGCCTGCATCTGCGCCGATGCGGGTGCAGCAGGCGGTATGGGAGTAGGTTGAGCTGCCGGGGCAGGCTGCTCTTGAGGAAGCGCCTGGCGCACTGGTTGCTCCTCCTTTTTCCCGAAGACCATTTCGGTCGGCCGGAACAAGTCCCCGTCGGCCGGGATCTCCCAGGCCTGCAACTCTGGAGATGTGGGAATACTTTTCGAATGCTCGAGGAATGCCAGAACGTCTTGCTTGGTGATGCGACCGTTCGCGCCGGTGCCCTGCACCTGGTTTAAGTCAACATTCTTCTCGTGGGCCAGGCGGGCTACTACCGGAGAGATGAAGCCGAGCTCCTGGGTACGGCTTACCGCCGCGCCGTGTGCAACCGGACCGGTCTCGCTGATCTTAGCGCCCATTGCAGGTTGAGCCGCCGCATGCCCGCTCACGGCGCCCTGACCGTTTCCACCGGGGTATTCCTCTCCCTGCTGGCCGATCCAGGCCAGGGTGGTTCCTGCTCGCACGGTGGCGCCTTCCGGGACGAGGATATTCAGGATAGTACCCCCCGCCGGGCTGGGGATTTCCGTATCTACCTTATCCGTGGTGATCTCCAGCAGAGACTCCAACTCAGCGATCTGCTCGCCTTCCTTGCGCAGCCATTTGGTGACCGTCCCTTCGACAACCGATTCCCCCAGTTGGGGCATGATGACTTTTGTGGGCATCTTGATCCTCCAGGAACCTTTTAACACAGAGAGCGCAGAGGTTAAGAACCAAGTACACAGAGGAGTAATTTGGAATTTTCTCTGTGTCCTCCTTGCTCTTCTCTGTGTCCTCTGTGTTAAAGGTTTTTAGTACTTCGCCAGATCCCGGATGGCGTCCGCGATTTTGTCCGGGTTGAGCATGAACCAGTCTTGCATCGGGTGGCTATAAGGAACGGACGGCACGTCCGGCCCGGCCAGGCGGCGCACTGGCGCGTCCAGGTCAGTGAAGGCATACTCGGCGATAATGGCCGCCACCTCCGCGCCATATCCCCCGGTCAGGTTGTCCTCGTAAACAATCAGGGCTTTGCCGGTTTTGCGCACCGAATACAGGATCGCCTCGCGGTCGACCGGGTAAATTGTGCGCAGATCCACGACCTCCACGTCGATGCCCTCGCCGGCCACTTTCTCTGCGGCCTGTAGGGTGTAGTAATGCATCATCCCGTAAGCATAGACCGTCAGGTCCTGCCCTGCGCGGGTCACTTTGGCCGGGCCAATGGGAACGGTGTAATCATCTTCCGGCACTTCGCCCTTGATCAGGCGGTAGCCTTTCTTGGGCTCGAAGTACAGCACCGGGTTCGGATCGCGCACGGCTGATTTCAGCAGCCCCTTGGCGTCATAGGGATTGGATGGAATGACCACCTTCAATCCCGGCACATGCGCAAAGAGCGCTTCCAGGCTCTGTGAGTGGTACAGTCCGCCGCCGATCCCCCCGCCGTATGGGGCGCGGATGGTCAGCGGGACTGTCCACTGCCCGTTCGAGCGGTAGCACATCTTGGCAGCTTCATTAATGATCTGGTTGATGGCCGGATGAATGAAATCGGCAAATTGGATCTCACAAATGGGGTGCATACCGTAGAGCGCCGCCCCCACGCCTACTCCAGCAATGATAGCTTCCGCCAGGGGCGAGTCAATCACCCGGTCTGCACCGTATTTTTCAAACAATCCCTGGGTGGCGCGGAAGACCCCCCCGCGCGCGCCAACATCCTCCCCCAGGATGAACGTATTCGGGTCATGCCCGAGTTCTTCATCCAGCCCCTGGCGGATGGCCTCAATCAGGGTCATCTCAGTCATGCGGCGCCTCCTCAGCGTATACCGGGTGCATACCTTCTTCAGGCGCAGGCAATGGAGCCGCCTCTGCGTCTTTGACCGCCTCGTCAACTAGGCTGCGGGCGCGGGCGTCCATCTCCTCGGACTGCCCAGGTTTCAGGCTCCCATCTTTTTCAAGGATTTCACGCGCCACGATCAGCGGGTCCCGCTTCTTGTGCTCCTCGACTTCTTCACGGCTGCGGTAGGAGCGGTCATCGTCATCGGAGGAATGCGGCGTGATGCGGTAGGTCCTGGCCTCGACCACGGTAGGACCAACACCGGTACGCCCGCGTTCCACAGCCTCTTTCACCACCCGGTAAACTTCGTAGATATCGGTCCCATCCACGCTCACCCCTACCAGGCCCAGGCCGCAAGCTTTATCAGCCACGCTTTTGATATTCATCTGTTTATCCACGCGTTCTGATATCGCGTACTGGTTATTCTGTACCAGGAAAATCACCGGCAGGGCGTGTATCGCAGCAAAGTTGACCGCCTCGTACCATTCTCCTTGCGAGGTCGATCCCTCACCGATGGTGGTCAGCACGATTTTGTCCTCATGGCGCAGCTTGATCGCCAGGCCGATCCCGGCGGCATGCGGCGCCTGGGTAGCCACCGGCGATGAGTGACTGATCACATTGGCTCGCTTCAATCCCCAATGGCTGGGCATTTGCCGCCCCCCGGAATTTGGTTCATCTCGCTTTCCAAAGAGCCCCATGAAAAATTCCGTGGGGGTCATCCCCATAGCCAGCATCAACGCCAGATCGCGGTAGTACGGCGCCACCCAATCCAAGCCGCGGTTGATGGCGAAGGCCGCACCCACCTGGGCAGCCTCCTGCCCGATGGCGGAGATGTGAAAAGCGATCTTCCCCTGGCGATGCAGCGCCCAGGCGCGTTCATCCGTTCGCCGGGCCAACATCATCAGCCAGAACATCTCCAGGCGAGTATCCGCGGAGAGATCTGCTCGTAATTTTGGATTCTTTGGTTTTATCGCGCGAGTTTTGGCTAACGGATCGTCGGTTGCATCCATAGTTGTGTCCTTTTCACCCCGATCGCCATTTTAGGACTTAATTTACCATGTTAGTGTATCATAAGCTCCCCCCCACCGCAACACTGAAATCAGCTTGCTTCACAGCCAACGACATGATAGACTCCTAAATCAGATAGAAATATCCGGCATTTGTTGATTTCAAATGCAAGGACTATAATTTAATCAGGAACGATCTGAATTCTGCAATTTACACATACAATGCCCCCGACTCTTTACCTGATCGACGGCCATGCCCTGGCCTACCGCACCTACTTCGCCCTGACCGCTGCTAACCCAACGGGAGATCGCTGGCGCACCGCTTCCGGCGAACCGACCGCCGGCATCTACGGTTTCGCCAGCGTGCTCATGCGTATGCTGGAACAGGAAAAACCCGAGTACCTGGCTGTCGCCTTCGATACCGGCCGCACTTTCCGCGACCAAATCTTCCCTGAATATAAGGCTACCCGCGCCAAGATGCCAGACGACCTGCGCCAGCAGGTCGAGCGCATCCGCCAACTGGTAGATGCTTTCAACATCCCCCGCCTGGAGGTTGAAGGCTACGAGGCCGACGACGTGCTCGGCAGCATCGCCCACCAGGCAGTCGAAGCCGGCATGGGCGTCAAGATTATCACCGGAGACCGCGACCTGCTGCAGTTGGTGACCGATCGCATCATTGTCAACCTGGCTGGGAGCAAGCTGAGCGAAGCCAAAGACTACTTACCTGAGGATGTGGTCAAACACCTGGGGGTAAAACCCGAGCAAGTCGTGGACTACAAAGCCCTGGTGGGCGACACTTCCGACAATATCCCCGGGGTGAACGGCATCGGCGAGAAAACCGCCGTTTCCCTGCTGAGCACTTACCCCACCCTGGACGATATTTATACACATATCCAGGAGCTGCCCAACCGGGTTAGTTCCCGTCTGGAAGCCGGGCGCGATTCAGCTTACCTCAGCCGCGACCTGGCCCGTATCCACACTGACGTACCCATCCAACTGGACATCCACAAAGCCGAGATGGGCCATTATGATCCGCTCACCGTGGAAGCCCTCTTCCGTGAGCTCGAGTTCCGCTCATTGGTCACCCGACTAAACGAGCTGAACAAAACCCTGCCCGGCGTAGCTGTATCCGCTCCGGCCAATCCTGTGATTCCTATCGTGAAACCGGCCTCCCAGCAGCTCTCCTTATTCGGCGAAGAAGTGCGCGTCATCGGCGAGTCGATCCCGGCGCCTTCCCGCATCGAAGTCAAGGTAATCGATACCCCCGCTGCCTTGCACGAGCTCAATCAAAAACTCTCTACCGCTCCGGCTATCTCGTTCGATACGGAAACAACCTCCACAGACCCGATGCGGGCGGAGCTGGTCGGCATTTCGCTTGCAGTGCAGGCAGGCGAAGGCTATTACATCCCGGTCGGTCACCGGGCGGGGGACGGCGAGCAACTCGCTATCCCAGCGGTCATCGAGGCTTTACGCGGCCCTCTGACGGATGCACTCATCCCTAAGCTTGGGCATAACTTGAAGTACGATTATATCGTCTTGGCCCGCAATGGCTTGCGCGTCCACCCGCTTTCCTTTGACACGATGATTGCTGAATGGTTGATCAACCCGGCTTCCCATAACCTGGGGTTGAAGAACCTGGCCTGGATTCGCCTCGACCGTGAAATGACACACATCGAAGATCTGATCGGAAAAGGTAAAAACCAGGTTTCCATGGCTGAAGTGCCCATCGCTGCGGCAGCCGCTTATGCCGCCGATGATGCAGAAACGACGCTGCGATTGATGCCCGTCCTTTCTAAGGAGATGGGTACACAGAACTGCTCTCGGTTGATGGACGAGGTGGAGATGCCGTTGGTGGGCGTGCTGGCCGACGTGGAAATGACCGGCATTGCCGTGGACGTGCCTTTCTTCCAGAAAATGGCCGAGGAGCTGCGCAAGCGCATGGCGGAGATCGAGCTAACCATCTACAGCGCGGTGGGAGGTTCCTTCAATTTGAACTCGACCCAGCAGCTCTCGGTGGTGCTTTTCGAGCGCCTCCGCCTGGAGCCGCCGGACCGCAGGAAGAAGACCGTTAGTGGGCATTTCTCGACCTCAGCCGACGTGTTGGAAGAGCTGCGCGGACAGCACCCTGTGGTAGACATGATCCTGGAGTATCGCGAGCTTTCGAAGCTCAAATCCACCTATGTCGACGCGCTGCCCCTGGAAGTTAACCCCGCTACCGGCCGCATTCATACCTCTTACAACCAGACCGGTTCGGTCACCGGGCGCCTGGCTTCTTCCGATCCAAATCTGCAGAACATCCCCACCCGCACCGAGTTAGGCCGGCGCGTCCGCCTGGGGTTTGTGTCTGGGCCAGGTCAGGTGCTGCTATCGGTGGATTATTCCCAGATCGAGCTGCGCCTGGTGGCTGCTATGTCGGGCGACGAAGCCATGCTGGCGGCTTTCACCGCCGGACAAGATATTCATGCCGCCACCGCCGCCGCAATCTATAACATCCCGATCGAGGTGGTTACTAAAGACCAACGTCGCAAGGCGAAGAGCATCAACTTCGGTTTGATTTACGGCATGAGCTCCTTTGGTCTCAGCCGCGCCACCGATTTGACCCTGGCAGAGGCGGAAGAATTCAGCAAGGC
>JAQTMA010000179.1 GCA_028714615.1 Anaerolineaceae bacterium | reverse complement strand
TGCAGTTATTAGGACGGGGCTGCACAAACGACCAGATTGGCAAGGAACTGTTCATTTCCGAAAGAACCGTCCGCTTTCACCTCGAACGATTATTAGAAAAACTTACAGTTCACAATCGAACCGAAGCGGTCGGGATAGCCGTCCAAAACGGCTGGATACAGCTTTGAGATAGGTCCACGGCAATCATGAACTGACCTTCTTCCCAATGAGGGCCAGTTCTTTGTTTTAAAACCTTGGGGTGTTGAAAGACTGGCTTAAACGACAGTGAGAATTGGCAAAAACGACATTGAATGCGGCTAGAACTTGGTTGTATTGTATGGTGTAGAAACATCTGGGGTGCTGGGTTGGGAAATAGGATCCTTGGCTGTATTTCAAGAACGTATTTACTTTCTGTCCCTTCTTATCAAAATAATATTTTTTCCAGAAGGGAGGTGGAATGTAAGCTTAGTCAACGAAACGACGATTCGCACCATATTTTTCACTTTCTGATCGGAGCAATCTTTTTGAAGCAAATATCATAACTTGAGGGAGGGAGATAATATGTCTAACCATTTTTTGAAGGTTCCAAAACTGTCGGGAATCTCCTACATTTTGATTGCCTTTATATTATTGGTTAGTTTAGTTACGTCCTATGGAATAGCAGTGGCTGCCGTAACAGAAACGGATGCTCCACCATGTCGGTGGCAGCGCAATTATGGATCAAGCAGCATTTCAATTCTTTATAAATGGGGTAGTAATCTACAATCAACGAGTGCTCCTTGGCGTACAGCATTTCAAGCTGGGATTAACGATTGGAATGCAGCTGGGACATATATTACATTCTATCAACATATTTATGGAAATGTTTACTTCAATACCTATAATACCAACGATTCTTATGGCGGATATGCTCAACCCTACTGTGACGCTTATGGACATACAACAGGCTATGATGTATATGGGAATCTATATTATGATAATTATTCCAATAATACTCGGCATGCTTATGCGGGACACGAGACAGGTCACAGCCAAAGTATTGGCCATATATCTGGAACAGATATTGCGCTAATGGGCTACAACCCGGACCCAAATACTTACTATTCGCCACGCCAACCCGATAAAGACCTTGTTAACCAGGTATATCCTTAAACGATATATTTCTGGAACTCCAGGAGAGTAATGATCTGCCAGGCTAGAGTACAAAAAATGGCATTGAAGAAATTAGCTGAAATAATCTGAAAATGGAGGATGAAAGAAATGAAAATAAAGATTGCAATTAAATGGCAGTGTGTTTTTGTGACAGTATTCTGCACCATTCTCCTCATACCACTAACTGCATGTATGGGATTTTCCGCTGATAATGCCAAGGGAGGTGGTGATGCACTTTATATCACCGCTCCTTCAATCGAACAACTCACTCAAAATACCAGCCTGATTGTGATTGGTGAAGTAACTGATATTGGCTTGGAATTTAACATCGCAAGAGATGTAAATGAAATCTCAAAACCAGATCAAAACGTGTATGTTATTGGTCAGGCATATCAATTTTCAGTGGACCGTTACTTAAAAGGGGATGGGGAAACAATAATTAATATTGTGCAATCTGAAGGCATTTTAGGAGAAGAAACACCGAAGACCTCTGAGGAGAAACAGAAAGCGCGAGAAATATTTAAGCACATCGAGATTAAGAAAAACACAAAATATCTACTTTTCTTGGATCCATTAATAGGCTTCCCGAAAGGGGAATATTACATTGGAAATATGCAACCCTGGCTTTTTGATTTGACGAATTCGCTTGCAGTAGTTCCAGATAGCCCATGGCCAGGAGCCAAGACCGCGTTCCCACCAACATCTTTGGATCAAATTTCCAAGATTGTTCAAAAGTACTCCCAGATGACACCTACCGCGCCGGGAGGTTGAACTATCTCCCAGTATTATTTAATTGGGATCCAAACCCAAGATGAAAAATCCAAGGCCGCCTCCTCGTTATTGACCGATCGCGAGTTGATGATTATCCAGCTACTCGGGCGGGGATATGACAACGCCCAAATCGGGGAGGAACTGTAAATCTCGGAGCGGATCGTGCGCTATCAAGTCGGCAGAATTATTGAAAAGCTGGGGGTGCATAATCGGACGGAAGCTGTGGCGATAGCCGTCCAAAACGGCTGGATACAGCTTTGAGATAGGTCCACGGCAATCATGAACTGACCTTCTTCCCAATGAGGGCCAGTTCTTTGTTTTAAAACCTTGGGGTGTTGAAAGACTGGCTTAAACGACAGTGAGAATTGGCAAAAACGACATTGAATGCGGCTAGAACTTGGTTGTATTGTATGGTGTAGAAACATCTGGGGTGCTGGGTTGGGAAATAAGATCCTTGGCTGTATTTCAAGAGGGAGACCCTTGATCGAGACACAGCCATAGGACTACTATTCATCCTTCGGTTTGATGTCTATTTAGATCCAAGCGAGGACGAATAGCTTCTGATAGGTTGGAAATCGTGACAAGAGTATTGGATATTTGTATGCTCTGAATGATGTTCAACTCAGGATAAATTAGGAGGTGATGTGATTGGGTTGAAACCTAAATCAGCATTCAAAGAACGCTGAACACGTCTTTCCGATCTTTCTTTTTATCCACAATGTTCGGTCTCTTGTTTGGAGGGATACATGAAAAGCATACGGCTTCTCGCGGTGGTCATGATGATCACATTGCTGTTTGGGATTGCGCCTATTGTCCGAGCTGAATCTCAACTATCAGGACAAGATGGGGGGCATAATAATTTTGACCCAAATTACCAATGGACACAGAAAGAGTTAGATTTCCTCAAAGCAAAAGATGCAGCGGCAAAGCAACACCTTCAAGAAAAGAAGCAGAATACTGCCGCACAGCCTGTTTCACCGATGGGATTGGGGTCCAAAACTCTTTACGTAGGCGCCGCGGAGACTTATCGCGAACCAGATGGCCATGATTATCGCAATTATTGTGGGCCCTCATCCACTCAAGTAGCCATACGTGCTCGCACTACATATGTTCCAGACTTAGGAACTCTAGCAACTGAAGAGCATCTCAACCCAGATTCTGGCATATGGATTAACAACATCACCCCAGTCATAAACAGTCATCTGGGTGTCAATCATTATATTAATGGCGTTGCCAATGATGCAAATACACTGGATTCTTGGCTAGAATACGACATTGATGCAAATTATGCTTTGATCACTGCTCTCTATACTCAAGGTATGCCAGGTTGGGTAGTCTATGCTAACCACATCGTGACAGCCTACGGATATTATCACAGCGGTCCCAACTCGGTTCCCGGTGTTTATTATGTTGACACTGGAAGTGAATATGCCGGACATAAATATGGCAGTGGTGGAGCGTATTTCAACAATCGCCTCATGTCTACTTTCTGGGTTTGGGTGGCAGCGGATAACGGTCAAGTTTGGTAAATTTTGTAACAAGGTGACAGAGATTACCTCGGCGAAATAACGGAGCAGACTTCTCTCCGTTATTTCGCCGGTACTGAGAAAGTGGGATATTATGAAATGGTTTATTGGATCATGAACAAGAGTATTTTTCTGTTATTTGCTTTTTCCATATTCCTGGTTAGTTCTTGCTCCACCAGAGAACTAACAATCCAATCGAGTGTATCAAAATTCCAAACAACAGGTATGCTGGCATATTCTCCCAACAACCTTAACAACCCAGAATATTCGGTAGCTTTAGGCAAAGAACGAATTGCCTTATTTGTTATAGAGGACGGCTCCGCGTATTGGGTCGGTCATACAGATCCCGGAAGAATCTATAGAATACTTTCAGACAGCGGCAGTGTGGAGACTGTTGCTGAAACAGCTTACACCGATGGTAGAGTCGATTTCATCCAACCAATTGTAAGCGGAGACTGGTTAATATTTGGTGATACCTCTGTCTCTGCCGAATTTCGAACCTGGGATTTGCGGGCAGTCAACATAGTTAATAGAAATGAGAAGCAGATTCTCAAAATTTACAACGACCAAGAAGCGATCAATACCTTCCATATTACTACTCAGGATCACCAAGTGGTTTGGAGTATTGTCACTTCACAAGGCAAAGGCAATTTTGAGGACACCATTACCATAGAGGACCTCGAAACTGGTGAGAGAACGTGCTTGACACGAGAGAGTGTGAACGGCGCCATATGGTCAGAGTTGAGCCTTTCAAATGGTTATCTAGCTGTGGAAAAAGACTATGATGAAAATCATGGGGGAGGCAGTGATATTTTTCTTGTAAACCTCACTGATGGCCTATGGCGACAGATCACTAGTAATGCAAAGGGTAGCATGCCAAGAATCGATTATCCCTGGTTATTTTGGAAATCTACGACAAGATTTCAAACCGCTGAACAGATCGTGGTTATGAATTTGATTAATGATGAAAAACAAATAATCCCCACATCAACTCTGGAAGCCTCTGACCCCAAAATAGATGGAAAGTGGGTTTATTGGACTGGCTTTCCATCTTTGAACGAAAAAAAGAACGCGTTATATTGTCTTGACCTTGAAAGCTGGAAGATTGGTACTTTCCGCCCTGACGCCGAAAACCAATTTCTGCAGAATGTGGTAATTCATCGGAACTGGATTGCCTGGCTTCGAATCGAAAACTTTCTGAGCAGGCAGTCTACGAGTTATCTTGAATGGACAACATTCCCATAGTTCAATATTCTCATATTCGTGCAATAATTCCGTATAACGATTTGCCTCGTTGGGCAGATTTGGAGAAGCAATGACAAAGATCCTTTTCCTTTTTCTCTGTTTAAGTTGTCTCCTTGCGGCTACGGGATGCTCAGCGGACTCAGAATTATATCGAAGGACGCCAACCGTTGTCTCAATGCACCTTACACCAAAAGCATCCCCCCTTCCCTCTTTCCAGCCGACCCTCCTTGCTTTTCCCGATGATCGCCAGGGCTTCCCGGTCACCTCCTCTCCGACGCACATCGCCCTTGCCGAACCTACCCCGATCGAGCGCCTCGATTCCCGGGGTCCCTGGTTAGCGCTGCAAAGTGCAACCGCCATCTGGGTGTTCGATCAGGACGGCAGACATCGAGCAGAAGTGACCCTGGAGGGCCGGCTCATCCCCAGCGGCGATCATTTCTCAGAGGAAATCTCCCCTTCGGGAAACTGGCTGGCCTACCGGGTGTTGCGCGACTCACAGCAGCCCACCAGCGCCGAGCTCGATCTGCTGCACTTCCCCGACTTGACCACCCGGAAGATTGCGGATTTGGGGGCGAACGCACCTTCCCCCGGGATCCTCTCGGATGATTTGGGAGCGACCTGGGCCGGTTGGAGCGGTCTGCATTGGTCGCCGAACGGCCGGTACCTGGCGTTTGTCGCTGAGCTGGAGCGCCCCTATGCCGACCTGTATGTATTCGACCTGCAGACGGGCGCAATTCGCCGCTTGACCACCACCCAGCAGGCGATCCACCCGCTTGCGTGGACGCCGGACGGGAAAGCGCTCCTGTATGCGGAGCGCAGTCACTGCGGGGGAAACGGCTGTAGGGTGGATATGGTGGGGATCGCGTTCCTAGCAAACGCGACCCTGAAAACCCTATACCACCCCCAGGACAGTCATGGGGAGTATCTTGTGGGGTTCATCGACAACGAACATGTGATCCTGTATAGCAGCGATAGCCTGGGACCCGTGCACCTGCGCGCCTGCAACCTGGAGGATCTGACCATAGAAAGCATCTACGTCAAGCACTTTGCGGGCGTAGCACTCAACCCCCTGCAGCACCAAGTGATCTTCAGTCTTCCCCATGGGTACGAGCAGGTCGACCCGGACCCGCTCCCGCCGGGTGTCTATCGGGTCAGCCGATGGGGGGAAGCGCCAGCCCGGATCCAGGACGGGGATTGGCGGGAAGTGCTCTGGCTCCCTGAACAGAAAATGTTTCTAATAGGTGGCTCGCTGAGCGAGGGCACACTGGTGATCGATGCGGAGGAACAGGTGTACCGCTTTCCCCAGGAGAACTGGTGGGTACATCGTGCGGACATCTCCCCGGATGGAGCCTACATTGCTTTCCCCCAAGATGGGCAGTATATGCATGAAAGCTCGGGCTTGCGGCTCTATCGTTTGACCGGTGAACGAGTAGGCGGCGCGACCGACTCTCCGATGCAAGGCTTCTCCTGGCGCCCCGATGGCCAGGGGTATTTTTCCATCAGCTTGGGTGAGGTGTATGCCTGCGACCAGATCGAGCGTTGTCCAGCCCCGCACAGCCTCTCGATTCACATCGGAAGCATTTCCGGTTATGGCCTCGGCTGGATATTCAATAGGCAGTAGTTTTGCACTTTTAACAAAAGCATAGAAAAAAGGCCAGATTTCCCTGATAATTGGGTTTGCCACAACTCAAACCAGGAGAAAATCATGGCCCAACCCATTATCATTCAAGATGCCTCCATACGCAATTACCTGTCCGGCTTGCAGCGGGTCTTTGGCGCACCCCAGTGGAAGTACTTTGTGACCGTACTGATGGGGCTGATCCATTGCCAGGCTTCGCGGACCTCGTCCGGCATGCTGCGCCAAGTAGCCGTCTGGGTGACGCTAAGTGGGCTCAGCCGTTTTCTTTTGTCTCCGGTTTGGTCGCTCACCGACTTGGCTCAGGCACGCTATGACTATTTCCGTTCCGAAGTGGCGCCATTGGTGCTGGCGGCACATGAAACGCAACAGCGACAGCGCCCGAAACGCAAAGGTCGTCCAACCCCAACCTCCGTTACCGGTTATTTGATCCTGGACGACTCCACCCACGTCAAGCGCTATGCCAAAAAGATGGGTGGACTAGGCTGGCATTACTCCAGCACCGACAAACGCACGATGCCCGGACACAGCTTGTTTGAAGGCGTGTATGTCGTCGAAGGGCATCAGTACCCGCTCTCCCCTCAGTTGTATCGCCAGAAAGCGGTCTGCGAACGCGAAGCAGTGCCATTTTTGAGCAAAGTAGACCTGGCGGTGCAGGCCATTGAAGACTTCGCGCCTTTGGATGGTTTTTCTAATGGGTGGGGAGATATATTCATGCATTTTATCAGATTGTAACAGAACATTTTTATGAAAATTATTGCACTAGCGACCTGACAGTTGGGCGCCATATGAACGGGCTATATGCTTACCCGTTTACGTTACAGGCGCGTAGTTACGAAGAAAATGTCCTCCTCCGGACATAATCCGATCCACTTGTCGTACTCGGACCCGTTCAATGACTTCATAAGCTCGATCATCATCCATTATCAGCAGGGTTAACTATTTCTTCGCGAGGGACGAATGACTGTAATAGGGAAACCCATACAACTCAATTCGTCACCGGTCACCGCCGGATCACCTTGGGCTTGATCCTGGCCCTGCTCGTGTTACGTTACACGGTCACCGGATTTCGGTTGGTGTTTTCCGAACCACCCAGATGGGTCATCCCTTGCTTTGAAATCGGCACCTACCTGCTCCTGGCCGTTCTGCTCATCTGGGAAAGCCACTCCTTGCAGGAGTATCATATCAATGCGTTAGCCCTCTGGATGGTGATCCTCTTCAAACCCATCGAAACGCTCTACCTGGCGCTCATTCCGAAGGACAACCCCCTGTTGACGTTTCCGATGGCGTTTCCGCGTGGTCCCAGCCTCATCGTGTGGGCGATCGCATTAGGATTGCTGGTGCATTTTCGCTCCCGGTTGTTTCAAAAGGGAGCAATCCGCTGGGCAGACCTGAGGTAGGCGCTGCTGGGTGGTCTGGTTGGACTTGTGACAGTCCTTGTAACGAGTTATCCTGAGTCATTCGAGGTTCCCCCACTGGATCCGACCCGGTGGACGGGGTCGACCCTTCTAATCGATAACCGTGCCACCTTCCTATCCATCTTTTACCAACTCGGCTATGCCGCCGTCAGCGAGGAACCCATCTTCCGGGGGTTCTTGTGGGGCTATTTGCGCAAGAGCGGCTATCGGGAGGTCTGGATCTGGCTTTTCATTGCTGGCCTGTTTGTTTTAGCGCATTTGAACTACCTCAAAACCGCACCGATACTGTTTGGGTTCACTGTTCCGCTCAGCGCTCTCGTTTTGGGTTGGCTGGCCTGGCGGTCCCGCTCGAATGCCACGAGTATGGTAGCGCATGGGGTGATGAACGGTTTGGGCTATTTCCTGGCCTTTCTGGTAGCAGCTATCCGGCTATAGTTGATTGATAGTATTTCATGACGCCGCTGCAAAAATGACCGGATGATCTTCATCCAAATTTGCTCTCCTCAAAACATGGGCACTTGAGGTATTGCATAAGCGTATTGATCTAATGGGTGACGATGCGCTCAACCACATTTTAGCCGGGCAATCCTCCGATCAAGAGGGAGTCCTCTGGATCCATATTATCGCTTCGACTTGTCTCGGTTCCTTTTCCTTGCCGCGCTC
Organism: Anaerolineaceae bacterium; assembly: GCA_028714615.1. The sequence goes on along the minus strand of JAQTMA010000179.1, from coordinate 41 downwards.
GTTGTGCTGACCAGCTCAAACTGCACCAGACGGTCCTCCAA